>JACOYR010000001.1 GCA_016181765.1 Parcubacteria group bacterium | reverse complement strand
AATTGTTTTCATACAGTGTAATAATAGCCGGTTGGGTTGCGGGTTGTCAATTTTATATACCACCCCCTAACCCCCTCCTTGATCAAGGAGGGGGAATGTTTAGTCAAGCCTTCCTTAAATCAAGGAGGGGGGAACCACCTATTCCGCAAATCAAGGAGGGGGATCAGCTATTCAGCCGGTTTCGTGAACTTGCATTCCTTACTGGAACACTTGTAGGTTCCCTTGGGGCCGAACACGAGCTGGCTTTTGCAGTCCGGGCACTTCTCGTTAATTGGTTTTGCGAAGAACGCGGTCTTGCAGTTTGGGTACTGGTTGCAGGCGTAAAACGTCCTGCCGGCCTTTGAGCGCTTTTCCACGATTTCGCCTTTGCCGCACGCGGGGCAGGCAACGCCCGTGCCTTTTTCTATGTTTTTGATTCCCTTGCAGTCCGGGTATTTGGTGCACCCAAGGAATGTGCCGAACTTGCCGTGCTTGACCTGCATGGGGGCGCCGCACTTCTCGCATTTCTCATCCGTGGTTTCCGGGGCTTCGGGCTCGCCATTGCCGTTTATGGGCTTGGTATTCTTACAGTCCGGGTACCCGGTGCACGCGAGGAAGCGGCCGAAGCGCCCGGTTTTAATGATCATGGGCTTGCCGCACTTTTCGCACTTCTCATCCGTCTTCTCCTCGGTGAGGTCTTTCTTGGACAGGGTTTCGGTTTTTTCCATAAGGTTCTTTTTAAAAGGCTCATAAAATTCCCTGATTGCTTTTTCCCAGTCAAGCGTGCCCTCCGCGATTTCATCAAGCTCATCCTCCATGCGAGCCGTGAACTGGTAATCCGTGATATTTGGGAAGTGCTCAACCAGGATGTCGTTCACCAGGAAGGCGATGTCAGTCGGCTTCAGCCTGCGGTTTTCAATGCGCTCCACATACCCGCGGTCAATGATGGTTGAAATGGTCGGGGCGTAGGTTGATGGCCTGCCAATGCCGTACTCTTCAAGCGCCTTCACAATAGACGCATCGCTGTACCGCGCCGGAGGTTCGGTGAAGTGCTGGTTCGGGGCCAGGGACGCGCAGTTGATTTTTTCCTTTTCCGCAAGCTCGGGCAGCATGTCTTCCCTCTGGGATTCTGGATATATTTTAAGAAATCCGTCAAACGTGATGACCTGCCCTGTTGCGCGGAACGTATACTGCGCATCTGTTTTGGCGCCAACGTCCACGGACGTCGCGTCTAAAATCGCTTCGGGCATCTGCGAGGCAAGGGCCCGCCGCCAGATGAGGTCATAGAGCTTGCGCTGCTGGCCGTCCAGAGCATTCGCGAGCGCGCTCGGGTCATCGGCCGCCTCTGTGGGCCTGATTGCTTCGTGCGCTTCCTGCGCTGCCTTTGCCTTGGTCTTAAAGACGCGGGCTTTTGCCAGGGCATACTCTTTGCCGAATGTTTTGGCCAGATACTCGTGCGCGTCTCCCAGGAATTTTTCGGACAAGTTTACGGAATCCGTGCGCATGTACGTGATGTGCCCCTCTTCGTAGAGCATCTGCGCTACGCGCATGGTTTGCTTTGCGGAAAAGTTGAGCTTGCGGTTCGCTTCCTGCTGGAGTGTTGAGGTGGTAAACGGCGGAGCCGGATTCTTTTTGGTTTCCTTTTTTTCCACACGCGTTATGGCGTACGCCGCGTTTTTGAGGTCGCTCTCAAGTTCATGGGCGTGGGTGGTGTCCTTGATTTCAAACTTATCAAGCGCCTGGCCGTTAATGGCCGCGAGCTTTGCGCTGAAAAACCCTTGGGGCAGTTGCTTGGGGTCCAAGGCGGAAGCGTCGAGGCCGGCTGCGCCGTCCACGCCGCTCTTGTTAAAGATTGCATCAATGGTCCAGTACTCCTGCGCCTCAAACTGCAGGATTTCGGTTTCCCGCTCCACAATCAATCGCACAGCCACGGACTGCACGCGGCCAGCGGAAAGCCCTCGGGCCACCTTTTTCCAGAGGAACGGGGAGAGCTCGTATCCCACCAAACGGTCCAGGATCCTGCGCGCCTGCTGGGCGTCCACGCGGTGCAGGTCAATGGCGCGCGGGTGCTTGAAGGATTCTTCAATCGCGGCCTTGGTGATCTCGTGGAACGTGATGCGCTTGATTCTCTCCGGCTCGGGCTTCAAAAGCTCCGCGAGGTGCCAGGCAATGGCTTCGCCTTCGCGATCCTCGTCCGTTGCGAAGTAGATGTATTTGGATTTTTTTGCGGCTTTTTTGAGCGCTTCAACCACTTTCTTTTTTTCCGCGTCTTCCACCACGTACGTGGGCTCAAAGTTGTTGTTGACGTCAATGCCCATGTCCTTTTTGGGCAAGTCGCGGATGTGGCCGTAGGATGATTGCACTATAAAGCCCTTGTCCAGGAATTTGGAAATGGTTTTGGCTTTGGTGGGGGATTCTACGATAACGAGGTCAGGCATGGTTTCGCTTGGTTAGTACGGTTCGCTCGCTGATCCAGTGTGTGCGGATAGCTCCGGCCAAGTAGAACGAGCCGGTGACAAGGAGCGCATCCTGGGGCTTAAGCTTGATAAGGATTGATGAGAGGGCGCGCTTCGGGTTTTTCTGTACGCGCTTCGGCAGTTTCGCCATGGCTGCGAGTTTTTTTGGCTCATAGAACGTGTGCCCGCTGCCATGCGGTTTAGTGAATATGAACTCATTCGCCACTTTCGCAAGTTGCCGCACCATCCGTTGCGCGTCTTTTGCGGAACTGCAGCCAAACATAGTATACAGTGTAGCATATGTCAAATGTTTGATGTTGTGGACAACGTTTTTAATCTTCATTGGATTGTGCGCGCCGTCCAGGATCACGAGCGGCTTTGTTTGCACTATTTCAAACCTGCAGGGCAGGGATGTGTTGCTGATTGCTTGATTGATGATGTCATTGCGGATTTTGAGATGCCGGGCGATTGCAGCTGCTAATGATATGTTGGTGGCTGATGCCAGGGCCGCAGGTGCTCCCGATTCAGCAGAGCACCCCGCACCAGCCGAGCCGTAACTCGGCTGTGCGTTCCCTGGGTGAATCGGGAGCACCTGCGGCCCTGGCTTTATGATATGGAGCTTCGTGTTTCTTTCTCGGCAGATTTTTTTGAAAAGCTTCAAAATGCTGGGACGCTTTTCCGTGGTGAACACATGCGAATTTTTGCGGATGATGCCTGCTTTTTCTTTGGCGATTTTTGGGATGGTTTTTCCCAGGAGCTGGGTGTGGTCTAGCCCGATGTTGGTGATGGCCGCGATTGCTTTGGGGAATATCATGCCCGCGTCATATTTCCCGCCGCAGCCGACCTCCAATACGATCCAGTCGCACCGCATCTTTTGGAAATACAGTAGGCTCGCTGCGAAAAAAATTTCAAAGTAGCTGGGGCGGCCGTACTCATACTCTTTCGCCATGCGTTCAACCACCGGCTTGATTCGCCCAACCAGCGCCGCAAATACGTTCGGGCCAATCAGCAAATCATTCACCTTGATTTTTTCAATGGACGTGGTGGCGTACGGCGAGGTGAATGAGCCGACCCTATGGCTTGCCTTGTAGAGGATGTTATGGAGATATGCCGTAGTTGTTCCTTTGCCCGCGGTGCCGGCAACATGAATAACCCGAACGCCTTGGCATGGGTTGCCAAGGCGTTTTACGAGTTCGCGGGTGCGCTCTACATATTGCTCCGGATGGTCGTTGCGGTTGTGCATGTACGCCTGGTCATGCTTGGAGGCTGCCAGGCGCTCCAGGTACCTTACTGCGCTATAATACTGTTTAAAAGAAGCCATAGCGTGGTTGTCACAAGATCCTTCGACTTCACTCATCACGCTTCGCGTGATGAGTTCCGCTCAGGATGACGAGCAGAGCGCAACCATGCGACGAGCGCGTACACGACTGGCGTAGAGAGGAGCGAGTACGCTATTTTTAGGAGCCAGTAGGGGATGATGAGCGAGAACAGGAACGCAACGTCAAACTTGGGCGTTACCTGGTAGAAGGCGATGAACATGAAGAGCGTGGTGTCCACGAACTGGCTCAAAAAGGTGGAGAGGTTCGTCCGCAGCCACAGGAATCTGTTGTGCGTTTTGCCTTTGATCCAGGCGAAGGAAAAAATGTCGGTCCGCTGGCTCAAGAAGAACGCGGCGAGGGACGCGGCAATGATGCGCAGGGAGTTGCTGAAGATGGCTGTGTACGCTTCGTTGTTGCTGAACCGTCCGGCCGGGGGCAGGACGAGGGCAAGCGCAAGGACGACAAAGACCATGGCCTGGGCCGCAATGGCGGCGTTCACCATGTGTCGGCTTCGCTCCTTGCCGTAGACCTCGGTGATGGTGTCATTAATCAGGAACGTCAGGGGATAGGCGAAGATGCCCACAGACGTTGAGACGCCGAGGATGGTGATGATCTTTACGCCCAAGAGGTTTGCGGATATGAGCGCGCCCACAAACAGGGCGAAGAGAATGGCGAATTTTTGTTCTGATGATGCGTGCATAGTTATCGGGCTAATGCATACTTCATGGCGCCGAGGTTTTTGATTTTACCCTTCATTTCCATTATGGCCAATGTTGCATTTATAGCCCGAATGGGCAAATTCGTCAAGCGCGCCAATTCATCAACATGGATTGGTTCGTGCCCAAGGTGCGCAAGCACTGCTTCTTCCTCCGGATTTTCGGGAATGATTTTTTGGGCTTCCAGGTAGTTGGTTGCTTGCTTGAGATTCAGGCTCTCCAGAATCTCACTTGCATCGGTTACGGGCCGCGCTCCCTGCTTAATCAAATTATTGGTTCCGACCGAACTTTCGCTGGTTGCGTTGCCCGGAACCGCAAACACGTCCCTATTCTGTTCCACTGCGTGCTGGGCTGTGATGAGGGCGCCTGACTTCTCCGCCGCTTCAACCACCAGCACGCCCAAAGAGAGCCCTGCGATGATGCGGTTGCGGCGCGGAAAGTTGCTTTTGTAGGGCGGGGTTCCCGGAGGGAATTCGGAGATGATGCACCCGCCGCGTTCAATAATGCGCTCCCCGAGCATGCGGTTGGAGGCAGGATAGATGTTGGACCGTTCAATGCCGCATCCGAGCACGCCGATGGTTTTAGTGTTTGATTCAAGCGCGGTTTCGTGCGCGATTCCGTCAATCCCCAAAGCCAGGCCGCTCACAATGGTCAGTTTGTTTTGGGCGAGCCCGCTTACCAGGCGCTGGGCCATTTGCTTGCCGTAGATTGAATATTTCCGGGAGCCTACCACGGCAATCAAAAATTCTTCCGGAGCCGGGAGTACCCCGCGGCAGTAGAGCAAAAACGGGGGATAGTAAATTTCCTTGAGCAGTTTGGGGTATTCCTCATCATCAACCGTTATCACTGAAATGTTTTCTCGTGCGAGCTTCTCAAGCTCTGCATCAAGATTGATTTCCCTGCGCACGCGGATGAATTCAGAGAGCGCGTTTTCCGTAAATCCGACCTCTTCAAGTTTTGACAAGGGGGCGTTCCAGGCCTGCTCCAGAGAGGGGAATGCTTTCCGCAGTTTGGAAAACCGCGCTGGACCAATGTTCTGCAGGTAGGTGAATCCTACCCAGTATTTAAGGTCGTTTTTGGTTAAACTTGACATTTTTTGTGTTTGTGGTATAATATAGTGTTACCAGCAAAAACCGTTCATCCACCCGTCTGGGGAGGCCATATGCTTGAGGTAGCGAAGAGGAACAATCCAGCCAGGACTCGCTGGATTGACCGCGTCTGCCAGGCTGTCCGGGACGATTACGAACTTCGCAGGAACTTCGCCATCACGAACATGGTGGTGTTCAGAACGTTCGTGCGGAGACGAGCCTTCGGCGAGATTCGGGGAGCTGCCTTAGTGCTTGAAGCAGGCAGAATCCCGGCCCTGCTCTACCACTGGCAGGGCCGGCAGTCTGGCCGCAAGCACTCTGATGAGGCGCCCGCGCTTCCGCGCCCTGCCAAGGGGAGCGAACAGCCGGATGGGCAGCTGCACCTGCTGCCGTTCTGGGCCGGGGTCCGTGAGTTCAAGTTCTGAACTCACCTGTAGTATATCACGAGGGGCGTCTGCGATGCTGTGGACGCCCCTTTTCTTTTTGCAAAAAAAAGAGGGCCACAGGTTCCTTGCGGATACCCGTGGCCCGATCGTGGTGCATCGTGCGCCGAGATCAGTGTACTACTTGTCTCGGACGCTACTGCGCTACCCCAGCCCCGACGTTGTCAGTTGAAGGGGTTGGGGTAGTTGTCGACGGCGTCGACATTCTCGGCGCGAGCGACGACCGACCTCCAGGCGGTCATGGTGTTGTCACCGTAGGCGGTCTCGGTCCGGCTGGCCGTGGACGTCGTCTGCCGGACGATGATGGCGCCCGTGGCTTCGGCGCCGGCGATGGTGCCTTCGGAGTGCGTCTTGACGACAGCCATCTCGATAGCGGCGAGGTTGGCCGTCGTTGCCAGGGTCACCAGCTCGCTGCCCGGCGGGTCGTGCGTCATCGGCGCCGTGGTGATGATCTGGTCCGTGCCCGTTGTGGCCGGAGCCAGGGCGTCGGTCGGCGTTGCCATGAAGCTCGCGGTGACCACGAGTGCCAGAGCCGCGAACATGGCGACGCGAACGACGGGGCTGCGGATACGGAACCGCATCTTGTCCTCCGTAGGTGAAGGGGTACCCGCGTGGTGCGTTGCAACTCTCCTTTGCTACCTCCTTTCCGGAGATTGTGAAATGAACTGCAAAAAATCCTCCCTATTAATAGGGTACTAGTATTCTAGTTTTCTGTCAAGCTGGCAATGCTCTTTTCCAGCTTTTCCTTCCAGTCGCTTCCCAGATCAGCCTTTTTGGCGCGCAGCTCTTCCTCGCTGTACAGCCAGTGCGGAGACGCGCCCAGCATAGCCGCGAAGCGCTTTGGTTGAATGGGTTTTTCGGTTTTGAGTATAAAAATCTGTTCGGATGAGGAGGGGTTGGCAACTGCCGTATCAATGGCGCGGATGCCTGCAGCCCGGCCGAGGAGCTTTAATTTCAAAATATAAAACAAATCAGAGAGCGCCTGGGGCAGGGCGCCTTGCTTTTGCAGTTCATCGCGCGTTTTTGCCAATTCATCAAGGGAATCAATCAGCGCCCACTCGTGGTAGAGCTCAATGCGCTTTTCGCGGTTTGGCTCAAAGAACTGCGGGATGCGCGCTTCAACAGGCAGATCAACCGAGATGTCGGAGAGCGTTTCCTGGGGCTTGCCGGATTTGATTTCTTCCACTGCGCTCGCAAGCAAGCGCACGTAAAGCCCAAGCCCTATTGATTTGACGTGCCCGTGCTGGGCTTTTCCGAGCACATTCCCGACTCCGCGGATTTCCATGTCCCGCTGGGCCAGGTCAAATCCACTGCCTAAAGCGCGCGCCTCTTCCAGGGCTTGCAGCCTCTTTTCCGCCTCGCCCGTCAATTTTTGCCGCTTAAAGAAAAAGTATGCGTATGCCTGGCGGTTGCCGCGTCCGATCCTGCCGCGGATTTGGTGCAGCTGGGAGAGCCCGAACAGCACTGCATTATCAACAATCAGAGTGTTTACGTTCGGCAGGTCAAGCCCGTTCTCAATGATCGTGGAGCACACGAGCACGTCAATCTCACGCGCGTCAAATTGGTGCATGACTTTGGCAATGGCTTCCTCGGGCAGCTGTCCGTGCAGCATGCCGAATTTGACTTTGGGCATGAGTGATTGGAGCTCCTGCAGCTTGACTTGCATGGTTTCCACGTTGTTGTAGAGGTAGTACACCTGTCCCTTGCGTTTAAGTTCAGCCTCTATGGCGGCTTGCACGTGCTTTTGGTTGTGCGGTTCAATAATAGTTTCAATGGGCTTTCTGCCTTCCGGAGGAGTGGTGATGACCGAGACCGCGCGTATGCCCGAGAGCCCCAGGTGCAGGGTGCGGGGAATGGGGGTCGCGGTCAGGGTCAGCACGTGCGCCTGGCTGCGGAGCTTCTTCAGCTGTTCCTTGTGCGAAACGCCGAACCGCTGTTCTTCATCAATGATGATGAGCCCGAGATTATGGAACACCACGTCGCTGGAGAGCATGCGGTGCGTGCCGATCACAATGTCAATAATTCCCTTGGCAATTCCCTCAAGGGTCCGGGCCTGTTCCCGCGCCGTCTCAAACCGCGAGAGCCCGGCCAGGGTTATGGGAAAGCCTTTGAGCCGTTCGGTGAACGTATCCACGTGCTGCTGCGTCAAAATGGTGGTCGGCGAGAGCACGGCAACCTGGAAACCGGACAGCGCGGCCTTTGCCGCGGCCCGGATCGCCACCTCGGTTTTGCCGAATCCCACGTCCCCGCAGACAAGGCGGTCCATGGGAGTTTCCTGGGAGAGGTCCTGGTAGATGGCTTTGATGACTGCTTTTTGGTCTTCGGTTTCTTTGTACGGGAAGCTCTCGGCAAGTTCCTTTTGCACTTTGACGGCGTTGGGAATGCTCGGCGCGGCCGAGAGCTGGCGCTTGGCCTGCGTGTTCAAAAGCTCGCGCGCGTGCGCCAAGGTCTCCAGGCTCGCTTTCTGCAGGACTTTGCTCCACCCGGAGCCCGAGAGCCTCGTGAGGCCGGGGTTCTGGTCGCCGATGTACTTTTCCATTTTTTCCGCGGCAGTCACCGGCAGAAACAGGGTGTCGCCCTCGGCATACGAGAGCTTGAAGTACTCGCGCATGATGCCATCCATGTTGTGCTGGACCATGCCGGAAAACTTGGCAATGCCGTGGTCCAGGTGCACCACAAAATCATCCACCTGCAGTTTTTTCAGGAACGCAGGCTTTGGTTTTTTGGCTTCTTCCGCGGGGAGAATTTCGGCTGACAGTTCCTGTATGTCGCGGTTGGCGAAGGAAAACGTTGCGTCCGGATTGGCGGGGAATGCGTCAAACAGGATTTGCTTGAGGCCGGGATTATAGTCAAATAAGGTTGCGCGCGCCTCCCGGTGGGAGAGCGAATAGGGGATAATGCGGATTGATTTCACCGGTGTACCCGCGGTAATGGATTCTATGGTTTCGTCGTCAAAATCAATGCGCACAGGCTGGTTCTGGTCCGGAGGGTATATGTCAACAATGCTCCCGCGCGAAGCAACAAGGCCGTGGCTTGCTGCGGCGCGCTCCTTGGTGTAGCCCGCTTCAATGAGCTGTTTGAGCAGCGCTTCGCGCTTCAAGGTCTGCCCGGCCGAGAGCGTGATGCAGCGCTTCTTAAAATCGGAAGCAGAGGGGAGCAGGGTATTGAGGTGCTCCGTGGTGAGCACCAGGAGGCATGCCCGGTTTGCGAGCACGTCAGACAGGGCCGCAGACAGTGTGTCCGTGTGTATGGCCACCTTTGTTTTGTACCGCGCAAGCCACAGCCGGAGATTCTGCACCAGGTTCAGCTGGGCGAACGAATCGCGCGCCACGACCAACACCGGCGACTCGGGAACATCGCTCTCTTTGATGATGTGCGCAAGCACAAAGCTCTGTGAAACCGGGTTCGTGGGCGTTTTTATGACCACGAGTAGCTTGCTTTTGAGTTTTTCCGCAATACCGCTAACATCCCCCGGCGCTAGCCGGGGCTCTGCGTCCTGCTCCATAGATGAGAGGGCTTGAATGTGGATTACCGTTTACGCGCAGCCCTGTGCGATTCACAAGTGTATGGTAGCGCATTTGCAGAGCCTTGACAAGGGAAGTGCGGCATGTTAAGGTTCTCATCCGTTCTTCCCACTAGTCTGCTTGTAGTCCGTTTGCGGCGGGAACCCCTCCTAACCTGCCGCGGACATTCAAGTAAGGATTCGGTCCTTTTGGTCCGAACCCTTCGCTACAAGCAGGCTCGTGGGAAGAATTTTTTTATAGGCTGACCGTGGTGTTCATGGCGCCGCCAATCCAACTCTCAACCATCTCCGGCACGAGCGCAAGAGATTTTTTGATGACTGCTTCTGCAGTTTTGCTTGGTGGCTTGAGCACGTAGTTTTCGGATGAGACTTTTTGCTTGCCCCCGAATTTTTCCGCGATGCCGATTTTGAGGCGCGCTATACTGTCAGTTTTCAGTGACGAGAGCACTGACTGCATGCCTTGGTGCCCGCCGCTTGAACCGCTCGGCCTTAGGCGAAGTACGCCGGCCACGAGGTCAATATCGTCATAGATGACGAGGATGTCTTCTTTTTTTATTTTGTAGAACCGCGCAAGCTTGCCGGCTGCCTGGCCGGAGTTGTTCATGAATGTTTGGGGCTTGGCGAGCAGGATTTTGGCTTTGCCGATTTTCACTTCAGCGATTTCCGCGCTGAATTTATCAGCCATCTTCCACTTATTTTTGCCCGCTAAAACATCAACAGCCATACATCCCGAATTGTGGCGGGTTTTTTCGTACTGTTTTCCTGGGTTGCCCAGGCCGATGATGAGTTTCATAATTGCGACGATAAGATTGCTTCGTCGGCGAGTACGCCTCCTCGCAATGACATTTAGTAGTGGTGGGGCCTGTGGGTCATGCGCTTTTTGCGCGGGCGCTCATCCCTGCGTAATTTCGGCGAGATCCCTCCACTCGCCTTCGGCTCGGTCGGGATGACAGTTTGCACTGTCAGTTTAATGGGAACGCCTTCAAAGTCAAATTTTTCGCGCAAGCTGTTCGTCAAATACTTTTGGTACGACTGCGCCAGGTCAGTCTTGGTCGGAATCTCCAATACAAACGACGGGGGATTGTGGGAAACCTGCTTCAGCGAAAGCAGGCGCGGGCGCCTGGTCCCTTTTCCTATGGTCGGCTTGCGTTTGGCAACAATCATCTTCAAAAATTTTGACAAGGCATTGTCCGTGATGCTCCGGTCAAGATTTTCCTTGATGTCGGCCGCAAGGGAGAGCATTTCTTTGGTGCGCTTGCCGTCAACCGCAGAAGTAAAGATAATCGGCACCCACGAGAGGTTAGGCAGCTCGCTTGCGAGGTACTCGGTGTAGCGCGCTATGGTGGCGCTGTCTTTTTCCGGAATTTGGTCCCACTTGTTCGCCACAATGAAGAGGCCGCAGTGGGCGTCCTCAATCTCGCGCGCCAACCGGTGGTCCTGGGACGTCAATTTTTCCGAAATATCAACCACCAAAGCGGCCACGTCCGAGCGCTGGATGGCTGACATGGATTTGTTGATGGAGAGGCGCTCAACCGCATCGCCTTCGCCTGTTTTGCGGCGGATGCCCGCAGTGTCAATGACTGTGTAGGTTTTGCCGCCGTACGCAATTGCCACATCCTGCGAATCGCGCGTGGTGTGCGGGATTTCGGAAACAATCATGCGCTCAAAGCCTGCAATGCTGTTGAGGAGGCTTGACTTGCCCACATTGGGCTTGCCAATGAGCGCGAGCGTTACATCGCTCGGTGCGGCCGCATCACCTGATTCCGGTGATTCCGGAAGTTTTTCAACGACTGCATCAAGCAAGTCCCCGATGCCGGATCCGTTTGAAGCTGAAATTTGGAAGCTGGGAAGATTGAATCGGGCGAACGCTGCCGCGTGCCTGCGGCGCTGGGCGTTGTCGCACTTGTTGATGGCAAGCAGAACCGGAACTCCGAGCGTCCGCAGGCATTTGGCGATGCGCGCTTCCTCATCCATGGGCCCCACGGCTACGTCAACCAAAAAGAGAATCATAGCAGCCTGCTTTTGGGCGGCCAGGGAATGCGCGATGATTGCCTCGCGGTACGTATCGCGCTTGCCTGGGTCAAGCCCGCCCGTATCAACGAGCGTAAACGCCCTGCCGCGCCAATGCACCCGGGTTTCAAGCACGTCGCGGGTGGTGCCGGCCTCGGGCAGCACCAACGCGCGCTGTGCGCCCGCAACCGCGTTGAACAGCGTTGACTTGCCAACATTGCTGCGCCCCACAATGACCACACGCGGGAGTTCCATAGGCATTAGGTTGACGAGTCCCCGCCCACAATAATCAGGACATCAGCGTCAATTTCTTGCGCGAACTCCGGCAGAAGGGGGGCAACGTTCGCGTTAAGGGTTTGCCGGATGAATTGGACGTCCTCTTCCGTGGTTTTGTCCGAAAGCCGGTAGATGACCGTCCGTTCAAAATCCCGCTTGGACGCGTTTGCCACCTCGGTTATGGTGTAGGATAATGCCCGGAGCTTTTGGGATGTTTGCGTTGCCAATCCTTCGTGGAGCGTGCCGTTCTGGATGGCAATCCGCACCTCTCTGTTCTGGCGGTACTGGTCCGGGGGGAGCGGGGCATCGCGATCCAGGAGGGACTGGGCCAGGTTTTGTATTTCCGTAAAGTCGCCATCGCCCAGCCGAGGCCGCAAGAGGTACGAACCCTCAACGTTCGTGTCCGCAACCAGGAGGCCGCCCTCCTCATTGCTTAAGACCACCTGGGTTACGGTTTCCGGGCGTATGGATTTTCCGAGCTCGTAGAGCCGCACGAGCTGCCAGAGCTCCATGTCCGTTTCTATGTGCGTTCCCACGATGTCCGAGAGCGCGAGCAGCTTGTTGGGGTTTAAGAGCGTGGAGAGCGCGCTCGCCCGCGCGAGCAAGGCCTCAAGCACCTGTTGCTGGCGGTTCGCGCGCGCAAAGTCCGTGCCCTGCTCTGCGGTTCCGTGGCGGCTTCGGACGTACTTAAGCGCCCGCGCGCCGTCCAGGTTTTGCCAGCCCGCGTCAAAGCCCACGGGCTCGTAGCCGTAGTTCTCGTCGGGGTACTCGTAATCCGTGAATGCAACCGGGACGTTGACGCGCACTCCGCCGAGCGCATCTACGGTTTTGGTGAATCCTTCAAAATCAAGTTTTATGTAGTAATGCAGACCGAGCCCAATCACCTGTTCTACGGTTTGGCGCGCGAGTTTTGCCCCGGCGCCCTGCGTATCCGGCTCTCGCGCCGCGCCGTACGCGTGCGCCGCGTTTATCTTCTGCCACCCCACGCCTGGTATGGGCGCCACCAAATCCCGCGGGATGGAGAGGAGCGCGAGCTTGCGCCCGTCCGGATCAATGCTCGCGACAATCATGGTGTCCGTGAGCTGTCCGCCCTCGTGCTCAAGGCCGCCGATGCCGAGGAGCAGGATGTTGATCCGCCCCTCGGTTTCGCCCGCAAGCGGCCGGTCTCCGGCAGTTGCCAGGTGCGCAAGCTGTTCAAGCACGCTCGCGGACCCCAGTTGCTGGGCGAGGCCGTTGCTTGAGATGACCGCTCTGGTGGTGTACGCGAGCGAGAGGACGAGCAGGAAGGCGAGCGCGGTCGGGGCCGCAGTTTTCCATCTAAAAAATTTTCTCCGCTTTTCGGGGGAGGAAAATTCTCGCACCAGCTCGCGTGCGCCCAAAAAATCAATGTGGTTGCGTTTGTCCATGGATGTTGCTAGTATGTACTGGAATTTGCGCCTCGGCAATGGTAGTATTATACAAGATTGGAGTCGTTAAGTAAATGCGATATATCGCTTGGGCTCGTAGCTCAGTTGGTTAGAGCGTACGGTTCACATCCGTAAGGTCAGAGGTTCAACTCCTCTCGGGCCCACCAATTGCAAATTATCAAAGATCTGGTATAATCACGGGGTTATGGACAGGAATGATTCGGAAAACCAAGAGCTTTCGGAGATGGACAAGATGATGCGGGAGGATCGCCCCGAGCCGTCCGGAGGGGTGTTGGCGTTTGTCGGCGAGCTCATTAAAATTACCCTGATCGCGCTCGCCATTATCGTGCCGGTGCGGTACTTTCTCATCAAGCCGTTTTACGTGAACGGCGCTTCCATGGAGCCCACGTACTACAACCGCGAGTACCTCATTGTAGACGAGCTCTCGTACCGCCTGAACGCGCCCCAGCGCGGGGACGTGGTGGTGTTTAAGTACCCGCTTGACGAGAGCCAATTTTTTATTAAGCGCATTATCGGGCTGCCGGGGGAGCGGATCGTGGTCCGCGATGAGGCAGTCACCGTTTACAACGGCGCGAATCCGCTCGGCACGGTACTTTCCGAGCCGTACCTTTCCGAGGATGCGGTCACGACCGACACCTCGGACGCAACGCTTGGGCCGGACGAGTATTTTGTGATGGGGGACAACCGGATGGCGAGCCTTGATTCGCGCCGGTTCGGGCCCTTGAAGCGGGACGAAATCGTGGGGCGCGCGTGGCTGCGCGGCTGGCCGTTTGACCGGCTTGGCGTGCTGGAACATTACGAATTTGGTTTTTAGGCGTTATGGCAGAAGACAAGAAAAAAAAGCGGTCCCCCAAAACCCCAACGCTCCTGCGGGGGTTTAAAGATATTTTACCCGAGGAAGCTCCCTACTGGCAGCGCGTCCGCGCAACTGCCCTGCCGTTGCTTGCGGATTACGGGTACGGCGAAATCCAGCTGCCGCTCTTGGAGGCAACGCCGCTTTTTAAGCGGACCATTGGCGAGCACACGGACATTGTTTCAAAAGAAATGTTCACGTTTACCGACCAGGGCGGGGAGTCCGTTACCTTGCGGCCGGAATTTACAGCCAGCATGGCGCGCGCGTACATTGAGCACGGCATGTTCAACCGGCCGCAGCCGGTAAAGCTGTACAGCACCGGCCCCGCGTTTCGGTACGAGCGCCCGCAGTCGGGCAGGTACCGGCAGCACCACCAGCTCTCCATAGAGCTCTTCGGCAACGAGCATCCGGTTGCTGACGCTGAAATTATTTTCCTCTCGCACCTCGTGTGCACGCACCTGGGGCTTGCTGCCACCATCCACATCAACAGCCTGGGTTCGGGCGAATCCCGGGACGCGTACGTGCGGCTCCTTAAGGACTACGTAAAACCCAAGCGCAGCCTTTTGTGCGAGGATTGCAAGAATCGGTTTGCCAAAAATCCCCTGCGCATGCTTGATTGCAAAGAGGAGGGGTGCCGCACACTCCTCGGGGAAGCGCCGCTCTTGGTTGATAACCTTGATGAGGATTCCAAAAAGCATTTTGTGGCGGTGCTTGAGCACCTGGACGAGAGCGGCGTTCCCTACGAGCTGGATCCCTACATTGTCCGCGGCCTTGATTACTACAACCGGACTACGTTTGAAATTGTGGCGTCTGTTGAGCGGGAAGGCGAAGAAGAAGGCGCTTCTCGGGACATGGTCATCGGCGGGGGCGGGCGGTACGACGGCCTGGTTGAGCTTTTGGGAGGCAGGGCAACGCCGGGCGTTGGCATGGCATTCGGTTTGGAGCGGGTGATTTTGGCGCTTAAGAAATCCGGCGCGCCGATTCCCGCCGAAAAAGCGCCGCAGGTGCTCCTGGCCCAGCTGGGAGAAGAGGCAACCAAACACGCCTTTGTGCTGTTTGAGACGCTGCGGAGCGCAGGACTCCCGGTCCGCGCGAACTTCGCAAAGCTCGGCCTTAAAGCCCAGCTTGAGCACGCGGACAAGTTGGGCGTCGTGTATGCGGTTATTCTTGGCCAAAAAGAGCTGTTGGACCAAACGGTCATCATCCGCGACATGGAGAACGGGATTCAGGAAGTTGTTGACCTCGCGAAAATCGTTGATGAGATTAAAAAGCGCCTTATCAAGAACCACTAGAGCGATTGACAGCCAAAGAAGTATTGTGGTATCCTCATTGTACCTATGCCTATCACCATCAAACGGAGAGACAACGAATCCAACGAGCGCCTGATCCGCCGTTTTTCGCGGAGGATCCAAACAAGCGGTTTATTGCTCCGGACCAAGCGGAGGGCGCATTTTGAGCGTGAAAAAAACGAGAGCCAGCAGAAGAAAGACGCGCTCCGCAGGCTCGCGGTCCGCGCCAAGGAGGAGTACTTGCGCAAGATCGGCGAGCTCTCGGAAGATGTGTTTGGCCGCTCCCGATTTTCACGCGGGGGCCCCGGGGGCGCTAAGAAGCGCGGCAGCCCCCAAAAAAAGAGAGTATAAACGCATAGGCTATGCCCCTGCTTTCCGAGCAGCTTGATACTGACTTTAAACAAGCGCTGAAATCGCGCGATGCTGAAACGCTTTCCGTGCTTCGTTTGGTCCGTTCCGGCATCAAGAATTTTGAAATAGAGAAGCGCGGCGCTGCCTCGGACGAGGACATCATCGCAATTCTCCAGCGTGAAATCAAGCAGCACAAGGAGTCCATAGAAGCGAACGAGAAAGCGGGCCGCCCCGAGGAAGCGGCGCGCCTCCAAAAGGAAGTTGCGTTCTTGTCCGCTTATTTGCCCGCACCGCTTACGGGCCAAGAGCTCAAGGACGTGGTAAAAGCCGCGCTTGCCGAAACCGGCGCGGAAAGCTTGGCGGACTTGGGAAAAGTCATGGGCCGCATCATGCCGCAGGTCCGCGGGCGCGCGAGCGGGGATGAGGTCGGACAAATGGTCCGCGAGCTTTTGGGGAACGGATAGTTCCTGCATTTATGAGGTAATAAAAATAAACATGGGAAAGTCAGGGAAATTTTTAGCCGGCGCGCTCCTGGGCGCGGCTGCGGCGGCGCTCCTCACTCCGGTGGCCGGGAAAAAAGCGCGCAAAAAGGTTGCCGAGGGCCTGGAAAAGGCCGGAGTTGATCGCGAGATGGTTGAGGAAACCTTGCGTGCGGCAGCCAAAAAGGGCTCGGATCTTTTGAAGCAGGCCCGAAAAGAGGTTGCTGCATCCAAAACCAAAACGAAAAGCAAATAATTCCAGAATGCGCACACCAGGCTCTACTTTTATTGGATTCCAGTCCAAGGCGCGTTTTGCGCATATCATTTTAGCATGCCTCTTTGCGGCGGCTTTTTTGTTTGCGCCGTTGCCGGATGCGTTCGCGCAAATAGCTGATCCCCGCGCTGAACGGTTCGGGCTTGACTCGGGATTTACCGAGGTTGGGGTGCAGACCGACCGGGACGTCAAGTCAATTGCGGCAACCATCATCAATGTGGCGTTCGGATTTTTAGGTATTGTTGCGGTGATTGTCATCATGTATGCGGGGTACCTGTGGATGACCGCGTCCGGCAACGAGGAGCAGATTAGCCGCGCTAAAAGTATTTTGCGCAATGCCGTGATCGGGCTTGTGATCATCTTGTCGTCCTGGGCCATTGCCGCGTTCGTCATAAGCCGCTTGAGCGGGGCCACGGGCGGGGGAGGCGATGGCGATGGCGGGACGGGCGGGGTCCTGCCGCCGGGAGGAGGCGTTGCGGAGTTTGTGGTTGATTCGTTTGAAACGGCCCACAACAGCACTGACCAAAGCCAAGACGTGCAGTTGTGCTCCAGCATCCAGGCGCAGTTCAACCACTGGCTCAATGCCGAGCCGTTTGAAACGCTCAAGAACGGAGACACGCTCACCATCAAGCGGGATGCGGGCGGCGGCACGTTTGTTGATGAGGGGACCATTCAAATTGAGAAGCGCAACAACGTGATCTCTTTTAAGCGCGTTGGCGGCGACGGAGCCCGGCTGGACTGGACGCAGAACACAACATACGAGGTTCGTTTGGACAGAACATTGCGCGATGCGCGCGGATTGGAGCTCTCGGGATGCAGCGATTGCGGGGGTACGCGGGATGACGGGGACGGCGAGTACCACTATTGGTCATTCACCACGGGCACGACCAAGGATTCAGTTGCTCCGGTTTTGGCTGCCGCATACCCGGGCAACGGGGACACCAATGTTCCGCGCAGCGTGCTCTTCAGCCTGGAGTTTTCCGAATCCATTGACGTGCTAAGCGTCATTACCGCCGCAGGGGAGCTTGATGCCGCCAATATTATGCTTACGGCGGTTGATTCCGGATTTCTGTTTCCGGCAAATGTTTTTGACGCTACACTGCAGGGGAACAGGCTGATATTCTCGCTGAATGAGGGTTATGTTGCCGTGTATGACAGCCTGCCGTATCTGGAACCATACACCGAATACCGCCTTACCATTCAAAACATTGCTGATTTGTGCGGGAATGAGCTTGCGCCTCCGGTTGAAATCACCTTTACCACAGGCGCGGACGCGCCCGGGGTCTCGTTCGTGCGCCCGAGCAACGGGTATGGCTATGCGTGCCCGGCAACCCCCGCGTTTCTGAAATTCAATACGTCCATGTACAACGTGCGCACCGGCAGCTGCGGGGTGGACGCGAATGGCAACGCGGGTTTGGTGCTCGGCGGTGAACTCGCTCCGGCCGGCATTGCATTGCGCAGCGTGCCGGAGGACAACTTTGCCGGGAGCGGCAATCCGAATGATTTTTGCAAAGAGTACCATTTTAATTTGGACCCGAATGACGCGGCAGATGATTTGATTCCCGGGACCGCGTATAACGCATCAGTCAGTTTTATTGGACCCGGGGATGAGGTCGCGGATGCGGCGCCCCATGCGTGGTCATTCACTGCCGCAGAAGCGTCCGCGTGCGCGCAAGAGCCGTACATCAGCTACGTATCCGGCTTGCGGCGCAACCAGGGCCAGTGGGAGCAGTGCCTGACTGTTGCGGGAAGGTACTTTGGCGATCCCAAAGCAGCGCAAAGCCGCGCGTACACCGCGCTCTCGCTTGATTCGCCATTGAATACGCTGAATGGGCCCATAGCTCCCAATGTCCAAACCGCGTGGGAGAATCATGCTGGCATTGCCATTGCTGGCCAGTCATGGAGTGATTCCTCAATTGCGGGAGATTTCATCAGCCCGCCGCAAGAGCCGATTCCCGTCCAGCCGGATGTTGATTTTGATATTGCGGTTGAAGTTGACCACGGCGGAAGCATTGGCAAGCTTCCGAGCAACAAGGTGCGGTTTACGGTTGATACCACGCACACGTTCAACGGCCCGTGTTTGTATTCAATCAGCCCGACAGCCGGGTACTGGGGCGACTCTGTTGCGCTTACCGGCAGAAATCTCGGTGGCGCGGTTGCGGATCAATTGACGTTCTACGATCTTAAGACGCAGGCCGTTCCCAGTATTATCAACGACGGGGGCGCGTGGAGCGCAATCAGAATCGCGGCGAATGTTCCAAACCAAGCCCAGAACAATCCTGCGGACGGGGAAGTTCATGTTACTGTTGCAGGGGTCCAGTCAAACAAGCTTGAGTTCAATCTTCGGGCAGGAGCCGGACAGTCGTGTTCCGCAATCGCCAACGCGTGCTCTCCGGATCCCGGGCTGTGCTCGCCCGGGCTTGAGTGCGCGCCGTCATCATGCACGTGCCAGGTTCCGGACCAGTTCCGCATCCAAAACACGCAGCCTTCCGCGTGCACGGATTCATGCACTACTGCCGTCATCAGCTTTGAGGCGAACATGGATATTGGTGATATCACCGGCGATCGCGTACAGCTCAAAAAATGCGCGGGCGCAACGCAATGTTCATGGGATGATCCGGCAGCCGCATTAGTCAACACCATCACGGCGCTTGATGGAACACAGCGCGTTACCATTGCTCCTTTTCCCGCGGGAACCATGCTTGATCGTGATTCATGGTACCTGGTCCGCGCGCTCGGGGGTTCAGGCGGCCTGCTTTCAGCTGACAACAAGCAGATTGCCAATCTCAACGCCGATACGGGCGGGACGCCGGGTCCGGACTCGTACGCCTGGTCGTTCAAAACCGGCTCAAGCGCGTGCGCCGTAAACCGCATTGAATTGAACCAATCACGCATCAGTTTGTATGAAGACGAGAGCGCGGACCTCGCGGCGCGCGCGTACAGTATCGGGAATTCGTGCGCGCCGAGCGGCCAAGAAATCATTCCTCCGGATAATTTTACCTGGAGGGCGTGCGAGTACCAGGTCGGAGATATCGCAGTTGAGTGCAACTCCGCTTGCGGCGCTGCGGAACTTCCCGGCGGAGATCCTATCCTCTCGGTTGCGGCGTCTCCTTCCGCCCAAACTTCAACGACGGCGCAGAACGGGCGCGCGGACGGTTCCGCAAAAGCATTAGTGTGCGCGCGCTACGATGACGGCGGCGTTTCGGTTAACGATGGCGCTGTTGCAACCGTATACGCGGCTTGTAATACAGACGCGGACTGCCAGCAAGGCAGCGCGTGCCCCGGGTCAGTGTGCTTGAGAGCCGACCCCAATAAGGGCAGGTGCACGCCGGACATTACCGGGTTCAGCCCTTCAAGCGGGGTGGCCGGAACCTGGGTTACGATCAACGGGTGCTATTTTGGCAATAGCCGCGGCATGGTTGACATTGGCGTGGATCCGGGCGGACAGCCGGCCCGGGCAGTTGCCCCGGATGTAAGCTGGTGCGGAGCTACGTGGAGCGATACGCAGGTTATTGCGGAGGTTGCGCCGGATGCAATTAACCAGGGGCAGGTGCGCGTGGAAAGGCCCGGATTTGATGCGGTTGACTCAACCGGATTGCCGGGCGGAGGCGTGTACACCCCGAACAGCGATACCCACCCGGGCATCTGCCGCCTCTCGCCGGCCCAAGGCAGGCCGGATGACGTTGCCGCCATCCGCGGGCAGGGTTTTGGCGCGGTTCCGGGCTCGGTTGTGTTCACCGTAGGCGCGGCTGCTATTCCAAGCGCTGATGTGGTTGTCCGGGCAGTGCGTTCAAGCTGTCCGGCAGACGGCTGGGAGAACAACGAGCTGTGCATCCGCGTAGCCCAGGCGCCGGTGGGAACCGGAACCGTAAAAGTCGCGGCTGGCGTTTCCGAGAGCAACGCGGTTTCATTTAGGGTCCTCGGAACCATACCTCCGGGTTCGGGAAATCCGAATAACTTGTCAGTCAGGTCATACCAGCCCGGGGACGGGGCATATGCCTGCCTCAACATGGTTGTGGAGGTCGTGCTCCGCGGGGAGGTGGCGCCCGAAAGCGTGGGGTTTGCGCCCGGAACCCATCTGGATGCGGCGAATGTTGCGGGAGCGAACTTCTATGTGCGCAGGACCAGCGACGGTTCGGTCGTGGCCGGGGTTGCGGACGCAGTGACGCGGGGCAGCCAGACCACGTTGCGGTTGTATCCGGATCCTCCGGTTCCACCGAATCCCGGTGAGCTCGTCGTACGCAACAACGCGCCGCCTCCTGATTACCAGATCGTGCTCAAAGGGGGCGTATCCGGCTTGCGCAGCACCACCGGCGGCATTTTGGCGACTGACGCGGTCTGTGATGGGTTTCCTACGGACGCGGATTGCGTGATCAATTTTGATACGGTCAACAACGCGCAGGACGACCAGTGCCGGCTCTCGCACTTTGAGATTGAGCCGGTTGCGCCGGTGTTTACGTGCGCGGGCCGCGATAATTGCGAGGGAGATGCAGAACCCAGCGTGGCCGGCCACCAGCGCGTTTTTGAGGCGTTTCCGATCAACAGAGCCGGTCAATCAGCAGTTATTGCGTCACCGCTTGAGTGGTCATCAAGCAATACAAGCATCCTTTCGGAAGCGGCCGCTTTCAGCGTTCCAGTAACGCCTTCGCAACAGGAGTTTAACGTGGGACCAACCGACGGTTCTCCGGCAGTCAACGGCTCAACCATAATTACGGTGCGCGCAGACATTGCGGGCGCGGACATTTCCGGCTCCACCGAGGCGCGCGTGTTCTTGTGCGCAAACCCGTGGCCTCCGGAAATGGCAGAAGACGGCCTGCCGTTCCACGACAAGAGCGGAGACGATTCGTTCACGCAGGCGCCCATCAAAACGAATTTTTCCACGTTCTACTGCAGGGATAGGGGGGAAGCCGGGCCCACGGACGATCTTCCCGAGATTCCGAAGCGTTGTTTTGACCCGAGCGCAGTTGATCTCAATAGGGAACCGTGCACGACAAATGCGCAGTGCCAGACCGGAGAAACGTGCAAGTACATTGAGTTCGGGTACAATGATCCCGGCAGGTCAAACGAACAGCTGCTGGCCGGCGAGCAGCTGTTAAAGGAGATATTCCTTTCAGCCCCGGAGCTTGAGAGCACCATTATCATTCAATCCCTCACTAATCTGCAAAATAGTTCAGCGTCCGAGTGGTACAGCCGGCAGAGCTATCGCGGCGATCCAAAGCCCCTTAGCGCGCCGCTTGACGGGTTTGAGGCAATCCAGGACCAGCGCACCATCTACGTTGGCGCGCTCAATGATACGCGCGGCGATTTGCCTTCCATCCACAACAACATTTACCGGATTGTGGTAAGCGACCAGGCGCCCCCGGACCTTATCTCCATTTTTAGCCAACTGGTTTCCAACTGGAGGTTTTTGGTGAACATTGGAGATGATGAACAAAAAGAAGCGCTTCGGCGGGACAGCCAGCGGATTAAGCATGCACACACACTGGCACGCTTGCTGGACGGCGCCAATCCGGCTCCAGCGCTTACCGATGGTTCGTTTTTATCGGGGTTAAGCTTGAGTACATGGCCCTCGTGGGATGACGCTCTTAAGTTTGATTTCGGAACATCGCTGCCGCGCGATCCAGATGAACGAATCCAGTGCGATGCCGCAGAGGGAGTGGTTGATTCGGGGACCTGCAGGACCGGAACCCCGAGTCCCGGGTATGTGTGCAATGCCGGAACAAACGCGTATATGTACGTCTACCGCAACCAGGGCGCTGGCGCGTCATTTTCCGTCAATTTGGAGTATGCGCCCCCAGCAAACTGGAACTGGCTTACGGGCGCTGCGTGGAACCTTGCTCCGGGCGAGGCCTGCATGGACAAAGGACTGCAGTACCGCAAGCCGTGATGCGGGCTTTTTCATCGCGCTGTTTTATGGTATACTTGGCACATGTTTGAAGGTCAACAGCAAAACCAAAATTTGACACAGTCCGCTCCCGTACAGCCCGCTCCTGCGGCGCCAGGCGGCGTTGAAGACATTTTTGCCTCAACGGACGAGACCTCGGCAAGCGCTTTGCGGGCTCAATCGGGAGCCCCATCCGCGCCAATCATACCCGGCCCGCCGACCGCGCTTGCGGGCGGCAAGCTCAAACCGCTTGCGGAGAGCGCGGCCGGCATTCCCGCGGGCCAGGCATCAAGCGCCGCTGGCGCCGGATTTCCGTTCAAGAAGCTGTCTATCATCGTGTTCGTAAGCCTGGGCATTATCGGCCTTGCCGCGGTCGCGTTTGCGGTACTGCAGGGACGGGCGAACGTTGCGGTTCCAGTACCCCAACCGGGCGCGCCCGAGGAGGCTGCTGCTCCGGATGCATCTTCGGCTTCGGCGGTTTCGGGGAATGCCGAGGATGCTGACCGCGCCGATGGCGTTGGCGCGCCGCCGGATACCGGCGGTATTTTGAGAAGTTTTCAGCAGGGCAGCATTGACCGCGCGCTGAACCCCATTCCCCAGGACCCGGCATCCATTGATACGGACCAGGATGGGCTCTCCGACGCGCAGGAGTTCGGCAACGGCACCAATCCGCGGCTGGTTGACTCTGACTCCGACGGCCTCTCGGATTGGGAAGAAATAGCCATTTTCGGGACTGATCCCCTGAACCGCGATTCTGATGCTGATTCGTACGCGGACGGGGAGGAGGTCCAGAACGGGTATAACCCCCTGGGGCAGGGAAAGCTTCTCAATGTTGAACAAACTAACCAGGGAGTGCAGTAATTATGTTTGGATTCGGAAAAAAGAAATCCGAAGAAAAGCAGAATGCGCCTGTCGGGCAGCCCGTGCCTGCGGCCGCGATTCCGGATGACAGATTCGTGGTCATGCCGGAGCAGTTTGTTCCGCGCGCCACCCGGACCCCGGGGGCGGGCATAAACAAAAAAGTACTGCTCCTTGCGCTTGGCGCGCTCCTTTTCCTTGGCGCGTTCGGCGCGGTGCTGTACACAGTGTTCCTTTCTCCGGAGGATGCTGTCCCGCAACCAGTCGCCGAGCAACCTGGCGGAGAGTCCGGCGAGGACGGGGCGCCGGTTGCCCCGGAGACTGCCGCACCCCCGGCACCAACCGAAACAATCGTCCAAGCACAGGCGTTTGACGCCCAAAGCCTGCTCATCGGCTCGCTTGCGGCGACTATTCCCGCGACCGTAGCACAACAATACGGGTCAGGGATCGGCATAACCGTGCTTGCGGAGAGTGACTTGGCCCTGCCCTCCGAGGGGACTGTGCTCGGGGGCCTGTACTCACTGTATCCCGCAGGCATTACGTTTGAGGAGCCGCTCTCCATTGAGCTTTCGGTTGCGGACATTCCTGATGCATATGACCCGGCAGACGTTTATCCCGCCTACTTGCGCGGCGTGCGGTGGGAAGAGTTTCCGGATTACCAGGTAACGCCCGCCGGATTCAGCACCGCGCTTGAAAAGATTCCGAGCGGGCCCATTGCGGCCATCTGGAGCCCCCGGGCGGAACCGGCGGCCGGAGAAGGGCTTTCGTTTACCCGCGCACTTCCCACGGTTGATACGGATACTGACGGCCTGACCGATGCCGAGGAAATGCTGTTTGGCACGAGCAGCGCTTCTCCGGATACGGACGGCGATTCATATCTTGATCTGGAGGAGATTGAGAACGGCTACAGCCCGCTTGCTGCCGATGTCCGGCTTTCGGAATCAGGGCTGTTCGGCACATACACCAACGCGACCTACGGGTACCGCGTGGAGTACCCCTCGCGCTGGCTTGCCGACAGCCTGGACCAGACCAACAAGCAGGTCCTCTTTATTTCCTCAACTGAAGAATTTTTTGAGATCCTCATCGTAGAGAATCCGCTCAATACGCCGATTGCGGACTGGTTTCGGGCGCAGTCTCCGTCGCTTGCCAACGCGGAGCTTGAGGTTCTCGTCATTGACGGCGCGCCTTCGGTGTGGAGCCCGGATGGGCTTACCCTGTACACCTCCTCCGGGGGGCTCATCTATGTCATCACCTACAACAACGGCACCAGCGATGAGATTAATTGGCCCAACGTGTTTAAGCGCTTCTACTCAAGCTTTGCGTTCGGGGAGACGAGTGCGGCGGGTGTACCCGCCCCCGCGCCAGAAGCCGGAGCCGCCCGCTAGTGGTATGGAACTCGTGTTCACTAATCAGGTTCCGCGCACTGCCCGGATTCCCCGGGCAGCGCTTTTGCGCGCAGCCCGGAGGGCGCAAACATTGTTCGGCCGCGAGCTTGGGAACCGTACTGTCGGCGTTGTGTTCGTAAGCCGCGCTGCGTCCAAAAAATTGAACCGCGCGTACCGCGGGAAGAACAAGCCAACCAACGTGCTCTCGTTTCCAGCCCGAGCGCCGGGCGAACTCGGGGACATCATCATCGCTCCGGAGATCGCCCGTGCGGAGTCCCGGGAACAGGATTCGGGGTTCAGCGCATACGTGGCATTCCTGTTTGCGCACGGCCTTTTGCACCTCTTGGGGCACACCCACGAGTCCGAGCGGGCCGAACGAATCATGGAGCATAGTACCGCGCAAATACTGAACACAAAATAGATACAGGCCGCGGGGTACCTGTACACAAAATTTGTTCAATCTGTGGACAAGTTAAACCATTGCCAAAGCAAGGTTTTTTTTGTATACTTGCTCATATGGCCCATGCAGAATTCATTACCGGCGTTGATATCGGGACGAGCACGATTCGGATTGCCGTGGGCGAACTCGCTCCCGAGTCCGACCAGCTCTCCATTATCGGCCTTGCGGAAGGCGACTCGCGTGGCGTGGCCCGCGGGACCATTCGCAGCATAGAAGAGGTTGTCGCTTCCATTACCGCGGTCAAAGCCCGTGCGGAAAAGATGGTGGGTACCTCGCTCGGGAGCGCGGTTGCCGCGATTTCCGGAAGCCACATCACAGCCCAGGAGTCCAAGGGCGTGATTGCGGTTGCGCGGCCAGACGGCGAGATCAGGGAAGATGACGTGGAGCGCGTGCTGGAAGCGGCGCAGGCCGTCTCCGTGCCGCCGAATTATGAAATCATCCACGTGCTGCCCCGGTCTTTCAGCATTGACAACCAGACCGAGATCCGCGACCCCATTGGCATGAACGGCGTGCGGCTGGAGGTGGAGGCGCAGATTATTGAGGGGCAGACGAGCCACATAAAAAATCTCACCAAGGCAGTGGCGCTCTCGGGTTTCGCCATTGACGATCTGGTGCTCTCGTCCCTTGCTTCCTCGGAAGCCGTGCTCTCGGAGCGGCAGAAAGACCTGGGTGCGGCGCTGGTGAACATCGGAGCAGCCACCACCAGCGTCCTCGTGTTTGAGGAGGGGGACATTAAGCTTGTCCGCGTGCTGCCGGTGGGCGCTTCGCACATCACGAACGACATTGCCATTGGGTTGCGGACCAACATTGATACCGCGGAAGCGATCAAAATCCAGTATGGCGGAACGCTCTCGGCTGTGGGGGGCAGCGCGGACCACGTGCAGATCTCGGAATTGGACGAACGCGAAGAAGGGGCGTTTTCGCGGAAGTACCTTGCCGAGATTATAGAGGCGCGCGTGGAAGAGATGTTCGGCATGGTGGACAAGGAACTCCGCTCAATCGGGCGTTCCGGCAAGCTGCCCGCGGGCGTGATCCTGTCGGGCGGCGGCGCGCAGCTGCCGGGATTGGTTGAGGCCGCAAAGCGCGTGTTCCGGCTTCCGGCCGCAGTGGGCGTGCCCACGGGCGTGCGGTCCGCCATTGACAAACTCTCAAACCCCGCGTATACCACTGCCGTGGGATTGGTGCTGTGGGGATACGCGAACCAAGAGGCGAGTGTGTGGTCGCGCGGCCGCACGGGCATGAAGGGGTGGACTGGCTTTTCCGCCATTACGGAGCAGATGCGGTCCATCATTAAAATTTTTAAATCATAGCGCGGACGGCGCGCGGTAAAATAAAATTCGGCACGCATTAACGAGGAATCTATGGAGATCAAACCAGAAATTGAAACCTTCGCAAAAATCAAAGTGATTGGCGTGGGGGGAGGAGGGAGTTCTGCCGTGAACCGGATGATTGAGGAGCGCATCCGCGGGGTTGAGTTTATTGCCGTGAACACGGACGCGCAGGCCTTGCACCACAACAAGGCGCAGACCAAGCTGCACATCGGCCAAACCGTGACGCGGGGCCTTGGGGCGGGCATGAATCCGGATCTCGGCCGCAAGAGCGCGGAAGAGACGCAGGACGAAATCAAGGACATCCTCAAAGACACGGACATGGTATTCATCACGTGCGGGCTCGGCGGAGGCACGGGCACGGGCGCCGCACCCGTGGTCGCGGACATTGCCCGGGACCTGGGCGCGCTTACGGTCGCCATCGTCACCAAGCCCTTTATGTTTGAGGGGCAGCAGCGCCGCTCAATCGCGGAAGCGGGCCTGGAAGAGCTGGTTGCAAAAGTGGATACCATCATCACCATCCCGAACGACCGCCTGCTCGCGGTGATTGACAAGAAGACGTCTTTAATAGATGCGTTCAGGGTGGTTGATGACGTGCTCCGGCAGGGCGTGCAGGGCATTTCCGAGCTCATCACCGTGCCGGGCTTGATTAACGTTGACTTTGCGGACGTCAAAGCAATCATGAGCGGGTCAGGCTCCGCGCTGATGGGCATTGGCCGGGGATCGGGCGAGAACCGCGCCATTGACGCGGCAAAGGCGGCCATTGACAGCCCGCTTTTGGAAATGTCCATAGACGGCGCGCGCGGCATCCTGTTTACAGTCACCGGCTCTTCGGACTTGGGCATGTATGAGATCAACGAGGCCGCGAAGATTATCACCGGCGCCGCGGACGAAGATGCCAAGGTCATCTTTGGAGCGGTCATCAACGACGACTTGAAAGATGAGGTTAAAATTACCGTGGTGGCAACCGGATTTGAGGGAGCGGGCCGCGCGAGCGTGAGAGCGCAGAGCGCGCTCGCGCATGAGAACTATGCCGACCGCGCGCAGGTTGAACGGGTGGAAGAGCTGGACCGAAAGCGCGCTGTCTTTTTTGAGCGGGAGCGCGAGCCGATCGGGGATGCAGGAGGCGCGGGAGGCCGGCCGGGAGTTGGCGCGCGCGATTCTCTTGAAGATGACCAGGAGGAGCTTGAGATTCCGGCGTTCATTCGCAAGAAGATGCACTAATGTGCTGCCATGAAATGCCCTTCGTGCGACCACGAGGAAACGCGCGTATTGGATTCCAGGCTTTCCGAGCAGGATAATACCGTCCGCAGGCGGCGCGAGTGCGGGCAGTGCGGATTCAGGTTTTCCACCCGCGAAGAAACGGAGATATTGAACCTTTCGGTGATCAAGCGGGACGGCAGGGTGGAAGCGTACTCGCGCGACAAGCTCGCCGCGGGCCTTGCCCGCGCCCTTGAGAAGCGGCCCGTGGCAAGCCAGGAGTTCAGGACCCTGGTTGCCGCGATTGAGCGCGACATCTACGTGCTCAATCGGAGCGAGATCAAGGCGTCCCAGATTGGGGACATTGCCATGCGGCGCTTGAAGCGGCTTGACAAAGTTGCATACATCCGTTTCGCGTCTGTGTACCGCGAGTTCAGGGACGTGCACACGTTTTACGATGAAATTAACAAGCTTGTCGGCAAGGCCCGGATTCATAAAACCAAAAAATCACCATCCCATGCCAGACGAAAAAATAAATCCAGGAACTAATGCCTCGTTCCCCGGGGACGAAGGCCTAACCCTAGAGGAGCTCGTGCGGGAAAACTTAAAGCTCTCGCGCGAGATCATTGAGCACACCCGAAAAACGAGGCAGTACATTTTATTCGGGCAGGTGCTTTCTATCGTTAAAGTGGTGTTGATTGCCGGCCCCATCATCATCGCCATCATCTACCTGCCGCCCCTGCTTCAACAGTGGTTCGGCGCGTACACCGATCTTTTGGGCGGCGGAACCGGGCAGACTATGTTAGAGGGGAACAGTTTTGTGAACCAGCTTTTCGGCCGGAATCTTTCAAAGTAATGCATTAAAACCGTATGATGGGAAAACTTCCGCCTTCAATTAAGCGCCTGTTCGTGGTTGGCATTGCCCTTTCTGCGCTCGCGGGCGGGCTCGCGGGAGCGGTGCTCGGCGTGGTGGCATCCGGGCTCGCGGGCCAGAACGTGTGGCCGTTTGTGGCGCAGTCGCTCGGCATTGGATCAGACGCCGGCGGGAGTGCCGCGGGTACACTCGGGCAAAAGCCGCAGGTGGTGGTGGAGGATTCTGCGACCGTTGAGGTGGTTGCCAACGCCACGCGGTCCGTGGTGAGTATTGTGGTGACGCAAGACCTTTCCAAATTATACAACCAGACCGGGCCGCTCTTCCCTTTTGATGACCCGTTCTTTTTTCCGTTTGGCGCGCCGCGCCCTCCGCAGGGACAGCAGGAGATAGGGGGTGGAACCGGCTTTATCGTGACCACGGACGGCCTCATCGTCACCAACCGGCACGTGGTGGACCAAGCCGGCGCGGAATACACGGTGATTATGAATGGCGGCGAGCGCTGGACCGCAGAGGTGCTCGCGCGCGACACCCTGAATGATATTGCGATCCTCAAGATCCAGGCTGATAACCTCCCGGTCCTTGATGTGGGAGATTCGGATGCCGTGCGGATCGGGCAGTCCGTGATTGCCATCGGCAACTCTCTGGGCGAGTTCTCCAACACCGTCACCAAGGGCGTGGTGTCGGGCATCAACCGCAGGGTGGTTGCCGGAGATTCATCCGGCAGTTCAGAGGTGATTGACGGAGCCATCCAGACTGACGCGGCCATCAACCCGGGCAACTCGGGCGGGCCGCTCTTGGACCTGTTCGGAAAAGTGATCGGCGTCAACACCGCGGTCTCGCGCGAAGGCCAGCTCATCGGGTTTGCGATTCCCATCAATGAGGCCAAGAGCGCCATTGAGAGCGTGCGCGAATTTGGCCGCATCGTGCGGCCGTTCCTCGGGGTGCGGTACATTCTCATCTCGCCCGAGTTTGCGGAGGCGAACCAGATAACGGGCGTTGACCACGGCGCGCTCATTGTACGCGGGGACGCGCGAAGCGAGCTTGCGGTGATTCCTGGCTCTCCGGCCGACAAAGCGGGCTTGGTTGAGAATGACATCATCCTTGCGGTTGACGGAGAGGCCGTGACCCAGGATGCGGGCCTCGCCAAGCTGCTTGCCCGCGCGAAGCCCGGAGACACGGTGTCCCTGACCGTGTACCGCACGGGAGAAGAAAGAGAGGTGAGTGTTGTTCTCGCCGAGCAGGAGTAACCACAGCGTCATTCCATCCGCCGCCAAGTATTGGAGTTTATAATTTTATGCCCAAACAGAAGAAAAAAAGCGCGCACGATGTTTTTGATAAATATATTGCTCCAAAAATCGTTGGAGACACTAGTCAGCAAACCATAGAGATTTTTTGTGAGTTGGATTACAATAATTTTTATGATTTAGCCAAGAAGTACAGGTTGGAAGAGAGGCAGGTCTCGTCTCTGATAGGCTTTAAGGATGAGTTTTTGGTCTTGGTTCTTATAACCCAGATTATTGAAGAGGACAATTTAGAAGATTCGTTTTATTGCAAAAAAGTCACTGCAAATGAAAAAAGCGGACTATCCGCTCGGACAATAAAGATTGATGATAAAGATGTGATTCTGACTATTGGTGGGGATTGCGTGATTTTTAGAAAGTCGGATAACAAGCCGCTGATGATCATTGAGTGTAAAGAATATATAGACATGATCCGAATGAAGGAGCTCATCGGCGAATCGCGCGTTATTAAAGACGAAATTTCCAATTCGGTCAATTTATTAGATGACGTGACATTTTGCGTTTTTTCTGAGGTTTTGGAATTGACGGAGGGCTGGGCTCAACTTTTTCACCATTCGGATTTGAAGCATAACATTGACGAAATATTCGTCATACGGGACGGCAAAAGAAAAGACAAAAGACAGAAGCCGGTCAAAGAAAATTTAGAACGATTCAAGGAATACATCCGTGACTTTTTGGCGGTTGCTACACGAAAGATTCCACTATCTTAATTTCGTTGGATGTAAGCTTGTAAAGTTCATAAACCGATTGGTCGATGTGCCTGTCAGTTTTACTGAACTCCGCTTTGTTTTTGGATTTTAATATTTTTTCAACCAGAGCGACAATATCAGATTGTTGTTTTTTTGTTGGTTCGGCAATAGGCAAGCTCTGCAGATATCCAATAAGATAATGCAGATACCCGCCGGCAACGTGCGTGCCTTTATAGATATTGGCGTAGTAGTAGTGGAGAAGCTTTGAGTTTAGTAATGCCAGGAAGAATTTTAAGTCAAAATCACTGCGTGCATTGTCGTTCAATCGGGCAACAAAGAATGTGTCTTTGCAGTAAAATTTTTTGTCGTCATACGCAGCCCGCAATCTCAGAGAATTTTGGCATATGATTAACTTCTCCTGTTCAAATAGGCTCTTTGGGGGCAGTTGATTTTTATGCTTCTTGGCAAGTTCCTCGTTATAATCTATCCACCAGCCGCCCCACTGCAACTGGTATCTGTTGATATCATTGTTGCCCGCAAAAGACTTTCCCCCGATCAGTTTTTTAGCATTTTTTGAATTTGGTTTTTCGGGGAATAAGAATTTTTCCCGCAGACCGGAAGCGTGAAATGAAATGGTCCATTTTATAGTGAGGTGGTTGTCTAATGTTTTATACTGGTCGCTAAGCAGTTTGGCAAGCAGTGAATTTTGTTTTTTGTCGCTTGGGAGTATAAAAAATATTAGGTCGTCTCTTTTGTATGCGTTTTGCTTTATTGGGCTGGTAACGAAATTTTTGTCTTCCAGCTCTTTGGTGCTGGCGATTTTTTCCGCGGTTATGATTACGTTATTGATCGGTTTTTTATTTTCAACAATTAAGATGACAGGATATACGGATACGTTTTCAAAAACTTCACACTCGGAAATGTCAATAATCTCTTTTATGGAATAATTATTTAGTAATTCTTCCCGCATGTTTTTCGCGTAGTTGGCTATGAGAAATTTGTTCGGAAAGATATAGCCAAATTTTCCATTATCTTTCAGCAGACGCAAGCCCTTATCAATAAAACATACGAATAAGTCAAAAGCGCCCTTTGCCGTACCTGGGCACGTCTCCGCGCACAGCTGCTTTGTTTTTTTGTCCATTTTTTTAGCTTCCAGATAAGGCGGATTGCCGACTACAAAATCAAAGCCGTTTTCAAATTTTCCGCATTTATTTTTTATGTCTTTTATTTCCTGCTTCTCGTTGCTCAATAGCGCTGGCGTTTCCATCGTGTTCGTCTGAAATATTTTTATTTTTGGTATTTTGTAGTTTGGGTTTTCTTTTTTTATTTCAACAATCAGATCCAACAACTGTATCAGTATGTTTGTTTCAGCCAGATAACACGCAAAAGGATTAACATCCAGCCCGTAAACATTGTCAATGACTTTCTCAACGATTGTTGTTGTATCGTTTTTTTCTTTTAACGCGTCTATTAATCTTTTTGTCGCGCGAGTTACGAAACCTCCGGATCCGCACGCCGGGTCAATTATTTTTTTATCCTCAATATCGGCGGTGTAGCCGATTTGGTCCAGTATGTAATCAATCACTGGTTCGGGAGTATAGAATTGTCCGAGCCGTTTTCTTTCTTCGCGAGTTATGAATTGCTCGTAGAGCTTCCCGAGTATATCCCTGTCTATGCGCGAGAAGTCGTATCTATTGAACGAGTTGGTTATTTCTCGAAGCAAAAAAGCGCTGGGGTTGTACCAGTCAAAAATGTTTTTTGTAAAAATGTGAGAGTAAATTTTTTGGGCGGCCTGTTTTAATTCAGTCAGTTGCAGGTTGTTTTCTATAACTTCAAAATCAATGAGTTCTTTGTCTTTACATACCCAGAGCAGAAGCAGCTCATTGAGAAACGTGTATGCTGTTTCAAGACTGAATTTATCTTGATCCGGTTTTGTTTCGGTTTTTTGCCAAATCTCAAATTCGTCATTCGGTTTGAATTCATTTTTTATTTCTTTTTGCGTTTTTGCGATAAGTCGGCTTAGTTCATCTGTAAAAACAAACAGATTGATCCTTTCGCTGAGTGCGTGCCGCACTTCATAGCTTCGCATGACCGACACCACTTTGCCTTGCACCACGAGCTGTTTCACCATAAGGGCCGGTATTTCCGGATTTGCAGGCTGCAGTTTAAAGCCGCCCGATACTCGGTATATCTTTTTGAGGGTTGCTTCGTTGTCGTTTATAAGCGCAACGACCGTTTCTCCATTTTCGGCGGTATTCTGTTTTCGGATTATAACGGTATCACCGTCAAAAATACCCTCTTGCAGCATACTATTGCCTCTTATTCTCAGGGCGAAATGCTCTCCTGATTTGGATAAAAGATTTTTAGGGATGGTTATCGTCTCGTATTTTTCCAGGGCTTCAATTGGCGCTCCTGCCGCGATTGTGCCCCTTAACGACACTGAGACTAATTCGCCCTTTTTTTGTATTTCTATTCCGCGCGCATTATACCTGTTTTTTGAGATCACTCCTTTTTTGACTAGGTTGTTAATGTGTTCCTGCACGCCAGAAAGCGCGGAATACCCAAAATGACCTCTGATTTCTTCAAAGGTGGGGGAGTACCCCTTTCTTTCTATGTATTTTTTTAGGTAGTCGTAGATTTGTTTTTGTTTTTTGGTGAGCGCGGGCATAGTGTGTATTGACAAACGGATTTGAGGAAGTACAATTACAGTATACCGTACATTTCCCGTAGATTAAATAGGTAGTTTTCCACAGGCGCTGCAAAGAAAAGCAATTACTGGATTTATTTGATTAGTTATTGTATGATTTGCGTAACGCGTAAGTCCTACATGACGATAACATATGCACGAGACCATTACACAATTACACGAGCTCTCGGAAAAAGTTTCCGAAACAGCGGGGTTGCTTTGACCTTGCCAAAAAGCGCGTCCGCATTTCAGAGTTAGAGAGCGCCGTGCAGGATCCTGGGCTGTGGCAGAATCGGGAGCGCGGCCGCGAGCTTTCCACGCAGCTTGCGGCGCTTGAAGGCGAAGTAGGGCAGTGGGAGGGCCTCGCGGCAGACGTTGCCGCAACGCTTGAGCTTACCCGGGAGCTGGAACGCGAGCGCGACAGCGAGCTGGAAGCCGAGGTTGCGAAAAAAGCAAAGGAGCTTCTCGCCCAATTCAAAAAATTGGAGCTGGGCGCGTTTTTGACGGGTATATTTGATGAGCGCGGAGCCATTGTTTCTATAAGCGCGGGAGCAGGGGGAACCGATGCCCAGGACTGGGCCGAGATGCTTTTGCGCATGCTGATCCGGTTCTGCGAGCGCCGCGGTTTTAAGGTGGCCATCGTGGACCAGCAAGGGGGCCAGGAAGCGGGCATAAAGAGCGCGACTTTTGAGGTTGCGGGCAGATACGCGTACGGGTGGCTGAAGGGCGAAGCAGGCGTGCACCGCTTGGTGCGCATCAGCCCGTTTGACGCGGAGGCCATGCGGCACACGTCATTTGCGCTGATTGACATCATTCCGGATTTGGGTGATTTGTCGGATATAGAAATCAAGGACGAAGACATCCGGGTGGACGTGTTCCGCGCGTCCGGCCATGGCGGGCAAAGCGTGAATACCACGGACTCGGCCGTCAGAGTCGTGCACATTCCGACCGGCATCACGGTTTCGGTTCAGAACGAGCGGAGCCAGCAGCAGAACAAGGCAACCGCGTTTAAGATTTTGAAATCCAGGCTCTCTTTGCGGCAGTCCCAGGAGCGGGAGAGAGAGGAGCGGAAAATCCGCGGTTCGGTCAAATCCGCGGAGTGGGGTTCGCAGATTAGGTCATACGTCCTGCATCCGTACAAGCTTGTGAAAGACCATAGGACCGGATTGGAGACGAGCGGCGTGGATGCGGTGCTCTCGGGTGAGCTTGACGAGTTTGCGGAAAGTTATGTAAGATGGCTGGCTACCGAGAAGAGGTAAATCGTTGTTTCCACATTTCACGGAGGGAATGCCATGAGCATCGGTGCAGGCCCGGCAGGCCAGGCAGTCACGCTCGGTTTGCAGGCGCGGGATCTGGAAGACGCCCAGAGGATTCTCACGGCCCTGCTTGAGCATCACAAGCGGAATCTGCTTGAGCGCCCTCTGGACGAGGACCAGCGGGACCGGATGGCGCAGGACCTCGCGAACATCCTCACACTATGGAAGAGCCCCAGCGGGCTCCAGACCATCAAGCTGGACATCAGCTTTGCCCGAGGGCGCGGGATTCGGTGATGCTGGCTGGGATGTCCGCCGCCGCGCGTGAGGCTTTGGATCCAAGGATGGATTCAAAGCCTCGTTTTTTTGCGCTACAATCAATGCATGCGGCTGTCGCAGTCAAAAATATTTTTGGTGTGCTTGCTTGCGTTTGTTGCGGGCGTGGGTGTTGCGTCATTCGCCAGTATCGCATTTGTGTACGCGTATGGCACTCTGCTGGTGACGGCGGTGCTCGTGGTCATCTTCTGGTCAAAACGTCAATATAGAATAATGGCCCTATGGGGGATCTTTTTTGTTTTGGGCGCAATCCGGTTTAGCCTTGCCCAGCCACAGGTGAGCGACCCTTGGCACATCGCATACTACAACGGGCAGGATGTCGTCATCCAGGGAGTGGTTGGGCAAGAGCCGGATGTGCGCTTAGACCACCAGAAACTCACCTTACGCGCGCGTCGTGTTGGTCAATCGGACGTCAAGGGCAGGCTCCTCATCAAAACCGAACTGTATCCGGAATATGAGTACGGAGATTTAGTTGAAGTCAAATGTCAAATAGAAGCACCGGAGCAGATTGAAGATTTCGCGTATGACAAATACTTGGCGCGGTACGACATTTACAGCGTGTGCTGGAGAGGTACTATCACCAAAGTTGAATCAGGACAGGGCAACTTGGCAATGGCAGGCATCTTGTTCGTCAAAACGCGTTTCATGGACTCAATCAATTCCATCATCAGCGAGCCGCATGCGGCGTTCCTTTCCGGGCTTTTGGTGGGCGCTCGGCGCGGGATTCCGGAGTATCTCCTGGAAGCGTTTGCCCGGACCGGCACCACACACATCATTGCGATTTCCGGCTCCAACATCACCATCATTGCCGCGGTCATCATCGGATTCATGCAGTTTTTGGGAGTTTCGCGCAAACGCGCGTTCTGGTGGATTAGCGGGGCAATCGCCATTTTCGTCATTATGACCGGGGCCACCGCATCCGTGGTCAGGGCCGGCATCATGGGCATATTCGTCTTGCTCGCGCGCCAGCTCGGCCGGCCGTCCCGGGCCACGAACGCGCTCGTGTTCACCGCATTCCTCATGCTCCTCGTCAATCCCAAAATCCTCATATTTGATGCGGGGTTCCAATTGTCATTCCTTGCAACAGTCGGGCTCGTGTACATCAACCCCATCCTTCAGAAGCATGCGGAGCGCATGCCGGAATTATTCGGAGTAAAAGAGGCTCTGGTCACGACCATCTCTGCTATGGTTACCACCACGCCGCTCATCTTGTACCAGTTCGGCAGGCTTTCAATCGTGGCGCCTTTGGCGAACATACTCATCATTCCGGGCCTGGCCCGCGTGGCTCTTGCTGGAGTACATGATGCGCGTTGCAGAGGGCTTGTCATCACTGCGATTTGCGGCGTTTGAGCTTGGAGAGTTTCACTGGATGCTGATGCTCGCCCTGTACGGCCTCGTCTGGTGGATGGTGTGGCGGTATAATAGAAAACCACCCCCTGGCCCCCTCCTCATTAGAGGAGGGGGAAGTTAGTTGTATATGACCATCAAGCGGTTCAGGCACATCATTGGCCTTACGGCGGCGGCTGCGTCAGTTTCGCTTGTGCTGGCCGTCATCCTGTTCGCCCAGACGCACGCGCGCTCGCAGGAGACCGAGGTCATTTTTCTTGATATTGGCCAGGGGGACAGCGTGCTCATTAAAACGCGCTACAGCCAGAACATCCTCATAGACGGGGGACGGGACAACCGCGTGCTGGACCGGCTCGGCCGCAATCTGGCGTTTTTTGACCGGACTTTGGATATGGTGATTGCAACGCACCCTGACTCGGACCACATCGCGGGATTGGTTCCGGTTTTGGAGCGGTATGATGTTGCGCTTGTGCTTGATCCCGGGGTACATTGAAGACAACAATGCCGCGTCAATCGTGGTTAAGTTCAGCGACGGGGATATTGATTACATCTTAACCGGAGACGCGCCCGCAGAAGTGGAGGACGCGCTGGTTGCGTCATACGGAGATTTTCTGGACGCGGAAGTGCTCAAAGCAGGGCACCACGGCAGCAACACCTCGTCATCTGATTTATTTTTAGATACAGTCACCCCGGAGGTTGCGGTCATCCAGGTCGGGGCTGACAACCGGTACGGGCATCCCAACTTCCGGGTGCTCAAGCGTCTTGAAGCGCGCCACATTCCAGTCCTGCGGAATGATGAGCTCGGCGACATCCGCATGGTGAGCGATGGGGAGGTTGTTGAGTGGCGGTGATAGTCATTTGCGGTTTTTCTTTTTTGTAGTATACTGTCGGCATATGGACAAGCCACGCATCAAGCTTAAAACCGAGTTTTTTGAGGAAGATGGCAACATTGTGGGCCTTGCTCCGCAGATTAATGTGAGCAGTTTTGGGGATACCCTGCCTGATGCGCGCCGCTCTCTGCAGGAGGCCATTGATCTCTGGATTGAGGGATGCATGGAGATGGGGACATTGGAGCAGGTCTTGGAGGAAGATGGTTTTGAGCGTTTAAGCGACGGAACGTGGGCGCATCGGTTGAGCCTTGCGCAGGAGGACATGACAATCGCCATTCCCGAGAAGTCGTTTGCATAGTTTTTGCTATGCAAAAAATGACGCCAGTCCATTACGCAACACTGGTGCGTCTTTTTGCGTACTTTGGGTTTGTTGTCGCGCGGTACCGCGGCGACCACATTATGATGACCAAACCCGGAATTCTCCGGCCAGTCGTCATTAAGATGAGCCCAAAAAAGGTGTCTGTTGCGCACATCAGCACGAACCTGACCACTGCGGGCATTAGCCGCGAGCAGTACTTTGACGCGCTCGCGCGGCTCTAGCGGGCGATATCCGGCCTGGTGAGCGACGGGGTGTTTGTGGAGTGGCGTAAGGAAATGACTCAACCGGTTGAGTCATTTAGGGGTGATGGGGGAGGGGCGTTTTTGGTTGACCAAAGGGGTTAAATGGCATACAGTTTATTCAGTTATGAAGTTATCATTTGATGAAAAACTCGCGGCAAACTACAAAAGCCCGTCGCAGAAAATTCGCGTGATGACCGAGGGATGGGTTCATAGCTCCCTCTTTTGTCCGAACTGCGGCCGCGCTTCTCTGGAGAAGTATGGCAACAGCAAGCCGGTTGCGGATTTTTATTGCGATAACTGCTTGGAGGATTATGAGCTTAAAAGCCAAAAGTCAGGGATTGGAAAGAAAATTGTTGATGGCGCGTACAAGACAATGATTGAGCGATTGTTGGGCAGTAATAACCCGAATTTCTTTTTGCTCAATTACCACCCATCGCGCTACGAAGTTCGTAATTTGTTCGTGGTGCCAAAGCACTTTTTTGTTCCGCGGATTATTGAAAAACGCAAACCGCTCGGGCCGACCGCAGAACGGCATGGTTGGGTTGGCTGCAATATTCTACTCACCCATATTCCAGAAACCGGCAAGATATTTTTTGTCCGAGATGCCAGAAAGGAACCAAAGGGCAAGGTGCTTGATGCATGGCAAAAGACGCTCTTTCTTCGGGAAGAGAAAGAGATTAGCGCAAAAGGATGGCTTTTAGATGTGATGAGTTGCGTGGATAACGTCGGCAAAAAAGATTTCACTTTGGATGACGTGTATATGTTTGCGGATGAGCTCGGTACGTTGCACCCGGATAATAAGCATGTCAAAGACAAAATCCGACAACAATTACAAGTTTTGCGCGACAAGGGCTACATAACTTTTGTTTCGCGCGGGCGCTATCGATTATCATAATATAAAGAGTATGAAGCTAATAGATTTTATAAAAAAACTAAACCATATCGCCGAAGAGTATGGAGGTGATGCGGAAGTCATCATGGCAGATGAATTGCCTGTTGTTGATCCTGTCTTTTCTGATAAATATTCTGTCGGTAAGAGCGTGGTAATAACAGATCAATGACATAGTAAAAAATGGGTCATGTCCCCATTTCCTCCCATTTCCTACCCCATTAAATATAATTATGAATCAGGAAAATAAGGATGACTTTTTTGTGAAGTCTCAAATACTCTCAAACATTTCTTCTGTAAGAAAATTATTAGAAACGGATATTTTTAGCGATCAGTCTTTACGTCTTTTTCGGGAGCCGGTTTTTGTTTCAATCGTTCTAAAGTTAAATGATTTACTTCAAAAATATAATCAATTAGATCAGCGTATTACTTTCACTAATGATGTTTCTTCTGGAGATGTTACTGATTTAATCAATAAAATTAGAAACGCTATTTGTCATCTCGATTCACCAGAAAATCTTCTAGATAAAAAATCACGGGTAAAGTTTGTTTTTTGTATGGTAACAGGGAAAGGAAGTTTAGGTACAATTAATGATAATGTGGTGGCAAATTCAGATTATGAAGATGATATAGCTTTTTTCTACGGTGAGTACCGTATTTATTTAAGGCGACATCTCTATAAGGTTTTAACTGAAGCTATTAAGATAGCTCATGAATTATATCCAAGAGAGATTTATATATAACCAAAAGAATCATTTGCATGAGTTATTAGAAACACACCACATCAGCCAAAAGCCGATTTTTTGGTATACTGAAATCATATGAGTCCCGAAGAAACAACCACCAATCCACCCCCGTCCGTGCCAGAGGAGAGCGCTCCGTCAACTGCGCCAGAGGCTGTTCCATCAGAGCCGGTTGTTGCCCCAACAGAACCCGCCGCACCTGCACTTGTTGAAGCTGCGCCAGTTCCGGCATCCGAACCCATCACCCCGTCTACCCCAGCTCCAACATCTCCTCCACCTCCTGCGCCAGCCGCTCCATCTTCAGCAGAACCCACATCACCACCCCCTAGCCCCCTCCTGAATACAGGAGGGGGAACCACTATCCGCGAGCTTCTTTCCAGAGCCAAGGCCAAAATCCAGTTCCGCAAGGCCGCGAAGCTGGAAAGAATCATGGTCCGCGCCCGCGAAAAAGGGAGCATTGGCAATGATGAGGCGCAAGCCCTTCTGCGGGTCTCGGATGCCACGGCCACGCGCTACCTGGCCGAGTTAGTCAAAACCGGGCGGCTGCGGGCTACCGGGCGCACCAGCGGCCGCCGCTACCAGCCGGTCCCATAGGTCGGCTCAATTAGGGGGCCTCTATGAGCCGCCGGATCGGCTCACATGGTGTAAATGAGCCGACTGGCTGTTTGGAAAAATGAGTCATATCCCCGTTTCCCTTGGCGCCAATTTCCCTTGCGGTTTTGGCTGGTTTTGGTACAATACATTGCATCATGGAACAGACCCAAACCCAGGCAATTGGCCCAAAAATCCTCCTCATTGAGGATGAGGAAATGCTTGCCACCATGTACAAAACCAAGTTTGAGAAAGAGGGCATGGAGATTGACGTGGCAAGCGACGGGGAGGCGGGATTGGCCATGGCGCAGGCGCAAACCTATGGCGTTGTGCTGGTTGACATCATCATGCCCAAGCTGGACGGGTTTTCGGTGCTCAAAAAATTGCGGGAGATGCCGCAGTACCAGGCGACTCCCATCATCATGCTCACGAACCTGGGGCAGGAAGAGGACATTGCCAAGGGGAAGCAGTTTGGCGCAACCGACTACCTGATTAAGGCGAACTTCACCCCGGGCCAGGTGTTGGAAAAGATTCAAAGCGTTTCATCACCTAAGCAGTAACTACGAGTATGGCAAAACATCCACGGGAAGAGATTACGTTTTTGATGGTAAAGCCGGACGCGGTCCAGCGCGGCATCACCGGAGAGATCATCCGCCGCATTGAGCAGGTGGGCCTCAAAATTATAGGCTTGCGCATGTTCAAGCCCACGCACCAGCAGATTGACGAGCACTACCCGAAAGATCCGGCATGGATTACCCGGCTCGGGGAGAAGACCTTGGCCACGTACGCGAAATTCGGGTACGACGCTGTTGCGGAGCTCGGAACTGACAAGGCCGAGAAAATCGGGCCCATGGTCCGGAAATGGCTCATCACGTTTATGGATTCCGGCCCGGTGGTGGCCATGGTCATCAAGGGCGTGCACGCAGTCGGCATGACCCGCAAGCTCGCGGGCTCAACCATGCCGTCTGACTCCGAGCTCGGCACCATCCGCGGCGATTTTTCCGTGGATTCAGCAGCAGCCGCAAACCGCGACAAGCGGGCCGTGTACAACCTAGTGCACGCGTCCGAAACCGAGGCAGAGGCCGACCACGAGATCAACCATTGGTTCGGCAAGGCGGAGGCGCTTTCGGACTACGAGCGCAGCGATGAGATGGTCATGTATCCTTCCGCACGCTAGTATGCAGAGAGCCAAAGTACTGGTCCTAAAACTCAACAGCATCCTCGGCATCGTAAATACGCTGTTAGTAGTCGTGATTGTGGTGCTTGCGGCGTTCGTTCTGCCGAGTTTAATCGGCTAGCGAGCCTGCCTCTTGGGCGGGCCTCCGTGCACAACTTGTTGATAAAGTACGCCCTAGTTTGCTAGGTTTAGCCAAAGGGGTGATGCCTTGAAAAGAGGCATTTTTTGCGCTATACTAGAAGCAGCTCTTTGCTCATAGGTTTCCGACAACTTGAGCCTATTGGGAGTCTAAATTGCCCCTGCCCGTGGGTAGGGGCTGCGGACACCCAGGGCACTACCGAGGTTTGCGTACCACCACACCGCAGGAGTTTCTTGCGTGCGGGTATACGCAGCCCATGCCCATTTCAACCAGGGAAACACTATGGCAGAGAGTGGTCCGTTTGGGAACCGTGGTGTAGTCACGGCACACGCGGACTAACCATGAGGAAAGGAGATGCATGATGTCTACTGACGTAGATTCCTCACACACATAGCCCCGCTTGTAAAAGCGGGGTTTGTGTTTTATACTAGCGGTGGTTTGCTCTTTGTGTATTTTTGGCATCGGGCTGTGGCGCAGTTGGTAGCGCGCAAGGCTGGGGGTCTTGAGGTCGCGGGTTCGAGCCCCGCCAGCCCGACCATTTGGAGTGCCATACCTGACATGATATAATTTACGTATAGTTATTAGCAGCGCGCGCCTATGGAGATTTTACCCAACAGCAACGGGCAGTTTGAGCTTCCAAAGCTTCCGTATGAGTACAACGCTTTGGAGGCCGCGATTGACGCGCGCACCATGGAGATCCACTACGCCAAGCACCACCAGGGGTACGTGGACAAGCTCAATGCGGCGCTTTCCGGCCATGCGGATGCGGCGGGCATGTCGCTTGACAAGCTTCTCATCAGTGTGGATACGCTGCCGAAGGATATCAGAACCGCGGTCCAAAACCACGGAGGCGGCCACTACAATCATTCGCTCTTCTGGCAGGTTATGTCCCCTGACGGAGGGGGCGAACCGTCCGGCGAGATTGGTGATGCGATCACCGAAACATTCGGGTCGTTTGGCGCGTTCAAAGAGCAGTTCACTAATGCCGCGCTCGCGCGGTTCGGGAGCGGCTGGGCCTGGCTTTTTATCAGAGGCGACGGGAATCTTGTTGTTTCATCAACCCCGAATCAGGACAGTCCGCTTATGGAGGGATCGGTTCCGATTCTCGGGCTTGACGTGTGGGAGCACGCATATTACCTGCGGTACCAGAACAAGCGGCCCGAATACATTGAAGCCTGGTGGAATGTTGTTAATTGGGACGCGGTCAACAAGCTTTTTATCACTAACCAGTAGATTAAGCCTATGGCAGAAGAGCAAGGCGCGCAGCCCGAAATACAGGGCCAACCTATGGAGGAGCCAAAAGGGGGAAAAACAAAAGCTACGGTCGCGGCGGCGGTTATCATTGTTGCGCTTGTCGCTGTCGCTGTGTACGCCCAGCAGGGGGGTTTTGGAGGCGGTGTTTCGGAAGAGCAGAGTACGCCAATGGAGGAAGAGATTGTGGGAGAGGAGGCCACGGAGTCCGGTGAGGAGGCCATGGCGGAGGAATCAACGGGCGGAACCGTGATAGATGATGGCGCGGGTTTTGCGGTGGATGCTCCGGAAGGGCAGGCGCAGTCATTTGACCTGACTGCCAAGAATTTTGAGTTTTCACTCAAAGAGATCCGCGTCAAGAAGGGCGATACTGTGGCCATCAATGTTACGAGCGCTGAAGGGTTCCACGATTGGACCGTGGATGCGTTTGATGCGGCCACGGAGCGTGTGAACGCGGGCCAGTCCTCAAGCGTCGTCTTTGTCGCAGACCAGGCCGGTGAGTTTGAGTACTACTGCTCCGTAGGCTCGCACCGGAGCCTTGGCATGGTCGGTATGTTAATTGTTGAAGAATAATTTTGTCATTCCGAGCGATCGCGAGGAATCTCGTCAATGCCGCTCCAGGGTGCACCAACGAGATCTTTCGCTTCGCTCAAGATGACACCTTATAGTATGTTTCTCATACGTCTTGCGCTCGCGTTCAGCTTTGCGTACGTAGGCATATCGTCATTTACGAACCCGGACCTATGGGCCGGGTTCGTGCCTCGGTTCGTGCAGGCCATTGTTCCGGTTGCGCTGTTCCTCAAGATCCACGGGACCACTGAAGTCATTCTGGCCTTGTGGCTGCTCTCGGGCAAAGCCCAAGCGGTTGCGGGCCTGATTGCGGCGCTCGCCCTGTTCAGCATTGCGCTCTTTAACCTCTCTGCCTGGGACATTGTGTTTCGGGACGTTTCACTCGGAATTGCATCGTTGGCGCTGGTGTTCAGTAATAGGAAAGCGCATGTCTAGAGATGACGCGCTTAAATTGCTCCACGAGCATGTGGGGTCTGATTCGTTGCGCACGCACTGCTTGGCGGTTGAGGCTGCCATGGCTGCATACGCCCAAAAGTACGGAGAAGATCCGGAGCTCTGGGGCATCTGCGGGCTTATTCATGATTTTGACTACGAGAAACATCCGGACAAGCATCCTTTTTTCGGCGTTGAACTTTTGAAAGAAAAAGGATACCCGGATGAAATCATCCAGGCTATTCTCGGCCATGCCGTGTATTCGGGCGTTGAACGAAAGTCGTACATGGCAAAGTGTTTGTTTGCGGTTGATGAGCTGTGCGGATTCATTGTTGCGTGCGCGCTGGTGCGCCCAGAGCGTTTGAACGGTCTTACGCCGAAGTCAGTCAAAAAACGGCTCAAGACCAAAGCATTTGCCGCCAAGGTGAACCGCGAGGAAATCACACAGGGCATCCAAGAACTCGGTGTTTCCGAAGACGAGCATATCGCATTCGTTATCAGGGCGTTACAGGGTGTTTCAAATGAATTGGGGCTATAGTGTGTGCTCAAAAATACATCGTTGAGCCATAGATTTCTTGCGCTGGCCTCATATTTTTGCTAGACTGACAGAACCTATGTTTAAGCCAACCAAAAAAGATTTACAGCAACCCGTCACCGTGGGAGATTTTGTTGAGTTTACCGATTTTGTGATTGGAAATGTTGCCATGAAAACGGATTTAGCGCAGGTTGAATCCAGGCTTACAGACAAAATATATACCAGTCAAGACAAAGTTATGAAAAAGCTGGACATAGTACTCACTGAACTGTCGGCAACCAGCGGCAATGCGGATCAGTATCGGGATGAAGTAAAAGACCACGAAGAGAGAATTAAACACCTTGAGGCGCATTCAGGGATTGCCTAGTATGCCTGACTTTTCAAAAAAAGTGCTTGCTGTTGTCTCGCAGATCCAAAGGGGGTCTGTTTTGACGTATGCGGAGGTAGCACGCCGGGCCGGCCATGCGCAGGCTGTGCGCGCGGTCGGGAACATTTTGAATAAAAATTATGACGCATCGGTTCCGTGCCACCGCGTGATACGGTCCGATGGAAAACCGGGCGGGTATAACCGCGGCACGGCGCAAAAAGTCAAAAAGTTAAAGCAAGAAGGCGCGCTATGAGAGTCTGTACCCTGGTCATCATCAACGACGGGGAGCGCGTGCTCCTCGGCATGAAGAAGCGGGGGTTCGGGCAGGGCAGGTGGAACGGGTTCGGCGGCAAGGTTGAGCCTGATGAAACCATTGACGAAGCGGCCGCCAGAGAGCTGCGCGAGGAAGCGGGCCTCATTCCTGTTGGCCTGCGCAAGGCGGGCACGTTTGAATTTTTGTTTGATGACGACACCGAGGACACCCAAGTGCACCTGTTCTGCGCATCTTCTTTCATGGGCGAGCCAGGAGAGACCGAAGAAATGCGGCCCCAGTGGTTTCCGCATTCCGAAATTCCGTTCAAGGACATGTGGCCGGACGACGAGTATTGGTTTCCGCATTTTCTCGCCGGAAATTTTTTTCACGGCACGTTCCGGTTCAAGGACACTGATACCTTGCTTGAGCACGACATCCGCGTCTTGTAGCGTCCGCTGGCGTCGCGGCCGCTTTCAGCGTCCGCGCCCCCATCATCGCAATGGCATTAAAAAAGAGGCTTACGCCTCTTTTTGCATCATTCGTTCAGGCTTGTTCATGGTGCGCTTGCACCGCGTGCAGGCGAGCACGGTCAAATGCCCTATTTTAAGCTTCTGCAGATTCGGTTTCTGCAGGCGCTTGGTTGCGATATTGGATTTGGAGCGGGAGTTGGCGTTGTTGGCGCCTTTGCCGCAAAAACCGCACATACGAGCCATAGGGGGTTTGTGTCGTAAGGTATAATTCGCGTATTGTAGCACATTGTTTTTATCGCGTCAATGGTGTATACTATGCGGGTATGATTATCTCGCTTTTATTCAGTGAACCAACCTTGTTTTTCCTGTGGCTCTTGGCAATCGTGTACGGCATCACGGTGCACGAGTTTTCGCATGTTTTGGCGGCCTATCTGCAGGGGGATGATACGGGCCGTTTGATGGGCCGCCTGACGCTCAATCCTGCCGCGCACATTGAGCCGTTCGGCATGCTGCTTCTGCTTGTCGTGGGGTTTGGGTGGGGCAGGCCCGCGCCGTTCAATCCGCATAACCTCAAGTACCGCCGCTGGGGCGAAGTTGCGGTTGCGCTTGCGGGACCCGCATCAAACCTCGCAAGCGTTGCCGTCTTTATGGTTGCGGTGAATATCCTTGCCCCGGTTCTGGGGCCGTTTAATTTGCTCATCCAGCTGCTCGGATTCCTGATCCTCATCAACATTGTGCTCTTGGCGTTTAACCTCATTCCCATTCCTCCGCTTGACGGCTCCACGCTCTTGTTTGAGCTCTTGCCGGACCGGTACGCCCGGTTTAAGGCGATGCTCGCCCGGAACGGGCCCTGGATTCTCTTGATGTTGATTTTTGCGGATAATTTTTTGGGAATCAATATTTTTGGGCGCGTTTTCGGGGTTTTTTTCAGGCTCGCGGGTTTAGTCTGAATGAGGCTTGACTCAAGGGGGGGATTTTGTTAGTGTATGTCAATATGGCAACGGTAAATCAACTATTGCGAAAAGGGCGCACGCCCCGGGTGAAGAAGAGCAAGACGCCTGCATTGCGGTCCGTGTACAATCCGGCTGTCCGCAAGCGCACTGAACTTCCCAAGGGCTCCAGTTTTAAGCGCGGTGTCTGCGTGCGCGTTACCACCACCACTCCGAAAAAGCCGAACTCCGCGCTTCGCAAGATTGCGCGCGTGCGGCTCTCAAACGGCATGGAGGTGACTGCCTACATTCCGGGCATGGGCCACAACTTGCAGGAGCACTCAATCGTGCTCATCCGCGGGGGCAGGGTTAAGGATTTGCCCGGCGTGCGCTACCACATTGTGCGCGGCGTGTACGATACGCAAGGCGTCCAGGGGCGCAAGCAGGGCCGCAGTTTGTACGGAGCCAAGCGGGAGAAGAGCAAGGCGTAATGGCGTAATAATGCATTTATATTGACGACATGAGAGGTAAGAAAGCGCCTCGGCGCGTGATCGCGCCGGACCAAAAATTCAATTCCACGAGCATCGCAAAGTTCATCAACTACGTGATGCAGCGCGGCAAAAAGTCCACGGCCACGGGCATCGTGTACCGCATGCTTGACGTGGTTTCCGAAAAAGCAAAACAGGACCCTCTGGCCGTGTACGAGCAGGCAATCAAGAACGTGTCCCCCCAGCTGGAAGTGCGCTCCAAGCGCGTGGGCGGGGCCAACTACCAGATTCCGATTGAGGTGCGGGGAGACCGCAAGTACACGCTCGCGTGCCGCTGGATCCTCTCGGCCGCGAAAGCCCGGAAAGGTAAAGCCATGCACCAGAAGCTTGCGGACGAGATTCTGGCCGCGGCAAGCGGGGAGGGAGCCGCCATCAAAAAGAAAGAGGACATGGTGCGCATGGCAGAGGCGAACCGCGCATTCGCGCACTTTGGATAGTATGCCCAGAGACTACGCGCTGGAAAAAATCCGCAACATCGGCATTATCGCTCACATTGACGCGGGCAAAACCACGACAACCGAGCGAATTTTGTTTTACACGGGCAAGAAGCACAAGATAGGGGAGGTGCACGAGGGCGAGGCTGAAATGGACTGGATGGAGCAGGAGCGGGAGCGCGGCATCACCATTACCGCGGCCGCGACCACGTGCTTCTGGCAGGACTGCCGCATCAACATCATTGATACGCCCGGGCACGTGGACTTTACCGCGGAGGTGGAGCGTAGCTTGCGCGTGCTGGACGGAGGCGTGACCGTGTTTGACGGGGTTGCGGGCGTTGAATCCCAGTCCGAGACCGTGTGGCACCAGGCGGACAAATACCACGTGCCGCGCATCTGCTTCATCAACAAACTGGACCGCACGGGCGCTGATTTTTACAAAGACCTTGAATCCATCCACCGCAGGCTCACCAAAAAAGCATACCCCATCCAGCTTCCCATAGGCACGGAAGAGAATTTCAAAGGCATTGTTGATGTGCTCACCCAGAAAGCCTACATCTACAAGGATGATTTGGGCAAGGATGTTGAGGAGATTGAGATTCCCGAGGACCTGAAAGGCAAGGCCGACGAGTACCGCAAAAAGCTTTTTGAGGCAATCGCGGAAAACGACGAGGCAGTGATGGAAAAGTATTTGGGCGGGCACGAGGTGAGCATGGATGAGTGGAAAGCCGCCCTGCGCAAAGCCGTGATCACGGCTGACTTTTTCCCGGTCATGTGCGGCAGCGCGCTCAAGAACAAGGGCGTGCAGAGGCTTTTGGATGCGGTGTGCGACTACCTCCCGTCTCCCCTGGATGTGCCGGACATCCAGGGCTTTGACCCGTCTGATCCGGAAACCAAGCTGGTGCGCAAGGCTTCGGACAGCGAGCCGTTTAGCGCACTCGCGTTCAAAGTCGCGGCTGACCCGTTCGTGGGCAAGCTCGTGTTTTTCCGCGTGTACTCGGGCATGCTCAACGCGGGCTCGTACGTGCTCAATACCTCAAGCGGAAGCCGCGAGCGCCTGGGGCGCATCGTGCGTTTGCACGCGAACCACCGCGAGGACGTGAGCGAGGTGTACGCCGGAGAGATTGCCGCGGCCGTGGGACTCAAAGACACGGTGACCGGAAACACGATTTGCGATCCCGAATCCCCGATTGTGCTTGAGTCCATCACGTTCCCGGAGCCGGTCATCAGCGTTGCCATTGAGCCCAAGACCAAGGCGGACCAGGAAAAGATGGGCATGGCTTTGAGCCGGCTCGCGGAAGAGGACCCCACGTTCCGCGTCAAGGGTGATGAGGAAACCGGGCAGACCATCATTTCCGGCATGGGCGAATTGCATTTGGAAATCATTGTGGACCGCATGAAGCGGGAATTCAAAGTGGAGGCAACCGTGGGCAGGCCCCAGGTCGCGTACCGCGAAACCATCCGCAGAACCGCGGAAGCGGAAGGCAAATACATCAAACAGTCCGGCGGGCGCGGCCAGTACGGCCACTGCTGGTTGCGCCTTGAACCCGCGGAAGAGGGTGCCGGGTTTGAGTTTATCAACGAAATCAAGGGAGCGACCATTCCGAACGAGTATATTCCGGCCATAGGCAAGGGCGTCAAGGAAGCGCTTGATTCGGGCGTGGTTGCCGGGTACCCGGTGGTTGACGTAAAAGCCACGGTGTACGACGGCTCGTACCACGAGGTTGACTCATCCGAAATCGCGTTCAAGATCGCGGGCATGCAGGCGTTCAAAGCCGCGGCCAAGCTCGCGAACCCCGTGCTCTTGGAGCCGGTCATGAAAGTTGAGGCCGTGACCCCGGAGGAGTTCATGGGCGACGTGGTCGGCGACTTAAACTCCAAGCGCGCCAAAATCCTTGAGATGAACGACCGCATCAACATGAAGGTCATCCTCGCGGAGGTGCCTCTGTCCGAAATGTTCGGGTATGCCACTTCCTTGCGGTCAATGACGCAGGGCCGGGCATCCTATTCCATGGAATTTTTGAACTACCAGGAAGTGCCGCGCAACGTGGCTGCCGAGATTGTTGAGAAGCGGGTTGGGGGAACGGAGAAGGGGAAGAAGTAATCTTCAATTTCTCCCCCTGATCGGCTCAAATGGTGTAATTGAGCCGACTTGTGGTTGCGCTTGAGCCGACCTGGCAGGACGATTTTGATATTTTCGAGTTAATGGTCAATTTGAGTTGATAAAAATGTCGGCGACAAATACCTACAGGTAGTATACGAAGATGTAGACCATACCCGCAGGATTATCACCACGATCTGGAAATCCAACCTATGAACATCTCATACGACAACCAAGCGGACGCAATGTACATAAAGCTCAAGGAGGGCGCATTCGGCAGCAACGAGGAAGTCTCCGAGGGTGTTATTTTGGATTTGTCGGACATCGGTGATTTGCTCGGCATTGAGATTCTGGACGCAAGCAAGCGTTTTGATTTGGTTCGCGAGTCCGGCCGCGTCGCCATGGACATGCCCAGGGGAATTTCACAACACGTTTCCAAGGAAAAGGTTGCGGTATAAATAATGGGTCCTGTCCCCATTTATTCCACAGAAGGAGTCCACAATGCTCTTCTTGTTGTTTTTCCTGCTCGTTGAGGCAGTGCTGCTCGCGGCCGCGGCTCTGCAGCCCCGCTGGGCGGCGCTGTATGTCCTCGCGGGAGCGGTCGTTCTTTACTGGTTTGCTGTTTGTTTTCGCAACCCAAGGAGGTCGACCACTCGCGGTGTGTTGCGGTTTCAGTTGGTGCCTTTTGTTCACAGGGCATTCCGGAACCGCGGGGGCCGGGTCGCAAGTGCGATTCGGCTCCTTTTCTTTTTGCCTAAAAATAGGTACAATTCAAGGCATGAAAGTCATCATCACCAAAAACTACGATGAGATGAGCGATAGCGCCAGCCGGTTCGTTCTGGCGCACCTGTGGCGCAAGCCGGATTTGGTACTCGGGCTTCCGACCGGCGAGACGCCCATAGGCATGTACGAGCGCCTTGTTTTGGCCCGCAAAAAAGGCAGGGCGGATTTTTCGCGCGCCAGCACGTTCAATTTGGACGAGTACGCGGGGCTTTCGGAAAAGGACGCTGATTCGTTCCACCACTTCATGGACCGCCATTTGTTCAACCATGTAAACATCAAAAAGAAAAACATATACCTGCCCAACGGCCGCGCGCGGGATCTCAACGCCGAATGCGAGCAGTACGAGTCAGCCATCAAAGACGCGGGCAGGATTGATCTGCAGGTTCTTGGGATCGCGCCGAACGGGCACATCGGATTCAATGAGCCAGGCACCCCGTTTGCGGCGCGGACCCACGTTGCGCAGCTGTCAGAGCATACGCGCAAAAAGAACGCAAAGCACTTTAAGGAGGGCAGGGTGCCGGAGCAGGCAATCACCATGGGCCTGGGCACCATCATGGACGCCAAAAAAATAGCGCTCATCGCATCAGGTTCGGCAAAAGCGGACGCAGTCAAAGCAACGGTTGAGGGCCGCGTCAGCAAGGACGTGCCTGCATCGCTCTTGCAGTGGCATCCGGATGTTACGCTCATTATTGATGAGGCAGCCGCTTCCAAACTGGAACGCGACTACGCATCACCCCTGCTCTTTGGAGAAGGGGACGTTGAGGTGCTCACGGAGCAGGATATCCCGAGTGGCAAGTATATCACCGTTGTTTCCCCGCACCCGGATGATGCGTCCATTTCCATGGGCGGCCTCATTGCCGCGCTCGCAAAGCGCAACCGCGTGCACATCGTGATCGCAACCACAGGCTACCGCAGCGTGGTGGACGGGGCCAAGCCCGAGGAAGTCATAAAAATCCGGGAAAAGGAAGCGCGCGAAGAATCCAAAATCCTGGGTGCGATTCCTGTTTTCCTGCGCGCGGAGTTTTATGACGCAAAAAACGAACGCGAAGCGCTTGTCCGCGACACGGAAAAGCTCGCAGCCATATTCAACCGCACCAAGCCGGACCTGCTCTTTGTGCCGCACGAGCTTGACCGGCACCCCACGCACGCAAAGAGCCGCAGCATTGCGCTTCTCGCGCTCGCAAAGCACCAGGCGCAGAAGAAGCGCGACATTTTGGTGTACAACTACGAGGGCTTGTGGTCGCTCTTCTCGGAGGGGGAGTTCAACACCGTGTTCGCGTACGATGAGTCGCTCATGAAGAAAAAACTCAAAGCAATCACCGCGCAAAAATCTCAACTCGCGCGCCTGCGCTTTGACGTTGCCGCAAAATCACTCGCGCGTTTGCGCGCGGAAGTGGTGCCGGAGCTCTCACTGGTGGGATACGGCGCCCGCGCGCCGCGATTAGGTAAGTACTTTGAACTCTTTCACGTCACCCAAATGTAATTAACATTACACATATGCATGACGCACTCAACAGAGTATTCAGCCTCATCAACAAAACCGGAGACCGGTGCATTGTGCTGTCGCAAAGTAAGGATGAAGCGTACGTGGTGATGTCCTTGGCCGAATACGAGCGCATGGCCGTGCGCCAGGCCGATGTTTCCGAGCTCTCAGAGGATGAACTGCTTGACAAAATCAACCGGGATATAGCGGTGTGGAAAAGCCAGCAGGATGAGAGTCGGCACACCAGCGCCCAGCTCAATGCCGAGCACGTCCAAGATGAACCCGATTTTGACCCGTATACTGATAATTTGGCTGATACTAGCCAAAATTTTGGCGAATATGATGATTTTGATGATGATCTTGACGAGCAGGAAGAGCCCTTTTATTTTGAGAAAGTAGGCTAGCCCCTTGCATTATTTTTGTTTTTTGCTATACTTTTTAGGTTACAATTTAAGCATCATAAATCTATATGGCAGACAAATTTGACCGATCCAAGCCGCACGTCAACGTCGGCACCATTGGGCACGTTGACCACGGCAAAACCACCCTCACCGCGGCTATCCTTAAGGTGCAGCACGCCCGCGGCTTAGCCGCGTCCGAGAAGAGCGTTGACCAGATTGACAACTCTCCGGAAGAGCGCGAGCGCGGCATTACCATTGCAACGTCGCACGTTGAGTACCAGACCGAAAAGCGCCACTACGCGCACGTTGACTGTCCCGGGCACGCGGACTACGTCAAGAACATGATCACTGGCGCGGCACAGATGGACGGCGCCATTTTAGTGGTGTCCGCGACAGACGGCCCCATGCCCCAGACCCGCGAGCACATTCTGCTCGCGCGCCAGGTCGGTGTGCCGTACATCATTGTATTCATCAACAAAGTTGACCAGGTGAGCGATCCGGAGCTCGTTGATTTGGTTGAAGAGGAGATCCGCGATTTGCTCAAGAAGTACGAGTTCCCGGGCGCTGAAACTCCGATCATCCGCGGCAGCGCCCTGAAAGCGCTGGAGAACTCAAGCGACGAGGCGGCCACCAAGCCGATTGTTGACTTGCTTGCCGCGCTTGACGAAAAGATCCCCGAACCGGTCCGGGACATTGAAAAGCCGTTCTTGATGCCCATTGAAGACATCTTTTCCATTGAAGGCCGCGGCACCGTGGTAACGGGCCGCATTGAGCGCGGCATGGTCAAGGTCAACGAGGAAGTTGAAATCGTGGGCATCCACGAGACGCAGAAGACCGTGGTGACGGGAATTGAAATGTTCAACAAGCAGCTGGATGAGGGCCGCGCCGGCGACAATGCGGGCCTGCTCCTGCGCGGCACCAAGAAAGAAGATGTTGAGCGCGGGCAGGTGCTGGCCAAGCCGGGTTCCATTACTCCGCACACCGAGTTTGACACCGAGATTTACGTGCTGTCCAAAGAGGAAGGCGGCCGCCACACCCCGTTCTTCAAGGGCTACAAGCCGCAGTTCTATATTGGCACCACGGACGTGACCGGCGAGATTGAGCTTCCGGAAGGCACGGAAATGGTGATGCCCGGAGACACGATTTCACTCAAGGTCAAGCTTGGCGCCCCGATTGCGCTGGAAGAGCAGCAGCGCTTTGCCATCCGCGAGGGCGGCAAGACTGTTGGCGCCGGAGTGGTTACCAAGATCAACAAGTAATGTCAGAATCGCAGAGGCGCCCCGGAACCGGGGCGTCTCTGCGAGTTTTCAACCCAAATGGCAGAAAAGAAGGCAAGCCCCGGCGAAAAACCCGGGGGCAAACAAAACGCAGGAGAGCAGAACAACGCGGCGCGCCAGCGGATCCGTATCAAAATCCGCGCGTACGACTCAAAGATCATTGACCAGTCCACGCGCACGATTATTGATACTGCGGAGCGGAGCGGCGCCGAGATTTCCGGCCCCATTCCTCTGCCGACGGAAAAAACCAAATACACGGTGAACGCTTCCACATTCGTGCACAAGAACAGCCGGGACCAGTACGAGATGCGCGTGCACAAGCGCTTGGTTGACATCCTGGATCCGACTCCCAAAACCGTTGATTCACTCATGAATCTCAACCTGCCCTCTGGGGTAGACATTGAAATCAAGATGTAGATGGTGCGTGCGACCAATGATGTCCCTTCGCCTCATCGGCGAATTCAGAAGGGTGACAGTTGGTACAACGCAATCTGCGCAGGAGTTCAGACTTTTCTCTCATACAAGCATCCTCTCAAGAATCAACGTTGATTCAGCGATGTATTTGTCTTATAGAGAAGTTTGGGCTTGTGTGCCCAAACTTTTTTCATGGGATTATGAAGCTTTTCATCGGCAGAAAACTCAACATGACTCAAGCGTACGACGAGCACGGAGACGTGGTCCCGATTACCAGGATTCAAGTGGGTAACGCGGTCGTGACCCAGGTCAAGGATAAAAAGCGGGATGGCTATTCCGCGGTTCAGCTTGGGTTTAATGAGGGCCCAAAGCACACGAGCAAGCCAGTTGCCGGGCACGTTGCGGGCCGTGTTGAGCGGCCTGTGCTGCGCGAGATGCGCACTGGCGGCGCCGAGGCGTTTGAGGCTGGGCAGTCCTATGACCTTTCAAATTTTTCAGTAGGAGAGAAAGTGGCGGTTGCGGGAATTTCTAAAGGCCGCGGCTTTGCGGGCGTGGTCAAGCGCCACCATTTTGCAGGCTCCCCGAAAACGCACGGCCACAAGCACGACTTGCGCGCCCCGGGCTCCATCGGCTCAACAGACGCGCAGCGCGTGTTTCCGGGCAAGCGCATGGCGGGCCGCATGGGGGGTACGCGCGTTTCAGTCACCAACCTTGAGATTGCGGGCATTGACTTGGTATCCGGCATCCTCTCCATCCGCGGCGCGGTCCCGGGTTCGCGGAACGGCTTGGTTGAGATCCGGGCCCAGGGCGAGATGAAGCCTCCCGCGCGAGCCGAGAAGAGCGTTCCAAAAGAAGCGCCAGTTTCAGAGGAGCCCAAACAGTAAGTATGGCAACGGTCAACGTGTACAATATAAGCGGAGCGCACGCCGGAACCATGGAGCTTCCTGATGCCGTATTCGGCACGGAGGCGAACAAGGCGCTTTTGTACCAGGCAGCGCGCGTTGCGACCATCAATAAGCGGAAACCCCTCGCGCAGACAAAGGACCGGAGCGAAGTGCGGGGCGGCGGCAAAAAGCCCTGGGCGCAGAAAGGAACCGGCCGGGCGCGCCACGGCTCCATCCGTTCGCCGCTGTGGAAAGGCGGGGGCGTGACGTTCGGGCCGCGCATTGAGTCCATTACCAAGCGGGCCATTCCCTCAAAGATGCGCAAAAAAGCGCTGTGCGCCGTATTTTCAGACCGCGTGCGGGAGAATAAATTTTTTGTGGTTGAAGGTTTTGACGCGCTGGGAGCGCCTTCCACAAAAACAATGTCTTCGTTTTTCAAAACACTCAAGCTCGCATCCAAAAAAGTGCTTTTCATTTCTGACGCGGGGTTTGAGAAGGCCATACTCTCCCTGCGCAACCTTCCGCGCGCCAAGTCAATCAGGCTTGAGAATATAAACATTCTGGATCTGCTCTCGTACGGGACTGTCATGGTGGGCAGGGGATCTGTGGAAAAGCTTATCAAGCAGCTCTCATAGGCGCTATGTGGAATTTTTTGAAAAATCCATTCGCAGAAAGCGATACCAAAGCGCCCCGCAAATCGGCGCAGAAAGAGGCGGAAGCCCAGCAGAAAGTGCAGGCAGCCCGCGAGGAGCCCAAGCTTCCGAAGAAAACAGCCCGGCCCCATGCACCTGCGGTCAAACCAGGCCATGAAAAATCCGGCCATGAAAAGACGAATTTTGAAGCGGGTTTTGGCATCATAGTAAAGCCTCTTGTTTCCGAGAAAACAGCCGCCGCAGGCTCGCACGATACCTATGCGTTTTCAGTGCACCCAGGCGCCAATAAGATTGAGATCAAGAAAGCGTTTACCAAGATGTACGGCGTTCGCCCGGAAAGCATCCAGATTGCGAACGTAGGAGCGCGCGCCACGTACTTTCGGAGGATCCCGGGCGCCAAATCAGCGTGGAAAAAAGCATACATCCGCGTTCCAAAGGGAAGCACCATAGCAGTCTACGAGGGAGTGTAAATATTATGCCACTTAAGCGTTACAAACCAACTACTCCGAGCAGGCGCCACTCAAGCGTTTTGAAGCACGCGCAGGAAGGCATACAAAAGCCGGAACGCAGCCTGCTTGCGAGGCGGGCCATCCACGCCGGCCGCAATGCGAGCGGGCGCATCACGGTGCGCCACAAAGGAGGGGGCCACAAGCGCAAGTACCGCATGGTTGATTTTGTGAACCCCGTTACCGAGCGTCCGGGAACCGTGGTGGGCATCCAGTACGATCCCAACCGGAGCGCGGCCATTGCCCTCCTTGAGTACGAAGACAAATCCCGGGCGTATACGCTTGCCGTGGATAAGCTCGCCGTCGGCGACCAGCTCACGGCGAGCCGCGGCAAACAGCTTGAAATCAAACCCGGCAACCGTATGGCCTTGCGCTATATTCCGGCAGGCATTACTATCTGCAACATAGAGCTCTCTCCCGAGCGCGCCGCGACCATAGCGCGTTCGGCCGGCTCAAGCGCCACCGTGCTCTCCACGGAAGGCAACCGCGTGCAGATTAAAATGCCGAGCGGAGAGGTGCGCATATTCAGCGGCGACTGCCTTGCGACCATCGGCCAGGTGGGCAACAGCGAGTGGAATCTGGTGCGGCTCGGCAAAGCGGGCAGAATGCGCCACCGCGGCGTGCGGCCGCGGGTGCGCGGAAAAGCCATGAACGTCGTGGACCACCCGCACGGCGGCGGAGAAGGCCGCTCGCCGATCGGTATGAAGCGCGCCAAGACCGCGTGGGGCAAGCCGGCCCGCGGCGTGCCAACGCGCAAGAAGCACAAGGCGAGCAACGCGGTTATCATACGCAGACGCAAGAAATAATAACAGCAGCATATGGGAAGAAGCGCAAAAAAGGGGCCATACATAGATGAACGCCTCATAAAGAAAGTACTCGCAGCAGCCGACAAAAAGGCGGTTATTATCACCTGGGCGCGGCGGGCGACCATTACCCCGGACATGGTGGGCCGCACCTTTGGGGTGCACAACGGCAGAGCGCACGTTCCGGTTGTCGTGGTTGAGAACATGGTCGGCCATAAGCTGGGCGAGTTTTCACCCACGCGCAAGTTTACCAAACACGGCGGCCGCATGCAGAAAGAGCAGGAACAAGCTGCCGCACAGAAGGCGGCCCCGGCTCCCGCAGCAAAAGCGTAAGGCTATTGCACTTGTATGGCAGAAGTTAAAGCACAAGCAAAGTTCCAGCGAATTGCTCCCCGCAAGGTAAGGCTCGTGGTTGGCTTGCTTAAAAATTTGAGCATTGCCGAAGCCCAAAACCAGCTTAAGTCACTCCCGAAGCGCAGCGCCGGTACGGTGCTCAAGGTGTTGAACAGCGCAGTCGCCAATGCCAAAAATAACAATAAGATGAATGTTGATGATTTAGTGGTCACCCGGGCATTTGTTGATGGGGGGCCTACCTTGAAGCGGTGGATGCCGCGCGCGTTCGGCAGAGCGAGCCAGATTATGAAGCGCACGAGCCACATCACCATTATGGTGGGAGAGAAGAAAAAATTGAAGTAAGCACTCATATGGGACAAAAGATTCATCCGAAAAATCATCGCCTGGGCATCATTGAGGACTGGCAGTCCAAGTGGTTTGCGCCGCGCAATAAGTTCAGGGCTACCCTGAAACAGGACATCCAGATCCGGCAATTTTTGTCCAAAAAGCTTAAGGATGCGCGCGTTGACCTGATCGGCGTGGAGCGGAGCGGCAAGGGTCCCGAGATCATTGTCAACATCTCTACCGCCAAGCCGGGCATGGTGATAGGCCGCGGGGGAGAGGGCGCGGAAACGCTCAAAAAAGAGCTTGAACAGCACCTGGTGCTTGGATCGGGCAAGGTAAAAATCAACATCCACGAGGTGCGCCAGAGTTCTCTTTCGGCCGCGGTCATCGCGCAAAACATCGCCGCTGACCTTGAGCGCCGCATCGCATACCGCAGAGCGTGCAAGCAGTCCTTGGAGAACGTAAAGAAAGCGGGCGCAAAAGGCGTCAAGATCCGCGTGAAAGGCCGTTTGAACGGGGCGGAAATTGCGCGCAACGAAACCATCGGCTGGGGGTCTGTTCCGCTGCACACCCTGCGCGCAAACATTGATTACGCCCAGGCCACGGCAGCCACCACCTATGGGGCCATCGGCGTTACCGTATGGATATACAAAGGCGAGGTGCTCGCTCCCGAAGACAAGGCCGCCGCAAGCGGGGGCACGGATACCATTTTAAGGCAAATCAAGAAGATAACCGATAAGAAGGCTGAATCAGAATCGGGATTAGAATCAGAATCATTAGAGCCAGAATCAGAGGAATAATATGTTGGTGCCAAGAAAGGTAAAATACCGAAAATCCCAGAAACGCAGGCTACGCGGGGCTGCGGTGCGCAAGATTGAGCTCTCGTTCGGTTCGTACGGGTTGCGAGCGGTTACGTCTGCATGGGTTTCCAGCCGGCAGATTGAGGCTGCCCGCCGCGCCATGACGCGCTACGTTGCCCGCGGCGGAAAAATTTGGATCAGGATTTTCCCGGATAAGCCGGTTACCGCAAAGGGGGCCGAGGTGCCCATGGGCGCGGGCAAGGGCGCGGTTGACCGCTACGTTTCTCCGGTTAAGCGCGGCACCGTGCTGTTTGAAATGGATGGAGTGAGCCGCGAAATCGCGCAAAAGGCCATGATCCTCGCTTCCCACAAGCTTCCTCTCCGGACCCGATTTGTTGAGGCAGAAGAATAAGCAGAAGAATAATATGAAGTGGGCCGAACTAAAGAACAAGCCAAAAGAAGAGCTTCTCCATGATTTGTCCGAAACACGGGCGCGATTGGTTGATATGCGCTTTAAGGCGCACGCCGGCAGCCTCAAGCAGGTGCACCTGATTCGGCAAGCGAAGAGCGATGCAAGCCGCATCTTGACACGGCTCTCCCAATTAGTGCATACTGATGGTTCGCCGCATACTCCCGAGGTGCCGAAAGAATAAGCCGAAAGAATAATATTTCCCTATGGAAGAGACTACGCAAAAGATTACCCGCAAACGCCGCCTGAACGGAATTGTTGCATCCACCAAGATGCAGCATACGGTTGTCGTCGTCGTGAACCGCGTGAAAACCCATCCCCAGTACCATAAGCGCTACACCACAAGCAAGCACTACATCTGCGACTGGCGGGGCGCGGTGCTCGCGGCCGGTACCCTGGTCACCATAGAAGAGACCAGGCCCCTGTCCAAGACAAAGCGCTGGCGCGTTATTGCAAAGGAAGGGAGTACCTTATGATCCAGTTTATGACCATGGCGCATTCAGCGGACAATACCGGCGCGAAAAAGCTCCGGTGTATCACCGTGCTCGGCGGAAACCGCAAGCGGTACGCCCGCATCGGGGATGTCATGACCTTGGTGGTTAAAGAAGCGCAGCCCCACTCAATGGTAAAAAAGGGCGACGTGGTGACCGGGGTCCTGGTCCGCAGCAAAAAAGAACTCCGCCGGGCTGACGGATCGTACGTTCGGTTTGATGAAAACGCGGTCGTGATTTTGGCGGATAAGAAATCAAAAGAGCCGCGGGGCACCCGCATTTTCGGGCCGGTCGCGCGGGAATTGCGCCAAAAAGGGTTTACTAAAATTATTTCACTGGCGCCGGAAGTGCTTTAGCGCCGCTTTCCGCTGGCATCAACTATGAAGATCAAGAAAGGCGATACTATTAAAGTGATTGCAGGCAAAGACCGCGGGAAGTCGGGAAAAGTTCTGCAGGTTCTGCCCGCGCTCAACCGCGTGTCGGTTCTTGGCGTTAACGTGCTCACCAAGCACTTGCGTTCCAATAAGCGCGGGGTAGCGGGCCAGAAGATTGAATTTTCTTCCCCGATTGAAGCGTCAAACGTCATGCTCGTGTGCCCGCAGTGCGGAAAAGCCACCCGTGTCGGGGCGAGCGCCCGAACTACTTCAACCGCATCGCCCGCGGCAAAAATGCGCGCGTGCAAAAAGTGCAAAGCAGCCCTGTAACCCCCTATGTTCACCTCCATTGCCGCAACCTACCAAAAGAGCGTGCTTCCCAACCGGAAAGAGCTGTTTGGCGCGCACAACATCCACGCCGCTCCGCGCATTGAGAAAGTGGTGATAAACAGCCGTGTCTCGAGGGGTGGGGCGGTTGACGAAGCAAAGATTATGGACACGCTCTCGCGCATCACGGGCCAGCGCGCCATTGCCACGCGGGCCCGGCTCTCCATTTCAAATTTTAAAATCAGGGAAGGCCAGGTGGTGGGAGGGAAGGTCACGCTGCGCGGCACGCGCGCCATTGATTTCTTGGACCGCCTTCTCCACGTGACCTTGCCGCGCGTGCGCGATTTCAGCGGGCTCTCCACCAAGGGGTTTGACGGGCACGGGAACTTCACCGTTGGGTTTTCCGAGCACAACGTGTTTCCGGAGGTTGCCGGGGATGATATCGCAAAGCTGCACGGAATTGAAATTACAGTGGTCACGAGCGCCGCAAACGACCACGACGGGCTTACCCTCCTTAAGGCGCTCGGATTTCCATTCAAAAAGTAACCACACTATTACCAGAGGTACCCATATGGCACGAACCGCATTAAAAGTAAAAGCATCCCGCTCCCCGAAGTTTTCCACCCGGAAGATTCGGAGGTGTTGGAAGTGCGGCAGGAACCGGGGGTACATGCGTGATTTTGACCTCTGCCGGATCTGCTTCCGCGAGCTTGCGCGGAACGGAGAGATCCCTGGTGTGCGCAAATCAAGCTGGTAGGGAACCTCACTCCGATATTCATATAATCATATGATGACTGATCCAATCGCAGACATGTTAACCCGAATACGGAACGCAACGCGCGCCCGGCACGAGGCCGTGGTTGTTCCGTTTTCCAAGCTCAAGTTCAGGTTGGCGCAGCTGCTCTCGCGCGAAAAGTACGTTGGCGCGGTTACCGAGGCCGCGGATAGCGCCGGCAAGCCAGCCATCAGCATCAGCCTTGCGTACGATAAGGAAGGAAAATCCGCGCTTGAGCGCTTGGTCCGCATAAGCAAACCCGGACTTCGGGTGTACGCACAGTCCGACAAACTGCCCGTGGTGCTCTCCGGGTACGGCATTGCAATCATTTCCACTCCCCGGGGGCTTATGACCAGCAGAGAAGCCAAGCGGGCCGGTCTCGGCGGAGAAGTGTTGTGCGAGATTTACTAATACGAGTATGTCAAGAATCGGCAAACAACCCATTGTACTGCCCCCGGGCGTGACCAGCGCCCTGCACCGCGATTCGGTTACCGTCGCGGGCCCCAGAGGCACGCTCTCGGTAGCGCTTCCGCCCAAGGCAAAAGTAGAAGAGCGGGAGGGCGCCTTGCACGTTTCGGTTCCCAATCCCGAGGACGGCCGCCAAGCCGCGTTTTGGGGGCTTGCGCGCAGCCTGGTTGCGAACGCCGTTACCGGAGTTACGGATGGGTACGAGAAAAAACTTGAGGTGAACGGAATTGGGTTTAAGGTCCAGCTTAAAGGGAACCTCTTGGTGTTGAACGTGGGGTTTTCCCACCCGGTTGAGTTTGAGATTCCGGAAGGCATCCAGGCGCGAGTGGAAGGCAATGCGATTACGCTTTCCGGCATCCACAAGGAACTTCTGGGCGAGACAGCCGCCAGCATCAGAAAAATTAAAAAACCCGAGCCGTACAAAGGCAAGGGCATTAAGTACGCAGACGAAGTCATCCGCCGCAAGGAGGGCAAGGTGATGAAGGGATCAGAAGGATAATATGCACGCGACTAAAAAACAACTGAACGCCACGCGCCGCGCCCGCCGCGTCCGCAGCCGTTTGGGCGGCCGGAGCGCGCGCATCCGCGTTTCGCTTGCGCTTTCCGCGTCCGGCATGTTTGTCCAGTTTATTGACGATGCAAAAGGCACAACCCTCGTTTCCGGCCGCGATAAAGGCTTTTCGGGAACCAAAACCGAGCGCGCTTCTCTCTTGGGAGAGGCGCTGGGCAAAAAAGCCCTTGCCGAGGGAATCAAACAGGCAGCGCTTGACCGCGGCAGCAAAAAGTACCACGGCCGCGTGAAAGCGTTTACCGAGGCACTGCGCGCGGCAGGAGTAATTGTATAACACTATGGCACAAGAGAGACCACAGCGCTCAAGGAGAGGGGGTCCGCGCTCACCGCGCAAAGACCAGGCCCGTGATGAGTTTGACCAGGTCATTCTGGATTTGGCGCGCGTCACGCGCGTTATGGCAGGCGGCAAACGCATGCGCTTTCGGGCGTGCATCGTGATTGGCGACCGGAAGGGCAAAGTTGGCGTGGGCATCGCAAAGGGGGCGGACGTGCAGCTTGCCATCAGCAAGGCGGCCAATGACGCCAAAAAGCACTTAGTGCGGGTTGAGACCACGGACACCGGAACCATTCCGCACGAAATCCGCATCAAGGACCGCAGTTCCCAGCTTTTCCTGAAGCCGGCCCCGCCCGGAACAGGAGTGATTGCGGGCAGCGTGGTCCGCCAGATTTTTGAGTTGGCCGGAGTCCGCGACGTAGTGGCCAAGATCATGGGGACGAACAATAAGGTGAATAACGCCCAGACCCTGATGGATGCGCTCGGACGGCTGCGGAAGCCGCGGGCCCGAAAAACCGCTCTAAAGCAGGAGGCCAAGCCGGGGGAGGGATCCGAAGAGCCGACAGAAGAAAAAGGAACAGCATAGCATATGGCAGAACTTTCTCTCCACAACCTGCCGCGCCCGGCTGGACAGAAGAAGCGCAAAAAGCGCGTTGGCCGCGGCAATGCTTCGGGCAAGGGCACGTATTCGGCCCGAGGCTTAAAGGGCCAGACCGCGCGTTCGGGCGGGACGCGGGGCATCAAGCGGCGCAGCGCGTTCCAGCAGTTTTTGATCCGCACGCCCAAGCTGCGGGGTTTTAAGCGTTTCTCGCCCGAAATTGCGATTGTCAACCTCTCACAGCTCTCCCTACGCTTTAAGGACGGCGAAACCGTCAGCCAGAAATCCCTGGTAAGCCGCGGCGTGGTGCGCCGGACTCCGGGTGGCGTAAAGGTGCTCGGAAATGGTACACTGGAAAAGAAGCTTAGCGTTACCGTGCACTACGTATCGCGGTCCGCGCGCGCGGCCATTGAAAAGGCGGGCGGAAGCGTCACTATCGCGCGTAAGTAACCCATGTTTGTACAGAAGCTCAAACAGATCGTAGCCACGCGGGATATCAGGAATGATATACTGTTTGTGCTCGGCGTCTTTGTCATCTTCCGCGTGCTCGCGCACATCCCGGTCCCCGGGGTTGACGTTTCCGGGCTGCAGGCTTTTTTTAATTCCAACCAGATTCTCGGGCTCCTCAACATCCTCACCGGAGGCGGCTTGGAGAACTTTTCCGTGGTCATGCTCGGCGTGGGGCCGTACATCACCTCATCCATCATCTTCCAGCTCCTCGGCATGATCGTGCCCCAGCTTGAGGAGATGCAAAAGGAGAGCGAGGCCGGAAGGCAGAAAATCGGCCAGTGGACCAGGCTTGCCACGGTTCCCTTTGCCCTGATCCAGGCGTACGGCACCATCGTGTTCCTGCAGCGCGCGGGCACCTCCGCTGGCGCGTCCCTCTTGGGCTCCATTTCTTTTGCCCAGATGGCTATGGTGATGGCGGTGGTGACTGCAGGCACCTTGTTTTTGATGTGGCTCGGGGAGCTCGCGAGCGAACGCAAGGTGGGCAACGGCATCTCGCTCCTCATTTTCGCGGGCATTGTTGCCGGGCTGCCCACAGCGCTCTTGCGGGTGTTTTCAACCTACGACGCGTCCCAGCTCATCAACGTCATCCTGTTTGTGATTATCGCGCTCGCGACAGTCGCGGGCGTGGTGTTCATCACCGAAGGCCAGCGCAACATTCCGGTGACCTACGCCAAGTTTGCGCGCGGAGGCGCATCCGGCGGGGGTGTGCACAGCCACCTGCCCTTGCGCGTGAACCAGGCAGGCGTGATTCCCATCATCTTCGCGATTTCCATTGTGCTGTTCCCGCCTCTTGTCGCCCAGTTTTTTTCGGAGTCATCGGTTGCGCTCCTGCGGCAGGCCGCGAACCTGGTGATTGAGTTGTTCAATCCCAACGGCATAGTGTACGCGGTGGTGTACTTTTTGCTGGTGTTCGGATTCACCTACTTTTACACGGCGGTCATTTTCAAGCCGGATCAGATTGCCGAAAACCTCCAGCGCCAGGGCGGGTTTATCCCGGGGATTCGGCCCGGGCACGAAACCAGCCGCTACCTTTCCCAGGTTTCAAACCGCATCTTGTTCGCGGAATTTGGTCATCGGCGGCACCTCTCTTTTGATCGTGGTGTCTGTGGTGATTGAGACGGTCAAGCAAATCAATTCCCAGCTCATCATGAGGGACTACGAACGCTTCTAACGTTCATGCAAAAAAACAAACCAGTCATCATCCTGCTCGGGCCCCAAGGGTCGGGCAAGGGAACCCAGGGCAAGCGGCTAGCGCAAAAGCTTGAAATCCCGTATCTTGAGACGGGCAAGCTCTTGCGCGATGAAATCGCGTCCAAAAGCGCGCGCGGCAATCAGTTTGCAGAAACCGTCAATTCCGGCGGCCATCTGGCGGACCAGGACATCAGCGCGTTCATGAAAGCAAAGATGGAACAGGCGCTCTCCTCATCCGGAGGTTTTGTGATGGACGGATTTCCCCGGAGCCAGGGCCAGGCAGAGGCTTCTGACGCGGTTGCCGCGCCCTCGCACGTTATTTTGATTGACATTCCGGACCAGGAGTCAATCAGAAGGCTTTCCGCCCGCAGAGAGTGCCCGAAAGACGGGAGGGTCTATAACATGCTTACCAATCCGCCAAAGAGCGATGAGCTCTGTGATGATTGCAACACGAAACTTGTGCAGCGTGCAGATGATACGCCCGCGGGGATCCAGAAGCGCCTTGACTGGTACCACAAAGATACCAAACCCATGCTTGATCGCTACGAAGCGCAAGGCATTCTCCACCGCATAGACGGCACGCCGTCCATTGATGAAGTTGAAAAATCAGTGGGGGAGATATTTGCATGAAGCCGAAAACCGCCAAAGAAATAGAACTGCTGGCGGAAGGCGGGCATATCCTTGCCTGCATTATGAAAGATTTGGTTGCGCGGTGCGTTGCGGGCGCCAACGCATCTGATTTGGACGCGTTGGCAGAAGAGGAAATCCGCAAAGCAGGGGGCAGCCCGTCATTCAAGGGATTTGGCAAGCCTGGCGAAGAGTTCCCGAACGTGTTGTGCGTTTCCCCGAACGACATGCTGGTGCACGGCATTCCGCACAAGGATTTGGCATTCAGAGAAGGGGATTTGATCGGCCTGGACCTCGGTCTAGAGTACAAAGGTTTGTACACGGACCATGCCGTAACCGTTCCCATTGGCGATATTTCGGAAGAAGACGAGCGCCTGCTCGCGGTAACGCGCGAGTGTTTGGAACGCGGCATTGCCCAGGCTGTAGCGGGCAACCATCTCGGCGATATCGGGCACGCGGTCCAGGAGTATGCGGAAAAGCTTGGATATGGGGTCATCCGCAAGCTCACCGGCCATGCCGTGGGCTACAGCGTGCACGAAGAGCCGCGTATTCCCAATTTTGGAAAAGCCGGAAGCGGCGAAAAAATCATGGCAGGGGCAGTGCTTGCCATTGAGCCCATGATTGCCATTGGAGGCGCAGACGTCAAAACAGCGGATGACGGCTGGGGCGTGGTGACTGCTGATGGCGCGCGCGCCGCGCACTTTGAGCACACGGTCGTGGCCGCCACGAACGGGCCGCGAATATTAACCCAGTAAACTCCCCTCCTGTATTCAGGAGCGGGCTCGACCATATAATATTCCCCCTCCTGTATTCAGGAGGGGGCGAGGGGGTGGTTATGAACTACTTAGGCATTGATTACGGCGAATCCAAAATCGGGCTTGCCAAAGCCTCGGACGAGGCTCGGGTCGCGGTGCCGTTCCGGACCGTGCTGAACGACTCCGGCGCCATCCTTGAGCTGGAGCGGATTATTCTGGTTGAGGGCTTCCAGCACATTGTGATCGGGTACCCGCTCACGCTTGCCGGGGAAGAGGGGGCAGCCACCCGCGCCGTGGACGAATTCATCAAAAAACTTTCAACGCTCTCCTTGCCTATCACCAAGCAGGATGAGCGGTTCTCAACCACTGCATCAGATGATGCAGCCGAGCGCAACCATGCCCAGGCAGCGGCCTTGATCCTCGGGACCTACCTTGAGGCGCACCCAGTATAGCTATGCGGTACGTAGGGATTTTTTTGGCGGCAGCGGCGCTGGCCTTCCTTGCAACCACAGTAGTGCGCCGCGTTGCCGCGAGGCTTAACATTATTGACCGCCCGGGCGAGCCGCGCAAAATCCACTCAAAGCCCATTCCGCTCCTCGGCGGAGCGGCTATTTTCGCATCGTTCTGGCTGGTGATTGGGTCAATTATCCTGTTTTCGGATCTCTTGCCGGCGCGGTACGTAAGCGAGCAATTTTTGCTCGGGCTCTTCATCGCGGGGTTTGCGCTTATGGTCGGCGGTTTTTTGGATGACCGCTACCGCTTGCGGGCGCGGTTCCAGCTGGTTGCTCCCATCATCGCAATTTTAGTGGTCATCGGAAGCGGCATGGGCATTGCGTTCGTGAGCAATCCCTTGGGCCCCGGGCTGTGGCACTTGGACACTCTCCAGTGGGACCTGTTTGAAGCGGGCGGCCGGACCATCCAGTTCGTGCTGCTCGCTGACTTCTTCACCGTCATCTGGCTCTTGGGAATGATGTTCACCACCAAGCTCCTGGACGGGCTTGACGGCCTCGTATCGGGCATTACCGCCATCGGCGCGTTCATTTTATTCGCGCTCTCTTTGTCCGATAAGACGTTCCAGCCGGACGTGGCCTTGCTCGCCGTATCTCTCGCCGGAGCCACCCTCGGCTTTTTGTTCTGGAACGCGCACCCGGCCAAGATATTCTTGGGCGAAGGGGGGAGCGTCTGGCTTGGATTCATGCTGGGGGTGCTCGCAATCATTTCCGGCGGGAAAGTCGCCACCGCGCTTTTAGTGATGGGTGTTCCTATCCTTGACGTGGGGTGGGTCATTGTGCGCCGCGTGTTTTTGGAAAAAAAATCACCCGCAATCGGGGACTCAAAGCACCTGCACTTTCGGCTCTTGACCGCGGGGCTCTCGCACCGGCAGAGCGTGCTGCTCTTGTGGGGAGTGGCCGCGCTTTTCGGGGTTGCATCGCTGTTCGTCCAGACCCGGGGCAAGGTGTACCTCTTGACCGCGCTCGTTGCGGTCATGATTCTTTTGGGACTATGGTCGCGAAAACGCTCACATTCACTCTCATCGCCATTGCCCTAGCGGCAATGGCCGCGCTTGCGGCAAATCGGTATATGCGTGATCCATCCGCACTGCTTGAAATGTCTTCCCTGCGAGTCGGCCGCGCAACCGTGTCCGTGGAAATTGCGGATACGCGGCCGAGCCAGGTTCAGGGTCTTTCCGGGCGCTCATCACTGCCGCCGGGCCGCGGCATGCTGTTTGTGTACGGTGATGCGCGACCCAGGAATTTTTGGATGAAGGATATGCGTTTTCCCCTTGACGCGATTTGGATCGCAGGCCGCACAGTCATAGGCATACAGGAAAACATTCCCTACCAATCAGAAGACGGCTCCATAGCGCGCTTTCAATCACACAAGCCCGCTGACATGGTTCTGGAAGTGAACGCGGGCTGGGTGGCTGGGAATGGCGTCAAAACAGGGGATGTAGTGGAGCTTGACAAGGCAGGCAATTGAGCGTATACTTTTCCAATAAACGACGTAGAGCGAGAGCAGTGAAAAAGCAAGCTTTTTCACTGCAGAGCCGAGGAGTTAATGCGTAACCGTATATGATTGCAGTCATCAAAACAGGCGGAAAGCAGTACAAGGTGGCGGAGGGCGACACCATCAAAGTGGAAAAACTTGACGTGGAAGCCGGAAAAAACGTTGATTTTAACGAGGTGCTTTTGGTTGGCGAGGCAGATGGCGCCAATCTCACCATCGGGGCTCCGCTCGTTCCTGGCGCCAAAGTCACTGCTCTCGTGTTGGCGCAGGGGCGCGCCAAGAAGATTGACGTCATCAAGTACAAGCGCAAGGTGCGCTACCGCAAGAAGTACGGCCATCGCCAGGCGTACACCCAGGTCAAGATAGAAAAAATTACCGCGTAAAAACAGCCCACCGCTACCCGCGGGGCTGTTTTAGATTTCGCGCCGGCCGAGAAGCGCGTTGCTCAACGTCACGGAGTCCGCATACTCCATGTCGCTTCCCTGGGGCAATCCCTTGCCGATGCGGGTTACCTTTACGGGGTACTGTTTCAAAAGCCGAGCCAGGTACAAGGACGTGGTTTCGCCCTCATTGTTCGCATCAAGCCCGAGAATCACTTCGGTAATCGGGGGGTTTGCTTTTTCTATGCGCAGAACCAGCTCGCGGATTCTAATGTCATTGGGGGTGATGCCTTCCAGGGGGTTGATGTTGTGCCCGAGCACATGGTAGACTCCGCGGAACGCGTGCGCTTCTTCAAGCGCGATCAAGTCCAAGGGGTCGGCAACCACGCAGACGGTTCCCTGGTCCCGCCGGGGATTTGCGCAGATGGCGCAGAGTTCCGCATCCGTAAAGTTCTGGCACGCGCGGCAAAGGCTTAAGTTGTCGGCAATGCTCGCGAGCGCCTCTCCAAAATCGTGCAGCTCTTTTGCCGGAGTGCGCAATAAAAAAAACACCAGCTTTTCAGCGGTCTTGGGCCCGATGCCCGGCAGGGTCGTAAAGTGGCCCACCAGGTTCTGGATTGACGGGGGAAGGGAACTCATGGATGAAAATGGGTCATGTCCCTATTTTTTTGTCGCCCAAGCCAAACTGGTCAAACCCTCCCATGGACTGCATTTTTCTTGCCATGATGCGCTTGGTCTTTTCTATGGCAGCGGCATTCGCATCTCTGATGGCATTCTCCAGATCGCGCTTCCGGCCCAAAGAGAGCAAATCAGGCCGCACCAGAACGGCCGTGATGTCCTGGTTGCCGTCCATGGTGATGGTGACTCCGCCTTTTTCGCAGGTGACGGTTTCTTCTTTGAGCGCGGTTTGGAGAGTTTTAGCCTGGCTTCGGAGCTCTTTGAATTGTTTGAGTTTGTTGAACATACCGTGATTCTACCCTTTAGAAGGGAGGCACGTCAACTTCGTCAACAGGCGCGGCCCGGGGAGGTTCCGGAGCATGCGCGTACCCTGGGTCCGCGTGTTTTCCGGCTTTTGCGAGGTTCTGGAAGCTGACCAGCTGCTCGTTAAAGAAGAGCTTGATCACCCCGGTCGGGCCGTTGCGGTGCTTTGCGATGTGGATTTCGGCAAGGTGCCGCTCTTCGGCCGAGAGCTCCTCCGGGCGGTACTTGCGGTCCGCTGACTTGCGGTAGATGAAGAGCACCACGTCCGCGTCCTGCTCAATGGTGCCGGATTCGCGCAAATGCGCGAGGCGCGGGATTGCCGCGCCCTGCTGCTGCTCCACGGCCCGTGAGAGCTGGGAGAGCGCCACCACCGGGATGTTGAGCTCGCGGGCAATGGACTTAAGGGCGCGGGTGATTTCCGCAACCTCCTGCACGCGGTTGTCGCCGTTCCGGTTGGAGCGGCCCTCCATCAATTGCAAGTAGTCCACGATGATGCAGTCAACTCCCTGCTCCGCGGCGAGGCGGCGCGCCTTGGTGCGGATTTCCATGATGTTTACGTTTGCGCCGTCATCAATGAAGATGTTGGCCTCAGAGAGCTCTCCCATGGCGTGCCCGATGCGGGGGAAGTCGTCGTGCTCCGGTGACTGGGAGAGCTTGCCCGTGCGCATGCGCCACAATTCAACTCCTGCCTGGGTGCACAGCAGGCGGTCCACGAGCTGCTCTTTGGACATTTCCAAGCTGAAGATGCCCACACTCTTTTTTTCAACCACCGCCATGTGGCGCGCCAGGTCCATGGCAAGCGAGGTTTTCCCGACCGAAGGCCGTGCCGCGATCACCACCAAATCCGAGGCCTGCAAGCCCGAGAGCTTGTCATCCAAATCAAAAAACCCGGTGGAGATGCCGCGCAGCCTGCCGTCCCCCTGGTGCAGCTTTTCAATGCGCTCAAACGTGTCATGCAGGACGGACTTGATGCTGATGAAGTTCTGGCGCAAGGAGCGCTGGGAAATGGCGAAGAGCTTTTGCTCTGCTTGGTCCAGCACTGCGTCCACGTCATCGGATTCGTCGTACCCGAGCTGGGTGATTTGGTGGGACGCGTACAGGAGGTTGCGCAGGGTTGATTTCTTGCGCACAATGGTTGCATAGTGCCCCACGTTTGCCGCGCTCGGCACCGCGTTCGTCAAATCCATCAAATACTCCCTGCCCCCCACGAGCTCAAGCTGCTTCCGTTCGTTCAGGATGTTCGTCAAGGACAGCAAGTCAATGGGTTCCCTGCGCTCAAACAGAGAAAGCATTGCCTGGTAAATCACCTTGTGCGTTTCTTTGTAAAAATCTTCGGGTTTCAGAGCATCGCCGATGCTGATGACGGCGTTTTGGTCCAACAGCAGGGAGCCGAGCACGGATTGCTCGGCTTCCAGGTTCTGCGGGGGCAGTTTTTCGGCGGTATTGGTGGTTAGTCTTTGTTCTGCCATGTATGTATTGTATCTGTTTTGGCGTGATAGGGGAATTCACGGCCTATGCACAGTAAGTGCACATTTGTGTCGGAGCCACATATGCTCCCGATTCAGCAGGGAACCCCCGTCTATCCGACATTGCTGTCGGCCAGGCGTACCCTGGGTGAATCGTACGCATATATGGCTCCTCCTTAAATTGTCCCCAGAATCCGGTCCCGCTCCTGCTCTATCAGTGGACCTTCATATTCGCCTGAATGCGCGGTATGGCCCTCATAGGAGGGCCGCTTTTCATCCAAGTGCAAAGAGAGCTCCATGGAGATGCCCGGCTTTTCGTCATTCACGTACAGATGGAAGCGGGGATACTCATCCCCGTGGATCCGTTTGACATAGCTCACTTTTCCCTCGCGGGTCGCGTGCAGGGCATAGCCTGCTCTTCGCAGGAGGTTGCGGGAGTGGGTGGATGGGTTTTGGATGGTGAAGTTCATAATCCTGGTTCTCCCCCCTGTATTCAGGGGGGAGCTAGAGGGGGGTCATCATCCTAGTTTCTCCCCCTTTACTCGGGGTCCCCAGAAACTGCCGAAGGCATTTCTGGGGTGATATATAAGGGGGAGACTAAGAGGGGGTTGGGATTAGTATTGTATCACGTAATAAAAAAGAGGGCACGCAGCGGGATGTTGCTGCGCGCCCAGGTACCGACCAGGCATAGTGCCCGGCAGTGTCAAAACATGAACGGCGTGATTGCCTCCTCGATTCGTTCCCTTATTGACATATCCGCGTCCGGCGGAACGAACGTTTCGCCGGTTATGCGTTCAAAGAGCGCGATGTACCGTTGGGCCATCTCGATCCGAATGTCGTCGGTCAGTTCTGGCACATGGTCGTCCGAGATGCCTTGCTCTTTGAGCCAAATGCGGAGCGGCTCCTTGTCCAAGCTCTCGGGCTCCTCGTCCCTCCGGAGTCGTTCTTCGTAGGTTGCCCGCACCCAGTAGCGCGACGAATCCGGGGTGTGGATCTCGTCCGCGATCATGATGAGGCCGTCTGCAGTCTCGCCGAATTCGTACTTGGTGTCCACCAGGATGAGCCCGCGCTCCTCGGCGAGCTTCTGGCCGCGCGCGAACAGCGCGAGCGCCATTGCGGCGAGCTGATCCCAGGTATCCGGATCAACCAGGCCGTGCGCGAGCACCTCTTCGTCGGAGATGGACTTATCGTGCCCGTCCTCTGCCTTGGTGCTCGGGGTGATGATGCTGCCCATGGGCAGGGGCTGGTTCTTTACCATGCCGTCGGGCAGGCGGTGACCGCAGAAGATACGCTCGCCGTTGTTGTAGTGGGTCCAGATGGCCGTGCTTGAGCTGCCCGTGAGGCATGCCCGCACCACCATCTCCACCGGGAACATGATCAACTCCTCCATGACCACTACGTTCTCATCCGGTGCCGCGAGCACGGCGTTGGGCACGATGTCGTCGGTGCGGCTGAACCACCACAGCGCGATTTGGTTCCGGACCTGTCCGTAGAAGGGAATAGTGCCGACAATGTGGTCGTGCGCACTCTGCCGGTCTGTGGCGATGATGACGCGCCGTTCAGGCATATCCTGGCTTGCCGGCAGAGGATACATGTCGCGCACCTTGCCGCGGGTATAGTGCGTTGTCCAGCGAAACCAGGCATCTTCCAGGCAGTTCCCGAGCTGGGCTCGGATGACATCTCGTGAGATCACGGTGCGGTTCTCCTCTGGTTGGGTGCGGGACTACACGGCAGTTGCGAACGCTTCTGCCGCATCTGCGATTTGGAGCGCTTTTTCAGCGGCGCTGCCGGTGTAGGTTTCGGGGCTGCGGAACATGTCAAGCGAGCCGGCTGGGAATTCCTCTACCGCCCGCGCGAGCGCTTCATCGCCCTGTGCCCGTTCCAGAACAACATCAATGAGCGCTCGGTTCGATTGGAAGGCGATCGGCACGAGTTCGTCATTCAGAAGCCCGTGCGCGTCACCCTGGTAGCCGCCGATGAGCAGGGCCACGTAGAGCGGCTCGGCGAGTATCACATTACTCCGCAGATGCAGATTGCGCGCGCATGCTTCGGCGTCTATCGTGAGGCGCGTGATGAACGGTCGCTTGGTCGCGCGGTCCTTGCGGATCAGCGTGCTGAGCTGGTGCATGAGATTGACGAGGATGGCCGGGAAATCGCGGGCCGGGCCGCTGTTCACCAGGTCGCGCTGGTGTTCGCTGATCATGGCACTGCAGAACACCACGAGTTGCCCGATGGTCTTGAGCCACATCCCCTCGCAGTTTTCGTAGCTGATGGGATTTGTCTTGTGCGGCATGGACGAAGACCCGACTGTGCCGGCTTCCTTACGTTCCGTGATCTCACCGATTTCGGTTCGCATCAGCTGCCTGCAGTCCCTGCCAAACTGGGCGATGTTCTGCGTCACGAGCGCTGCAGAGAAAAGGAAGTAGGCGAGCGGATCCGGCGGCGCGATCTGCGTGCTGATGGGAGCGGGTTTCAGCCCAAGTTTACCCAACACCCGTTCCTCAAACGTCTGTTGGCCGCATCGCTCGGCAATGCCGAGGTGTGCCTGGGCGTTGTACGCGCCGACCGGGCCGGAAATCTTTCCGACCAGCTCGCTGGCATGCAGGTCCAGCTTCTGCGCGTTGTACACTATACGGTGGAGGATGGTCGCGAGCCAGAACCCTACGGTAATAGGCAGCGCGTGCTGGCCGTGGGTTCTGCCGATCTGGACCTGGTTCGCCAGTTCGCGGGTTCGGGCGGCAAACAGGCGGATGACTTCCAGGAGCGCGGGCCGGATTGCCTCGGCGTGCGCTTTTCGGTAGAGCCACGCCCGGCCCGTGTCCAGGGGGTCATAGCTGGTCATGGGAACATGCACCCAACGCCCTATGTTCGGATGCAAGATTTTCTGTGCCAGGCGCACCCAGGCGCGGACGTCGTGGCGCGTTTTGCGCTCCTCTTCATCCACTGCAGTGGTGGTGATGGCGCGGAGCCCGTCGCGGGCGGGAGCAGTGAGGTGCGCGTAGTCGCTATCCGGAATCACGCCAATCTCGTGCAGCACGTCCAGGGCTGCGAGTTCAACTTCAGCCAGTCCCCAGTAGAGCTTGTCGTAGCCCAGAATGGGCTGGAGTTCTGCTGGCTGGTACCGGTGATTGCCGGGGAGCTCCAGGTCAAGCCCTTCTACGTCGGTCATTTCGCTGCTCCTTTAGAGGGTTGTTGGGGTGTGAGATGGGGTTCTGTTGTCAAAGAACCAAAACAGCCTGCGCGGTCCCTCCGGCGAGCTATTGCAGGCCTTTTTTTCGGCACAGTCATCCTACCTAAAATATCCAGATAAATCAATCAAACCAGCTTGCCAAAGTCGTATTTATCTGGTATCGTAATTACGTCTTAAATTACAATAGTCCCGACTCTGACGCGCGCCCATAGCTCAGTTGGTAGAGCAGCTCCCTTTTAAGGAGATGGTCGGGGGTCCGAATCCCTCTGGGCGCACCATCGGGTCATACAAAACTCCACCTTTCATGCCCTCGCTGCGCGAGGCCATTCCAGGTTCCGTTTTGTTGCCCCTCTCAAATTTTCGCTTAACTTCACTTCGCTTAGCCCAAGCAAAAATTTGTAAAAAAAGAGAACATACAGATGCCGGAAAAAGAAATCAAAAAGATTGAGGACGTAAAAATAGTGCCACCCCCCCGCCACAAGGAGGAGTGGTACTGCCTTGGCATTGAGAGCGCCCTGGACAAGCTCGGTTCCGCAAAGCACGGGCTCACCCAAAAGCAGGTTTTAGAGCGGCAAGAAAAGCACGGAGAGAACGCGCTTCCGGAGGAGCCGCCTGTGCCGCTCCTCGTGGTTTTTATCCGGCAGTTCAAGAGCTCGCTTACGTACATCCTGCTCGCGGCGGCCGCGGCGAGCCTGGCCCTCGGAGACCGCATTGATTCGTACGTTATTTTTGCGGCAGTCGCCATAAACGTCATTGTCGGATTTTTCCAGGAGTACAAAGCGCAGCGCGCTTTGGCAAGCCTTAAAAAAATCGTCACGCACGAGGTGTGGGTGATCCGCGACAGCCAGGAGCGCAAAATTTTCTCGGCCGAGCTCGTGCCCGGGGACATTGTGGTGCTCTCGGCAGGGGATAAAATTACCGCGGACGGCAGGCTCCTGTCCGCCGAGCACCTCAAAATAAGCGAAGCCGCGTTAACCGGGGAGAGCGAGGCGGTTGAAAAAGTTGACCGCGCACTCGCGGGCGAGCTCTCGCTCGCGGACCAGCACAACATGGTGTTTGCGGGAACCGTGGTCACCGAAGGGCACGGTCGGTTCGCGGTGGCCGCAATCGGCAAAGCGACTGAAATCGGCAAAATCGCTTCCCTGGTCAAAGAAACAAAAGAGGTGCGCACTCCGCTGCAGGAGCGTTTTGATTCGTTCAGCCGCAGGCTTGGCCTCTTGGTGCTCGGACTTTCCGCCTTGTTGCTCGGCGTGGGGCTTGCCTATGAGTACAGTTTTACGGAGATGTTCGTGATTGCCGTGGCCGTGGCAGTTGCCGTGATTCCCGAAGGCTTGGTGGTTGAAGTGACAGTCATCTTGACCATCGGCATGCAGCGCATCCTCAAGAAGGGGTCGCTCGTGCGCAAGCTGGTTGCCGCGGAAACGCTCGGATCAACCAATGTCATCTGCGCGGACAAAACCGGCACCGTCACCGTGGGGGAGATGCGCGTGGTGCACACAGAAACCGAGAACCACGACGGCGTGGGCGGCACGAAAGCGGCTGATCCCAAGCGGCTCCAGGCCGGCGCGCTTGAGATCAAGCGCCTCAACCAGATTGCGGTGTACTGCAACAACGCGGTGGTCGCAAGCGCGGAGAGCGAGAAGGCGACCCAAGAGGAAGAACTGCGCGAGCAAATCGTGGTGGGCAGCCCCACGGAGCGCGCCATCCTGCTTTCCGCGGTTGACGGGGATTTCCAGGAAGCGGACCTGCACGAACCCCGGCCACGGTTTGACGAGGTTCCGTTTGATTCCCGCAAAAAGTACATGGCAACGCTCAACGCATGGACGAGCAAGCAGCGCTTGGTGTACCTCAAGGGCGCTCCCGAGCGGATCCTCTCCATGTGCGAGCGCTACCAGGACGGAGCATCAGCCAAGAAGATAACGCCCCGGAAGCGCAAGGCGTTGCTCGCGCTCTACGAGAAGCTTTCCGGGGACGGCCTGCGGCTCCTTGCCGGAGCCTACAAGGCAGTTCCGGCGGCTGTATCCACGTTTGATGAACTGCCGCGGTACAACACGGCTGCCGTGTTTACCGGATTTTGGGGGATCAAAGACCCCCTGCGCCCGGAAGCGGAAGAGACCATCAGGCGCACGGCCGCGGCTGGCATCCAAACCATCATCATCACGGGCGACAACCGGCACACGGCGCTCGCAATCGCCCGCGAGCTCGGATTCAAACCCGCGGAAGATGAGGTGATTGACGGCGAGCGGCTGGCGAGTATTTCGGATTCGGAACTTGCGCGCCTCGTAAAAAAAGCCAAAGTGTTCTCGCGCGCCACGCCCACGGACAAGCTTCGCATCATCGCGGCTCTGCAGAAGAACGGGCAGACTGTTGCCATGACCGGAGACGGGGTCAACGACGCGCCCGCGCTCGCGAAAGCGGACATCGGGGTTGCGCTCGGCAGCGGCACGGACGTCGCCAAGGAAACCGCGGACCTGGTGCTCTTGGACAATAATTTTGCCACCATTGTGGCGGCCGTGCGGGAGGGCAGGGTGATTTTTGACAACATCCGCAAAGTTACGCTCTACCTGCTCTCAAACAGCTTTACGGAGATGGCGGTCATTGTGTTCGGCATGCTCGCGGGCTGGCCTCTGCCCATTCTCGCGGCCCAGATTTTGTGGATCAACCTGGTGACGGACGGGTTTCCGGATCTCGCGCTCACCCTTGAGCCCGAAGAGCCCGAAATCATGGATGAGCCGCCGCGCGAACGGAATGAGCCGATCCTGGATTTTGAGCGCACGTTTCTCATCTTTTTCATCAGCGCCATTACGTCAGTTGCGACCCTGGGGCTCTTCTACCTCATCTGGAAGACGACCAAGGACCTGGACCGGGCGCGCACGGTGGCGTTTACGGCAATCGGGGTTGAGTCGCTCTTGTACGTGTTCTCGGTGAGGAGCCTGCGGCATTCCATTTTTGAAACAGATTTCTTCACCAACCGTTGGCTCATCGCGGCCGTGGGCGCCGGATTCGCGGTCCAGTTCATCGGCATCTATGCGCCGTTTTTCCAAACCTTTCTGCGCACGGTTCCGCTCGGGCTTTCGGACTGGCTGCTCATTCTGTTCGCGTGCGCGTGGGTTATCGCGTTGATAGAAATTGCGAAACACTGCTTTATCGCCCAGCGCCGCAGCTCGCCCAACCTATGGCAGACCAGCTGATTATTTTCGGAAGCGCGTATCTTTTTTTGTTCATTCCCGCGCTCGGGCTGTTGTTTTTCGCAACACAGCCCCGGAGCGTCCAAAAGCGCATGCTGCTGTTCGGCGGCATGCTCCTGCCAACCGCGTACCTGGTTGGCCGACTGCTGCAGCGCTTCTACTATAATCCCCGGCCGTTCGTACAGAACGATGTTGTCCCGCTTATACCGCATGCGCCGGACAATGGCTTCCCGTCGGACCATACGCTGTTCGCCGCCGCCATTGCGGCCGCGGTATTTCCGTTTAATAAAAAGCTCGGTACCGCGCTCGCGCTCATAACCGCGGTCTCGGGCGCATCGCGCGTGCTTGCCGGAGTTCACCACGGCATTGATGTTCTCGGGAGCATGGTGATTGCCGCTTTCGCGGGGTTGATGATATACTATGCAATCAAACGCTATGGAAAAGCGCGCCTATAAGCACAAGTCAGTTGAGCTTCCCTACTATGTCCGAGGGGAAAACCCCGGTCTGTTACTGCTCTCCGGCGCGCACGGGGATGAGTTTGAGGTGATTGATTCGGTGCATAAGGCCATTGACTCACTGGAACAGGCATTGCCGGATTTTTTGTACATTCCCGAGGTGAGCCCGTCCTCGGTCGCTTCGCGATCTCGGGCCAACTACCGCGACAAAGACATCAACCGGCAGTTCATTGATGGAACCGATTGCCAGGAGGCGCAGGCAGTCATGGCCCTGCTCAACCAATGCAAGATGGATACGTGCATCTCTTTCCATGAGGATCCCAGCCAAGAGCAGTTCTATTTGTACGATACAGGCGCGTTTTCGGATTTGGAGCTCTCGGCCATGCGGGATGCGGTTACCTCATGCGGCGTTGAGCTCTTTTCCGGCATTGATGATCCGGAAGACGAGTACCTCGGTTTTGAGTTTGTTGACGGGTACCGGCCGCGCACGGGTTCAGACGGCACGCCGGTGGGCCCGCTTGAGACATGGCTGATACGTCAAGGAGTGGTCAAAAGAGTGTTCGGGGTTGAGGTGCCCGGCAAAATTGATGCGCAAAAGAAAGATGAGATTGTGCGGTGTTTGTTTGAGCGCCTGGGTGTGGCATAGCGTATGCCTCGGTTCACACGGTCCAGAGACCGCGCGCACTACCATAAGCACCGCGAACAGGCGCGGCAGTTCATCAACGAAACGCTTGAGCGCGTTAATCGGCAGTACGGCTTTGCCTATAACCGCGTATCCATCCGCAACCAACAAACGCGGTGGGGGAGCTGCTCCGCGGACGGCAACCTCAACTTCAGCTACAAACTCCTGTTCCTGCCCCTTGCGCACGCGGAGTATGTGGTGGCGCATGAGCTGTGCCATCTCAAAGAGCTGAATCATTCCCCTGCGTTTTGGAAACTGGTGGAGCAAACAATTCCGGACTATTGCGCCATCAGGCGCACGCTTAAGCGCCACGTAGCCTAAATTATATGCATATCGCCAAACTCGGGCACTGTTGCCTCATCATAGAAGTAAACGGGCTTCGGATTTTAACGGATCCGGGCATGTGGACCATTGGCGAACACTCATCCGTCAGCAATGTTGACGTCATCCTCATCACGCACGACCACTCGGACCACATGCATGCTGATTCCATCAAAACGATTTTAGCAAACAACCCAAACGCGAAAGTGTACGCCAACAGCGGCACGGGCCAGTCGTTGTCAAAAGCGGGATTGTTATATGAGGCGCTTGAGGGCACATCAAAGCTATCAGTCAAAGGCGTGGAACTGGAGGCGTTTGATTGCATACATGAATCTATTTACCAGGGAATTGCAATGCCCCAGAATACGGGTTACTGGATTGGCGGTGATTTGTTTTATCCCGGAGATTCACTCACGCATCCGGGCCGTCCGGTCAACATACTCGCGCTCCCGGTGAGCGGGCCGTGGATGATGATAGGCCAGGGCATTGATTACGCCAAAAACGTCAGACCCAAAAAATGCTTTCCCGTGCATGATGGGTTTTTGAAAGACGAAATCATTGAGCTGTTCCACGGCCTGCCGCAGAAGATGCTCGCAGACGCAGGAATTGCGTTCACCCCGCTTAAAGCCGGTGAGTCAGCAGAATTTTAAGGTGCGTTTGTTGTGCAATCGTGGCTGGTGTGGTATACTGCGTGTTGCAGTAACATTGACGCTATGTTTAAGCCAGCAAAAGAAGATTTGGAGCGCCCAGTTAAAGTCAGGGATTTGATTGAGTTTAAAGATGAGCTCGGCGATTTTTTGGATGAAAAAATGGCAACGAAACAGGACTTGGTAGCATACAAAGACGAGATTATGATGGGCCAAGACAAAATTTCAAAGAAACTTGACCAAGTACTGACCGAACAGGCGTCAATCGGAGGCCGTTTGGATGAGCACGGAGAGCGGATTGAACGATTGGAGGCTCGCGCAAGCGCCTAACAACGCGCCTGTTTGATATTCGCATACCCCCCATCCGCCCATTAAGGCGGTTTTTTTGTTGGGGCCTCGTTGCAATTTTTCCCTAAAATTGGTATTCTAGAGTACATAACCACCCCCAACCCCCTCCTTATCAAGGAGGGGGAATCATCAAAATATGTACCGAACACACACATGCGGAGAACTCCGGCCGCAAGACAAAGGAAAAGAGGTAAAACTGGCTGGCTGGGTGCAGTCCCGCCGGGACCACGGGGGCGTTATTTTTATAGACCTGCGCGATAGGTACGGGCTCACGCAAGTTGCGTTTGATCCCAAGCGGTCCAAGGACGCCTGGAAAGAAGCAAACAAGCTCCGCAGCGAGTTTGTGGTGCAAGTTCAGGGCACGGTCAACGAGCGGCCCAAGGCAATGGCAAACAAAAAGCTTGATACCGGGGAGATTGAGATTGACGGGCAAGAACTGGTTATTTTGAATGAGTCCGAGACGCCTCCGTTTGAGCTTGATAAGCCCGAATTTGAGGCGAACGAGAACACGCGCCTCAAGTACCGCTTCATAGACCTGCGCCGCCCCAAACTGCAGAACATGCTTGCGCTCAAGGATAAAATGATCCGCATGATTAGGCAGTACTTCCAGGAGCGCGGCTTTATTGAAGTGCAGACCCCGATTCTCGCCAACTCTTCGCCGGAGGGCGCGCGCGACTGGCTCGTGCCTTCGCGTTTGTACCCGGGCAAGTTTTACGCGCTTCCGCAGGCGCCCCAGCAGTTCAAACAGTTGTTGATGGTCGGCGGCTTGGACCGGTATTTCCAGATTGCCCCGTGCTTCCGCGACGAAGACCCCCGGGCTGACCGCGCGTTCGGCGAGTTCTACCAGCTGGACATGGAAATGTCGTTTGTGGAGCAGGAAGACATTTTTGAGATCATGGACCCTTTGATGGTCAAACTCACGGAAGAATTATCTCAAAAAACCATCATCACAAAACCGTTCCCGCGCATTCCGTGGCGCGAGGCCATGGAAAAGTACGGAACTGACAAGCCTGACTTGCGTTTTGATTTTGAAATCAAGCCCATTACGAGTGTTGTTAAAAATTCAGGATTCAAGGTGTTTAGCGATGCCATCAAGAAAAAAGGCGTGGTGCACGCTCTGAATGTTACGGCAGGAGCCAAGTTCTCAAGAAAAGACATTGACGAGATCACGGAAGCCGCAAAAGAAAAAGGAGCCCAGGGGCTCGCGTACATTATTATAGACAAAGAACCCAAGTCGCCGATCCTCAAATTTTTGAGCGAGCCGGAAGTCAAAAGCATCATCAAAGAAGCCAAAGCCAAAGAGGGCGATATCATCTTTTTCGGGGCAGGCGAGTGGCGGACCGTGTGCGAGGCGCTGGGCGCGGTGAGAAATATGTGCGGCGCAAAATTGGGCCTCAAAGACAACACTAAAGCCGCGTGGTGCTGGATTACGGATTTCCCCATGTACGCGTACTCGGAAATAGAGGAGGGCAAAATTGATTTTGGCCACAACCCGTTTTCCATGCCCCAGGGCGGTTTGGAAGCCCTGGAAACCAAAGATCCGCTGGATGTTTTGGCTTATCAATATGACTACGTGCTCAACGGGTACGAGATTACGAGCGGAGCCATACGCAACCATCGGCCGGACATTATGTACAAGGCTTTCGCCATTGCTGGTTATTCTAAGAAAGAAGTGGACGCCAAGTTCGGCCATATGATCCGCGCTTTTGAGTTTGGCGCCCCGCCGCACGGCGGTAATGCCCCGGGCATAGACCGGTTGCTCATGGTGCTTTTGGACGCGGAATCCATCCGCGACATTTACGCGTTCCCCAAAGACGGGGCCGGCCGCGACGTGATGCTGGATAGCCCGAGCGAGGTTCTGCCGAAGCAGTTGAGGGAGTTGCAGATTAAGATCATGGGGGATTAAGACAGGGGAAACGGCGGCTGGGTGATAAAGAAGCATGTTAAAACGAAAATATGAAAGCCAAAAAATTAGCCATTTTTGAGGGCAAAAAAATTCGCCGAGTTTATGACGAAACACAAGAAAAGTGGTATTTTTCCGTGGTAGATATTATCGCAGTATTAACAGATCAGATTGATCATAAAAAAGCCAAAAGTTACTGGACGACCCTTAAAAACCGTCTAAAAGAGGAGGGAAGCGAGGTGGTCACAAAATGTGACCACCTGAAAATGCAGGCCTCTGACGGTAAATTTTACCAAACTGACGCAGCTGATGTGGAAACATTATTGCGCCTTATCCAGTCTGTTCCCAGCCCCAAAGCCGAGCCCATAAAACTCTGGCTGGCCAAGGTTGGTTATGAACGGATACAAGAAACAACGGATCCGGAAAAATCCATCAATCGCGGCCGCGTGAATTGGCAAAGAATGGGCCGGAGCGAGAAATGGATCCAGCAGAGAATGATGGGGCAGGAAATCAGGAACAAATTGACGGATTATTGGAAAAACAATGAAGTTAAAGAACAGGATGAATACGCGATTTTAACCAATATTATTCATCAAGAATGGAGCGATTTGTCGGTGAAAGAGCATAAAAGTTTGAAGAAATTAAAAACCGAGCATTTACGCGACCATATGTCGGACGCGGAACTGGTGTTTACGGCCTTGGCCGAACTTTCTACCCGCCAGATTGCCGAGACAATGGAAGCCAGGGGCTTGGAGGAAAATAAAGTACCGGCCAAGAAAGGCGGGCGGATAGCGAAAAACGCGCGTTTGGAATTGGAGCAAAAAACCGGCAGAAAAGTGGTGAGCGGGAATAATTTTAGAGCCCTAACTTGATTTTTTTTATGCTTTCCAAACTCCAGCAATTTATCCTGGAAGCGTGCGTGGAGGGAGGGGGCGCTATTGGGCGCAGCGTGGTTGACAAGAACCCGGACAAGAGCTCGTCAAAAGCCCAGGCCGAGCACTACAAGCAGGTTATCACGGCGAGCATTGAGCGTTTGATTGATCGGGGCCTGCTCATTGGCTATGGCGCCAAAACAGCGGAGAAGCTGTTTATCACCAGAATCAGATTAACGCCCGCGGGAAAGCGCGAAGCGCTTGCGGCGCGGAAAACGAAACAGCAAAAAATTCCATATGTACGAAATAAAAACAGAAGCGTTTGAAGGCCCGCTCTCGCTGCTCTTGGAGCTCATTGAACAGGAAAAACTTGACATCACGAACGTTTCGCTCGCCCAGGTCACGGAGCAGTATCTCTCTCGCGTGGAAGCGCTCGGCGAAAACCTTGCCGCGAGCGAGCTTGCTGATTTTTTGGTGGTGGCGTCCCGTTTGCTGTTCATCAAGTCCTGCATGCTCTTGCCTTCACTCCAGAACGAGGACGCGGATCCCGATTATCTGGAAGAGCAGCTCAAGATATACAAGGTGTATCGCGATGCTTCCGAGAGCGTGCGCGCAATTATCGCCAAAAAGCGCTTCAGTTTTTCGCGCCAGCCGCTCAAAATGGCGAGTGTTGAGTTTTCGCCCCCTCCCAAGCTTGCACCCCGCGATCTCGGGCTGCGGCTTTCCCGCTTGATAGCCGAGCTTGAGAAGACGTTCGTCAAAATTCCCAAGCGAACCTTAGGCCGCGTGGTTTCAATCGGCGAGCGCATTCTGCACCTCAAAGCCCTGTTTGCGTCTGTTGAGAAAACGGGATTCAGCGAATTCCTGAAATCCGCAAAGAATAAATCAGAGATTGTCGTGAGCTTTTTGGCGCTTCTGGAGCTCATCAAACAGCGCCACCTCCTGGCCGACCAGGAGCCGCACCAGGACATTGTCATTCAGAGAATCTAACATGCCGCTCGCATCAAAAATAGAGAGCCTGCTGTTCGTATCAAGCCAGCCCATCTCCATCACCCAGCTTAAGAAGCTCACGGGCGCGAAAAAGGGGGAAGTTGAGGCCGCTCTCCGCGAACTCAAATCGTCATACGGCGGAAAAAAGGGCAGCGGCATCATACTCGCGGTTTCGGGCGATGCCTACCAGCTCGTAAGCCATCCCGACAACGCAGCGCTCGTCAAGTCATTCTTGAAATCAGACGTTACGGGCGAGCTTACGGATCCCGGCCTTGAGACGCTCACCATTATTGCGTACCGCGGCCTTGTCACCAAGCCGGAGCTGGAGCAGATCCGGGGAGTGAACTGCGGATTGATTCTGCGCAACCTTCTCATCCGCGGGCTCATTGAGCGGACCTCGGAAAAGAAAGAAATGCTTCCCAAGTATCGGGTCACGCACGATTTTCTCAAGTTTCTCGGCGTTTCGTCCGCCTCCGAGCTCCCTGATTACGAGAAGCTTTCCCGGCACGAAACCTTGGATGAGGTTTTAAGATCAACCGAGGAAGAAGAGGAGTAGCATGTCGTTTGTGAGCGTGCTGTTTGCCATTGCGAGCCTGCTTTTTCCTCCGTTCCCGTTTTCGGATGCGGACGGCGCGTACGTTTCCAACGGGAGTGTCCGGGCTGACCGCGTGCGCACAACGGACGATGCCTCGCGGCCGCCGGTAAAAATTGACCGTGCATCCCTGGGCCCCCGCATAAGCGCCCGGAGCGCGATTGTGGTTGACGCTAAAAGCGGGGCTGTCTTGTACGAAAAGGACGCGTCCGCGCTGTGGCCCGTTGCGAGCATTGCCAAGCTCATGGCTGCGGTGGTGTTCCTTGAGAGCGGACCCAATCTCGGGGAGCGGCTCACCATGGTTCCGGAGGATGACCGGGAGGGGGGCAATGAATTTATCCGCCCGGGCCAATCCGCAACCGCGCGCGATTTTTTGGTGGCGAGCTTGCTTGGGAGCGCCAATAATGCGACAATAACTTTGGCGCGCAGCGCCCCTGCAGAGGCGGGCGCGTTTGTGGAGCGCATGAATGTCCGCGCCCGCGAGCTCGGCATGCGCAACACAGTGTTCACCGAGCCGAGCGGGCTTGAACCGGAAAACACGAGCACCGCAGAGGACCTGGTGAGGCTGCTTGCGGAAGCAGGGAAGCACCCGGCAATCACGGACATTATCGGCACGCACCGTGACACCATCCGCGTGTTCCCGGAGGGCGCTGCCAAGGCCGTGCTCACCACCAACCATTTGCTGGGAACCATCGTGCTTGTTGCGTACGGAAAAACCGGGCATCTGGACGAGTCCGGCTTTAACCTCGCAACCGCAGTGGACACGGCCGGCGGACACAGGCTCTACATCGTAACCCTGGGCTCCCAAACCAACGAGGATAGGGTGCAGGACGCAAAGAGCCTCGCGGTGTGGGCGCAGAACACGTATCAATGGTAATGCCATGAAAAACCCGCTTGTCATCGCAAACTGGAAAATGAAACTCGCTCCGAGCGAGGCATTGGCGCTGGCCAAAAAAGTTGCCAAGGCGTCCGCAAAATTCAAGGGTGCGGACGTGGTGCTGTGCCCGAGCTTTACGGAGCTTGCCGCGGTGTCGGACATCGTGCGCGAAAGCGGCATCCAGATGGGCGCGCAGAACTGCTTCTGGGAAGAGCAGGGCGCGTTCACGGGCGAAGTGTCCCCAAAGCAGCTTGCCTCATACGGCGTAACCACGGTCATTGTCGGGCACTCGGAGCGCCGGGCGCACTTGTTTGAGTCCGGCGAGATGATACACAAAAAAATCAGGATGCTGCTTTCGCTCGGGCTGCGCCCGGTGCTGTGCGTTGGCGAGCAGTTTGACGATAGGGCAGAGGGCCAAAAAGAGGCGGTGCTCTTGCGCCAGCTGCACGACGCGCTCAACGGCCTGTGGCTCACTCAAGCGTGCGAGCTCATCGTCGCCTACGAGCCGGTGTGGGTCATCGGGAGCGGCCAGGACATTGACCCGAACGAAATTGAGCACACGCACCAGGTGATTGAGCAATCCCTGTACGATTTATTCTCCCACCAGGCAGTTGACGAACACGTCAAAATCATCTATGGTGGGAGCGTTGATCCGGAGAACGTAGGCCGCTACACCGCCCAACCTACGGTAGACGGGGTGCTGGTGGGCACGGCTTCCCTGGACGCAACCCAGTTCTCCGCCATTATCGCCGGAGCCCTAAAAGCGCACTAACATGCTTACGATCATTCCACTTGCAGTCATTATCGCGAGCATCGGAACCATCCTCATCATTGCCTCGCGCCACCTCAAGAAAGCGGCGAGCCTGGACGTATCCAAGATCCCGGAGGAGCGCGACGCCGTGCTTAAGGCCTCGCTCTTGGAGCACCGGCTCCTGCGCAAACTGGAGGGCGTGTTCAAGTTCGCCTCGGGCATACTGCAGCCGGGCAAGGCGCTCGCAGGCTCCCTGTTCCAGAGTACACTGGAGCGCGTGCGCAAGCTGGAGCGCGCGTATCGGTTCCAGGGCACGCTTCCGGATTCAAGCAAAAAAGCGCAGTCCAAAGTCCGTGAACTTTTGGAAGAGGCGGAAGAAGCCCGGCGCGCAAAAAAGTTTTCCCAGGCAGAGTCCAAATACCTTTCAGCCATTAAAGTGGATCCGGAATCAACGGACGCCTACCAGGGATTGGGGGAGACGTACCGCGAAATGGGCGAGCTCGCCCAGGCCATAGAGACCTTTGAGTACGCAACCAGGCAGTGGCCCCAGGAGGACCGGGGGTTCGCGTCGCTCGCGCGCACGCTCCGGGAGCAGGGGAAGCTGGAAGCGGCCAAGGACCACTTTTTGCACGCGCTCTCCATCAACAACGAGGTCGTGGATTACCACCTGGATTTGGCTGACGTGTACTTGCAGCTGAATGACGCGGAAAAAGCGTTCTCAAGCCTGCAGAAGGCCCAAGCCCTGGAACCGAATAACCCCAAGGTCCTGGATCGGCTGTTCACGGTTGCGGTGCTCCTTAAGAATAAGCCCCTTGCCAAGGAGGCGCTGGAAAAAATCAAAAAGATAAACCCGGACCACGGCAGGCTTGCGGAGTTTGAAAAGAAGGTGAAGGGATTGAAATAAATATATTTAGGACTTACGCGTTTGACAAAAATAGCCGTCATTCTGGAGGCTTTGTACTCAAAGCCGATAGAATCTCCGTGAAAAACGCATAGATTCTATCGCTCAAGAGTACTTTCGCTCCAGAATGACGGCAAACGCGTAAGTCCTAATATTTTACAATCAAGCCGTTGTAGCTCAGCTGGTAGAGCAACTCCATGGTAAGGAGTAGGTCCGCGGTTCAATTCCGCGCAACGGCTCCAGTTTTCCACAGTGTGCCATTGCGCGTTGCGTTGAGCCCAAAAATGTGGTATACTAACATTAAGTCGGCTTCTTATCAAACAAAATAATATAACAAAACATGAAAGCACTTCACATGGTTGCCTTTGTCCTGGTGGTAGTCGGAGCCCTCAACTGGGGAGTCCTTACGCTTACCGGCTGGGAAGTAGGCCAGATCTTCGGCGGCATGGATGCCACGGTCTCCCGGGTCATCTACGTGCTGGTGGGGCTCTCGGGCCTCTACCTGCTCGTGAGCCACAAGGGCGACTGCAAGGCCTGCGGCAAGTAATTTTTAAGATTCTCTGGTACGCAAAAGGCCCGCCTGGCGGGTCTTTTGTATGTTAAGGGGCGGAATGGTATGCTGTGGTTATGGAAGCCCAAAAATTATCAGAACGCACCAGGCGCGCACAAAAAATGTCAGCTACTCTGAAAAAGCTGTTCCCCAGAGCGCGAATCGCGCTTGCCTACCGCACCACCTGGGAGCTTTTGGTTGCAGTCGTGTTATCTGCGCAGTGCACGGACAAGCGCGTGAACCTCGTCACCAAAGATTTATTTAAGAAGTACAAAAAGCTTGATGACTATGTGGCTGCTGATTTGCATGAATTTGAGCGGGACATTAAATCAACTGGATTTTTCCGCAATAAAGCAAAGAACATTTTGGCGGTCAGCCGCATGGTCAAAAAAGATTTCAATGGCCGCGTGCCCGGCGCCATGGAAGAGCTTTTGAAGCTGCCGGGTGTGGCGCGCAAGACCGCGAACGTCATCCTGGGCAATGCGTTCCATCATGTGGAAGGGATTGCGGTTGATACGCACGTGCGCAGGTTTGCGTTAAAATTTGATTTGACGGATTCGCGGGATCCCAAAAAGATAGAACAGGATTTGATGGAGATTCTGCCGAAGAAAGAGTGGTTCAACTGGACCTACCGCGTGATAGAATACGGCCGCCAAATCTGCCCAGCGCATCGCCATGAGTGTGTGAATCATCCCTTGTCAAAACTATATCCCAAAGCCGCGCATACCTGGCCGCGGGCGAGGTAACAAAAATATCCGCCTCAAGGCGGATATTTTTGGTGGGCCGGGAGGGATTCGAACCCCCGAAGGCACGAGGCCATCTGATTTACAGTCAGACGCGTTTGACCGCTTCGCTACCGACCCGCATCAGCACGAATGGAATAATACCAAAATAAAGGCATTTTAGCAAGCATCGTGCACTCTGTGCAAAACTCACATTGCGGAAAATCGCGGGATATGCTATGGTGTTTTATATGATGGTTGCACGAATTAAGAATCTTAACCTCTTTTCCGTTAACAGGCAATAGCCCGAGGTTTTTGATTCGTTCAATCATTCCACACAAAGACCTCGGCGCAACCGGGGTCTTTGAGTTCATTCCACGCCACACCATGGGGAGATGTGGTATGCACCTTAGCGATGCGCAGGCTGGCCTTGCGGAACAGCTCAACACTGTTACGGAGGACGTTTTGCTGCTTCAGCGGAAGATAGCCGAGCGGCAAGCACGCGGGGATGATGTGCGCGGATTCCAGCAGGCATTGGCCGCCCAGAGGCGGAAGATGGATGGGGTCCAGGAGCAACTGCGCGCAATCGTCTAGGACAGAGCCTGTCCGGACGCGGAGCCCGCCCACACTGTGGAGCGGGCTCTATCTTTTTTTCATCAGAGCTTTCCGGTGTCGCGCCGCATAAAGAGCTGGATGGTCCAGTCAATTGCCACAGCCACCCGCTTGCGCCACGTGAGGAGCTTTCCGAGGTACACGGTGCGCCACAGCCACCAGGCAAAGCGCCCGCTCAATGCAATGCCCGCAATCTCGCCGACCGCGCGCCACCTGCCCAGGGAAACCAAATCTCCCGTGTGATGGTAGCGGAACGCCTTGAGCGGCTGTTTTTTAATTGAGCGGATAATATTTTCCGCAACGCACGTGGCTTCTGCGACCGCGGTTTGCGCGTGCTGGGGCACGGGCTTTATTTCACCCGGATTGGTGAAAGACGCAACATCTCCGAGGGCAAAGATATTTTTGTAGTTGGCCAGCTGCAGATACTCATTTACCGCGTATGCCCCGTTTTTGGCGAGCGCAACGTTGCCGGCAAACGGAATGGCGTTTGGAGAAACGCCCGCGGTCCAGATCACGGCATTGGCTGGGATGCGCTCTCCGTTAGTAAGGGCGGCTGAATCAGCGGACACGCTGGCGACTCCGGTCCCGAGCCGCACGTCAATGCCTTTTTTGCGCAGGACCTTGAGCGCTTCTTTTCGGAGGCGGCTGCCAAATTGCGGAATCAGATCCGTGCCCAGCTCCACCAGCGTCACGGCTGTGTCTTTTCTGCGGAGCGCATTGCGCGTAAATTCAACCAGCTCCGCGGAAAGCTCAACTCCGGTGGCGCCTCCGCCCACCACCACAAAGCCCAGGGCGCCCGGCCTTTTCGCACTATCGGTTACAAAGTTCTTGAGCCGTACAGCGTCTTCCAGAGATTTGAGCGCAAAGCAGTGCTCTTGCGCTCCGGGAATTCCAAAAAAGTTCGCGCGAGAGCCGGTTGCGAGCGCCAGATAGTCGTAGGGGATGTCCCCGCCTGCAGTCGCGACTATGCCGCGAGCCGGATCAACCCTGGTGGCGCGGGTTATGCGGAAGAGAGTGCCAGAGCCCAGTGCGCGGTACAGGGGCTCAATAATATTCTCCTGCCTTTGGCCTCCGGTTGCGACCTCGTGCAAGAGCGGCGTGAACAGGAAGCAATCGCGTTCATTGATGACGGTCATGGATATATCCCGATCCTTTCGGAATGCGCTTTGCAGGCGTTTGTGCACATACACGCCCCCAAACCCGGCTCCCAGAATCACGATGCTTTGTTTTTTGCTTGCCATGGCTTGAGTGTACCATTTAGTTGACTTTTTGGCGATTTTTGGGTAGTATGATTAAGTATCCAGCCACCCATACCGAGCCACCCTAGCTCAGCTGGTTAGAGCAACTGTTTTGTAAACAGTAGGTCGTCGGTTCGAATCCGACGGGTGGCTCCAGCCCGGCTTTACTTTCAATCACTAACACTACCTCTATGTCCCAAGAACGATTGGCCCGGCTTGAGTGCACGGTCTGCAAGCGCGTCACGGCCGACACCCAGAAGAACAAGAAAAAGCTCACCAACCGGCTTGAGCTCAAGAAGTTCTGCAAGTGGTGCAAAAAGCACACCCTGCACAAGGAGACCAAGTAGGTATGCCCCGCATGAGGCTCCTTATCCTGCTTGCGGCCATTCCGCTCTTGGGCGTAGGCTGCTCCGAGTTTCTGGTTACGAATGCAAAAAACACGCTTTTCCGGGCCGCTGATTCCGGCTTCCGCATTATCCGCGAATCCGGGGAGGGGTTTACCCGCAATTTGACCCAAGAGCAGAAAGCCGCGGTTGATGAGTGGCTTTCCTCAAACAGACTCAACGAGTTCGGGGACGCGCAAGGCACGTTCTATGCGGGCGGGACGCCGCTCTTCAATGAGGCAACCGGGGAAACTCTTGACCGGTTCAAATACCTCTTTGAAAAGTTTCCGGAGCTCAAGCGGGTGATTGAAATGGAACTTAAAAAACAGGCCGACCAATACTAGAGCAAGTTTTTTCTTGGGCCGACCCGCCGGCTCTGACGAGGGGGCGTAGTTAAATGGTATAACTTCGGTCTCCAAAACCGATATCGTAGGTTCGATTCCTACCGCCCCTGCCAGTTGAGCAGGCTTCTAACAAACAAATCATATGCAATTCACACTCACCGAACGCGCACAACCGCTCCTCGTATGGAGCATTTGCCTGGCAGTCTTTTGGGTGGTATTTTTGTGGGGATTTTTTGAACGCGGCCCCTCTGCCTTGGGCATGAATGCCGCGGTTTTTTTGGCGCTCCTGCTCGGGCCTTTGGGAAACGTTTTTCCGGCCGAGCGCCCGATGTGGAGCAAGCAACAGTGGACATGGCTTGTTCCGTTTGTCGCCATTGCCGTAAGTTATGCGCTCTACGGAAGCCCAATCATTAAGGCGATTACCATTCCCGTTGCCCCGTTGCTGTTCGTGGTTTTTGTGACGTATGCCCTGCTCGGGGACCGTGCCGCGAGATGGGGATGGGGATTTGCGCAAACATTCGCGGGGCGCGCGTTTGCGTGGCTCGGGACCCTGGGAGCCGCAATCCGCGAGTACAGCCGGGTGTTGTTCGGCAAGGGAAGCTCAAACACGGCTCGCCGCGCAATTGCGGGCGTTATACTTTTATTAGTGATTGTGGTTATGGTGATACTGCCCCTGCTTTCCAGCGCTGACCCGCAATTCAAAGCCCTGGTCAAGCCGTTGCTTGATTTCCTGGGCCGCTTGGCTGAAATTGAAACGCTGTGGCGCGTGGTGGTTGGCGTGGTCATCGCATTGTTCTCTCTGGCGCTCGGGCTTGCATGGCGCTCACGGCCCGAGGTGCGCGAATCGCATGAAAACAAGCGCGTTGACGCGATTGTGTCGGGCATTGTGGTTGGGGGCATATTCCTGGTGTACGCGCTGTTCCTCATCATCCAGATTAAGCGCTTGTGGGTTTCCGAGCTGCCCATTGATTTTTCAGAAACCGAAATCCTCGTCAAGAGCGGGTTCTGGCAGTTGCTTGCCCTCTCAATCATCAACGCCCTTATTTTCCTGGCCACATACGCAAGAACGAACACGTTGGTCCAGCGCTTGCTCGCGGCGTTTGCCATTGCATCCTTGCTTTTGGTGTTTTCCGCGGCATGGCGCATGGCGCTGTATGTAACGCTCTATGGATTCAGCTATGAGAAGTTTTTCGCGGCATACACCGTGCTCTTCTCAATTATTTTGTTCGGGTGGCTCGTGTTCCAGTTTTTCGGCAGCAAGCGGCGCGATTTGGTGAAGTTTGCGGCATTCCTGTTCCTCTGGATGTATGCCGCATTGTGCCTGTTCCCGGTTGAGCAGTTTATTATGCGCGCGAACGTTTCCCTCGCGCAGCGTCTTGATTCGCGCATAGCGCTCCCGGAACTGAAAATGCTCTCCACGGACGTGCTGGGCTACGTTGAAGAGCGCAGTGATGACCCGCGATTTGAGGAGTGGGGTGAATGGCTTGAAGAGAACCGCGGGATTGTTGCGGAAAAGCCGTGGTACGAGTTCACGGTTTCGGATCTTGTGTACCGGGCCGGGCAATGACTTTGATGCACGAATTGGGTCAGCAGGCTTGACACGCCGTATTTTTCGTGCTATCATAGGTACTTAATCAACGTTTATGCCGCTTTTAGGCATAAACAGACTCGAACTCTTTTGTGTCATACCATAAGTGACCACCAGATTCATCGGGTCACTTAATTCAGTTATGACACAACACGACACTGTTGAACTCTCGTTCAACAACCTGGGGATTGCCCCAAAACTGCTTGCGATTCTCGCGAGCAAAAAATTCATCACCCCAACCCCCATCCAGCACCAGTGCATTCCGCACGCAATCGCCGGAAAAGACGTGGTGGGCATCGCGCAGACCGGGACCGGCAAGACCTTGGCGTTCGGCGTGCCCATGCTCCAGCGGCTTGCCGAGGAAAAAGGCCAGGCCCTGATTTTGATTCCCACGCGCGAGCTCGCCATCCAAGTGGATGAGACGCTCCATAAAATCGGCGTTTCCCTGGGCCTTAAAACCGCGGTCATCATTGGCGGGGCTTCGGCAAACATGCAGATTCGGGACCTTAAGCGCAATCCGCACGTCATCATTGCGACACCGGGCCGTTTGATGGACCACATGGAGCAGAAGGCAATCAATCTCAACCGCATCAGCATTGTGGTGCTTGATGAGGCTGACCGCATGTTTGACATCGGGTTTTTCCCGGCCATCAAGCGCATTCTCGCGGCGTGCCCGCAGCAGCGCCAGACCTTGATGTTCTCCGCGACCATGCCTCCGCAAATCGCAAGCCTTGCCTCGCAGTTCATGCACATGCCTCTGCGCATTGAAGTCGCGCCCCAGGGGACCGCAGCCGAGGGCGTTCTGCAGGAAGTGTTTGTGCTTGATAAGCAGGCAAAGCTTCCGCTTTTGGAAAAGATTCTTACGGAAAACCCGGGCACGGTGCTCGTGTTTACGCGCACCAAGTACGGCGCCAAAAAGATTACGCGCGTGGTGCACGCCATGGGCCACACGGTTGCGGAAATACACTCCAACCGTTCCCTTGCCCAGCGCAAGGATGCCATGGCAGGGTTTAAGTCCGGCACATACCGCGTGCTCATCGCAACCGACATTGCGGCCCGCGGCATAGACGTGACCGGCATTTCCTTGGTCGTCAATTTTGACCTTCCGCAGAACGCGGAGGACTATGTGCACCGCATCGGCCGCACGGGCCGCGCCGGCTTAACCGGGAAAGCGATTTCGTTCGCAACCCCGGACCAGCGCGGGGATATCAAGCAGATTGAGCGCCTCATCAAGAAAACCATTCCCATCTTGGCGCTTCCCGCGCTGCCTCGCCAGAGCGATGCAGTGATCCGCGCCGTGTATCTGGGCGGCAGGAATGATGATGAAGGAGGCGGGCGCAGGTTCGCACGTCCGCGTTCGCCCCGGCCTTCCGGCGTAAGCCGCGGGTTCAGCCGCGGACGATCCCGCTCGCGCTCCGACTCGCCATCCCGCGGCGGACGGCGCTTTGGCCGGTAAATAGTTCATTAGCGGTTTTTTATATGAACCTCCGCAACATCGCCATTATCGCCCACGTAGACCACGGCAAAACCACTTTGGTGGATGCTTTATTGCGCCAGGCGCATACCAAGCTCGCCAAAGACGTTGCCTCGGAATTGATCATGGATTCCAATGATTTGGAGCGGGAGCGGGGGATTACGATTTTTTCCAAGAATGCGTCCGTGGTGTGGCACGACACCAAGATCAACATCATAGACACGCCCGGGCACGCGGATTTCGGGGGCGAGGTGGAGCGCGTGCTTTCCATGGCAGACGGCTGTTTGCTCTTGGTGGATGCCAAGGAAGGCCCCATGCCGCAGACGCGGTTTGTGCTCAAGAAGGCGCTCTCATTGGGGTTGCGCATTATTGTGGTCATCAACAAAATTGATAAGACCGGCGCAAACCCGGACCAGGCCGTGAACAAGACCTTTGATTTGTTCGTGGAGCTGGGTGCGGATGATACTCTGCTTGATTTCCCGATTGTGTTCGCATCAGCAAAGCAGGGCAAGGCGGGCATGGAAGCGGACCTCTCTAAGATGGCGGATATCACCCCATTGTTTGAAACCATTTTGAGCAAGATTCCGGCTCCATCCGGAGATCCGGCAAAGCCGTTGCAGATGCTCATCACATCCCTTAGCCAAGATAGCTTTAAGGGTAAGATCGGGGTTGCGCGCATTTACAACGGGACCGTGAAAGCCGGGCAGGAGATTGTGCACATCAACCGCGCCAGAGAGCAGGCAAAAGCGCGCCTGACATCACTCATGACATTCATCGGCTTGGACAAGGCCGAAACTGAATCAGCGGAAGCAGGTGACATTGTGGCAATTGCCGGCATTCCGGACATCACCATTGGCGAAACCATCGCGGATACCGAAAATCCGGTTGCCCTGCCGCTCTTGGACGTGGACCAGCCAACCGTGAAAATGCAGTTTCTGGTGAACAATTCTCCCATGGCAGGCAAGGAGGGGGACTACACCACCTCGCGCCAGGTGCGCGAGCGCTTGTACAAGGAACTGCAGACCGACATGGCGTTGCGCGTGGAAGATGCGGACGACGGCACCTGGGTGGTATCCGGCCGCGGCGAGCTGCATTTGGCTATTTTGATTGAGCGCCTGCGCCGCGAAGGGTATGAACTGCAGGTGGGCCGTCCCCAGGTGATTACGCACCAGGAACACGGCAAAACATTGGTGCCGTACGAGTGGGCGACCGTAGAGGTGCCGGAGGAGCACGCCGGAGTGGTCATTGAAAAGCTGGGCAAGCGCAACGGCATCATGCAGGAGATGAAAGTGGAGAACGGGGTTACGTTCATGGAGTTTTTGATTCCCACGCGCGGGCTCTTTGGCTACCGCAGCGAGTTCCTCACGGACACGCGGGGCCTGGGCATCATGCACAGTGTGTTTTACGAGTACGCGGAAGATGCTCCAAATTGGCGCGAGCGGGAGCAAGGCTCTTTGGTTTCCATGGAAGCCGGGGCAACGAATTTGTACGGCCTCACCAACATCCAGAAGCGCGGCACCCTGTTCTTGGGGCCGCAGATCCAAGTGTACAAGGGCCAGGTCATTGGCCAGCACTCGCGGAGCGGTGATTTGCACGTCAACCCCACTAAGGCAAAAGAGCTCTCCAACATGCGGAGCAAGGGAGAGGGGGTGAGCGAGCACTTTGCGGTTCCCCGCATCATGGATTTGGAAGCGGCCTTGCAGTACATCGGGGATGATGAGCTGGTGGAGGTGACGCCGCAGAACATCCGCATCCGCAAAATTGTTTTGGATGAGACCGAAGCGAGGCGCAAAGCGCGGGGCATGGGGTAACTATTTCAGTAAAAAAAGAACCCCGGACATCCTCCATATGTCCGGGTGGTTCGTGGCGAAAGGGCAGTGTGATTGGGGCTTTAAGTGCTGAACCATCGGTCCCAATCCGGCCGGGAGACAAAGTACGTCCGCCGGGTCCCAGTGGGATAGGTGACGTGCAGGAAGCACGCAACGGAAATGCCGCTATTCATGGCTTTGACGGCGGCTTTGGCCTGCATGTGGAGCATCATCAGCTGCAGGAAGTCAACTCCGCACGCGCTTGCTTTGCCGCACTGCGCATGGCTGTAGAGGGCAACAGTGTTGATGCCTTTCAGCCCCCGCGCGTCCCGGATCTCCTCCAGGAAGATCTGGTGTTCGCCCGGGTGCTTGTTGGCTGGCGAACCCGCAACCAGGCGGATGGCGCCGCCGTGCCAGCCGAGCGGGTGGATGCGCGGGTCGCTGCATTGGCCTTCTTGCATCCGTAGCTGGTGGCTGAAGATGTCAACGAAGTGGTCCCCATCCGGGCAGGTAACCAGTATCACTCCGTTGCTTTGGTCCAGCCGGTGGCTTTCAACATCTTGCAGAACGCCTGCATCCCGCAACGAACGAACAATGGCTACGTCATTTTCCGATAGTGCGTGCATGCGCCCTCCCCAAGGCAAAAGCACGGAACGTGGAAAGTACAATATCACCGGCAGCGTTTTAGGGGCAGTGCCCGCAAAACGCTGCTGGTGATATTAGCGCGCAGTGCCCGGTGCCTGGTTGCGCGGCGGAACTACGGTCAAGAGGCGGGTGTTCAAATCCACGATGCTTGCGAGCAGATGCAGGTGCGGCTTGATCTCGGGCACGGCTTCGTAGATGGCGTCCAGGGCAAAGTCCGCAAACGAACGGGCCTTTTCAATGGCGCGCAGTTTTTCAAAGCCCGCGTCCTCGCGGTACGCGGCTGAAGTCAGGAGCACGAGGCCGTCTTGTTCCGGGACGCGGCCTTTTTTTATGTTATCCAGCAGGATGCCGGCCGCGGCCACAATGGGTTCGCGCAAATTGTAGCTGTAGGGTCCCACAATCAGGGCCTTGTTCGGCAAATGCAGCCAGTCCATGCCCCGGCCCACAACCAGGACCTGCTCCCTGTGCTCGGTATTAACCACGGGCCGGTTAGAGGCTCTGATTGCGGCGATGTGGCGCTGGTTCCCCAAAAACAGGGGCACAATGTCAACAGCCATCTGCTTGCCCATGTCTGGGTACAGCTTTTCCACCCTCTGCCGCAATGCGTCTTCAGTTGCGGCCGGCTCTTCGGCCAGGTTCAGGGTTTCGCCGTTTTTTCCGTGCACTATCAGAGCCTCGTCATCGGTTTCAATGCCGACCTGGATCGGGTAGATAACCTTATGCTCTGTGCCAAAGACCCGCTCAATCTGGTTTGATAAGTCGCGCGTGTAGGCCTTGGCCGCTTCAGTGTCGTAGTTAAATCCGCGGCACCCGCGGTGCGCGTCCCCTTTGGAGTAGTGGTACGTCACCAGGATGACGCCGGAGCGGCCCTTGCTGATGGCGTAGTTCACCCAGCCGCTCGCGATCTCCCCAAAGTACGGCCAGCCGATGTCAAACATGCCGCCGATGTTGCGGAAAGGCTGGATGATGCCGGGCGGGGTCTGGGTTTGCACGGCCAGGTTGAGGCGTCCGTCCATGCACTTTAAGGCCGCGATTTCCGTGGGGTGGGTTGCGCGGTACTGGCGCCTCGCGAGCGCCGCATCCGGGCTGCAGAACAGCTCGCTCTGGCGCTTGTTGTGCTCCAAGAGGAACGTAATGATGGGATTGTTTTGATCCATAAATAATTGTTAATTATTGCCCATTTTTTAAAAAATGTCAAGGCGCTTGGAGTATTGACATGCATCCTACTGCTCCCCGCCTTTTTTTGTTAAAATGAACGCATGCTCAAGGAGTACAAAGCAAAGCGCGATTTCAAGAAAACCAGCGAGCCTGTCGGCTCATCAAAAAAACATTCATCAAAGGATCCCGTCTTTGTGGTGCACGAGCACCACGCGCGCGCACTGCACTATGACGTGCGATTGGAAATTGGCGGGGTGCTCAAATCCTGGGCAGTGCCCAAAGGCCCGCCATTAAATCCGTCGGACAAGCGCCTGGCGGTTGCGACCGAAGACCACCCCATGGAGTATGGCAGTTTTGAAGGCGAGATTCCGCAGGGGGAGTATGGCGCAGGCACGGTCACCATCTGGGACACGGGCACGTACCAAAACATCAAGCAGAAAAAAGACGGCAGCGAGATGCCTATAAAGAGTGCGGCCGCACAGGGCCAGATAGAAGTCGTGTTCGCGGGCAAGAAGCTCAAAGGGCCGTACGCCCTGGTGCGCACTGCATTCGGAGGAGAAAAAAAGAACTGGCTCATGATTAAGATGAAAGCGCGGTGAACTTTTTGCATGCGGCATTGCGCACTCAAGCCGATTTTTGGTATAGTAGGAAGAGCATACTGTTGTATAACTATTGATGATTCATCGCGGGATCAGGCTATTAGTCAGGTTGGTTTCATCGGCCCTGGTGAGCGCGCCGTTCTTTTTCGGGAACGTTTTTTTTGCGCCCGCAGTTTCCGCGGCTCCTGCCATTACTTCGGTCTCATACACTCCGGCCCCGAATGCAGTGTATGCGCGCGAGCCGGTCACTTTTACCGCGAACGTAGCTGACGCGGCCGGGCTTATCTATGTGTGGGACTTTGGAGACGGTGAATCCGCCATTGGCGATGTCGGCAATAATGGCAGGGCAACGCACCTCTATGACAAGCAGTTTGCATCAACAGCCGTCATTCGGCCCGTGCTGCGGCTCTACGCGAGCACCGGCGTCCAGCCCGCGGCCCAGTACCCGTTTGACATTGACGTCAAGCCGCTTAGGCTGCCGGATAATTATAATTCCCTGACCCTCGCGGAAAAGGCCGGTGTGCGGGATACGTGGCCATTCGCGAACGTCACCAGGGTTGACGGGCCTGGGCCCTACGCAACCGGTTCGCAGATTGACTTCCGAGCCAATGCCTCGGTCCGGGGCATCAACTCCGGTTTCTGGACGGCGGAGCAGACATTCCAGTGGCGCGTTGCGGACTCGTCGCGAACCGAGGTGAAAGCCGATAGCGTGAGCGTCACGAGCGATGCGGCCGGTGCGTTCTCTGTTATCATCCCCGTGCCAGGGTGGTATGAGATTACCCTGCGGGCGAACCAATCCAATGCGGTTGGAGGCGGTTACATTCCGGTGTATGACACAAGCTCGTACGTGTTTTTTGCAACCGACAATCCAGCAACGGTCGGAGATGCCGCGTTTTCGGTTGACGTGACGAGCGCTACAGCTCCGGGCGTCTATTCCGGCCAGGCTGAACCGTTCACGTTCGGTTCAGTCAACTACAGCGCCGATGCCGCTGTTGATGGCGGGGTGCCGCCGTTCACCTACATCTGGAACTACCCCAATGACGTGCCCACTGATGAGCAGCCTAATGACTTCATTACCTACGAAGTGGCGACCTTTGGCCGCACCAGCCAGCTGGATGCCCAGTTTAGGAGGAGCGGACTTAAGAACATTTACCTTACGGTGATTGATGCCACGTTCCGCACCCAGACCGACGCCATCACCCATAGCATTATCAACACGAACGCGCCCGCGGGCACCACCCCGTTCTCTCCGACCCTGAACATTGCGTCCGCACCATCGCCGCTCCTCGTCACTTTGGTTGAGTCAAACAACAAATCACTCACCATCCAGATTGGCACCGGGCTCGCTCCTCCTGCTCCGCAGACGTACGTGTTCCGCGCCACTGCCTCAAACGGCACGCCTCCGTACCAAATCCAGCTTTCCCCGGCTAACCGGACCACCGCGCCGTGCACCTCAACCGCAACCACTTTGGAGTGCGAATACTCATTTAGCGCATACGGGACGTTTGATGTGGTAGCGACCGTGAGTGACGGCTCAAGCCCTGCCCAGGAAGAGAGCTTTCAGCGAAATGTGGTGATTCAACAAGAAAGCGCGGGTGATTCTTGTGCAACCGCGCCTTCGCTATGCACTAACGAATCCTCATGCACGTCATTCGGATTTGTGTGGTGCGGCAACCAGTGCCGGGCTTCATCCGCTGATTGCGGTGTCGGCGGCGGCAACATCGGCGCCGACACCGCAATCAGCACCCCGCTTGATCCGCGCGCTTCCAACTACGGGCTCGCGAGCACGTTCTCGCGGGTGGGTATCGGGCAGTCTAATGACCTCAAGGGCTCAATCGCGGCCATCATCAATATTGTCCTCGGATTTTTAGGAGTTATCGCAGTCATTTTCATCATCTTCGGCGGGTTCAGAATGATGACAGCCGCAGGCAACGAGGACCAGACCGCGTCCGGCAAGCAGGCCATCATAGCCGGGGTCATCGGGCTCTTTGTTATATTTGCGGCATGGGGCATTGCCTCGTTCGTCATCAACAACTTTTCAAGCGCCACAGCTTGACAATAGAGGGGCGTGTGCTATAATTACGAATACAATCCGAACCCTAGATATGCGTGTTCGGATTTTTTAGCAGTAAGCAAAATGCATTATGCAAGACGAAACTACGCTCATGCCGGACGCGGGCAGCGACGAGGCCCAAGTTCCCGCAGCGCCCATGGCTCCCCAAGATGGGGATGAAGGATCCGAAGACTCGGATCTTGAGGCGGAAGCAGGCGGCGGTTCAGAAGAGGCAGGCGATTCCGAAGGTTCCGAAGCCGCGATGTAACTGCATTGAAACCGAAAACAAAAACCCAGCCGATTCGGCTGGGTTTTTGTTTTCGTTGAGCAGGGCGCTAAAAGGTGCTATCATTGAGCCATATATGAAACTCTACAACACGCTCACCAGAAAAAAGCAGGCATTCAAACCCCTCAAAAAAGGGAGTGCCAGGCTGTACACGTGCGGCCCCACGGTGTACCACTACGCGCACATCGGAAACTTGCGCTCGTACGTGTTCGCGGACGTTTTGGAGCGCACGCTTGCGTTTGAGGGGTTTGCGGTTAAGCGCGTCATGAACATCACGGACGTGGGGCACTTAACCAGCGACGCCGATTCCGGGGAAGACAAAGTGGAGAGAGAGGCAAAGAAGGAGAAAAAGTCAGTGTGGGATGTTTCGCGTTTCTATGCAGATGCGTTTTTCAGGGACTGCGCGGAACTCAACATCAAGAAGCCCAGCCGCGTCGTCAGAGCCACGGACACGGTTAAAGACCAGATCAAGCTCATCCAACTGCTGTTCAAAAAAGGCTATGCCTACGAGACCGAGCAGGCCGTGTATTTTGACATTTCCCGGTGTAAGGCATACGGAAAACTTTCCGGCCAGTCTTTGGAAGAAAAGCGGGTTGCGGCGCGTGGTGAAGTTGTGGAAGACCCGGACAAACGCCACCCCGCTGATTTTGCCTTGTGGTTCAAGAGAGCTGGTCGCCACAAAAATCACGCCATGCACTGGGCATCGCCCTGGGGAGACGGGTTTCCGGGCTGGCACATTGAGTGCTCGGCCATCTCGTCAAAATACCTGGGCCAGCCGTTTGACATCCATACCGGCGGCATTGACCACATCGGAACGCACCACACTAATGAAATTGCCCAGTCAGAAGCGGCATACGGCAAGCCCCTCGCCAAGGTCTGGATGCATAACGAATACTTGGTGATTGACCGCGCCAAGATGTCAAAGTCAAAGGGGGCGTTCATAACCCTCGCGGACGCCAAGAAGCGGGGTTTTGAGCCCCTCGCATTCCGGTACTTGGCGCTCACCACACACTATCGTTCCCAGCTCCACTTTTCGTGGGAAAGCCTTGGGGCGGCACAGCGCGCATTGCAGAATCTTTGGGAAGAAATCACTCGCACGCGCACCGCCAAAAAAAGCAAAAGCGCGGATTCATACCTCAAAAAATTCAAGCAGCGCTTGAGCGATGATCTGGACACTCCCCGGGCCCTTGCCGTGCTCTGGGAGGCGGCCAAAGACCCCGGCCTTGATCAAAAAAGCCTGCTCTCTTTTATCAAACAGGCGGATGCAACACTCGGGCTTGATCTCATCAAACAGTCAAAGCGCTTGGCGCGCGAGCAGAGCAGCATTCCCGCATCAATCAAGGAACGTGCGGAAGAGCGCTGGAAACTGAAAAAGATGAAAGAATTTGGAAAATCAGACAAGATTAGGCTAACATTAGCCAAGCGCGGCTATGAAATTCAGGATCAAGAACAGGGATACGCTATAAAAAGGGTTAAGAATCAATAGTATTATCCACAGCCTCTGTTTTGAAAAGTTTGCTTTTTGCCCCATTTTTGCTAAGTTTTATATGTCATATCACTAACTAATTTAGGAGAATGATCCTATGTCAAAACTGACAAAAGCCCAGACGCTTGCCGCAGTTGCCGAGAAAACAGGCATGAGCAAGAAGGAGGTGGGAGATTTCATGGACAAGCTCGTTGAGCTCGCGTACCACCAGGTCAAATCAAACGGCGAATTTACGCTTCCGGGCGTAGGCAAGCTCGTGAAAGTGCACCGCGCCGCGCGCATGGGCCGCAACCCGGCGACCGGGGCAACGATCAGCATTCCGGCAAAGACAGTCGTTAAGTTCCGCGTTGCCAAGGCAGCCAAGGACGCAGTGCTTTAGTCCTTGATCGTGTTGTTCGCAAAGAGCCTCCATAGCGGAGGCTCTTTTGTTTGTTTTGTGGTATAATCGCAGTGTATGAAGTTTTCGTACAAAGAAACATCGCACATCAGTGAGCGGGACGCGGCCCGCGCCGGGCATGAGCTTTCCGGGTACCTGGAGGAGTTGCGCGTGGCTGCGGCTGATGCGTCATACGCAAGCAATGAGTCGTGCCTGCACCTTCCGTCCGATGAAACGCTCCGCGCCGAGGTGAGCCGCCTTGCACACGAGAAATCATCCCGTAGACTGCATGAGGTTATGGTGGTCGGCATTGGCGGCTCAAATTTGGGCACGTGGGCAGTGTATGATGCGTTAAAGCCCGGGGGCGTTCCCTTGTCATTTTTTGATACTGCGCATGTGCGCCTCTTGAAGGAAGCCTGCCAGCGCATGCGCGCAATCTACCGCAAGAAAGGTCGGGTGCTCATTAACGTCATAAGCAAATCCGGCACCACCAGCGAGACCATGATGAACGCGCGGGTCTTGATTGACTGCCTAAAGTCGTTGACCAAGCACTGGCGCGAGTCAGTTGTGGTGACCACGGAGCCGCAATCTTTGCTTGATCATTGGGCGCGAGCCCAGGATGTCCCGTCCCTGCCCAACCCTCCAAACGTGGGGGGGCGCTGGAGCGTGTTCAGTGCGGTTGGCTTGTTTCAGTTGGCACTTGCCGGGGTAGACATCAAAAAACTGCACAAAGGGGCAGTGCGCGCCCTGCGGCGGTGCTTGTCAAACGACGAAGAGCACAACGCCGCTTTACAATCAGCAGTTGCCATCCACCATGCCATGAAAAAGGGCGTGGCTATCCATAACACGTTCATCTTCAACCAAGACTTGGAGCGCGTCGGCAAGTGGTACCGCCAGCTGGTGGGGGAATCGCTGGGCAAGGAGCGCGACCTTTCCGGCCGCATTGTGCACGCAGGCATCACCCCGCTCGTCACTATTGGCTCAACGGACCTGCATTCAGTATTTCAACTCCTGCTTGGCGGGCCCGAGGATAAGTTCACCACGTTCGTAAAAGTCCGCGCCAAACAAGACATCAGCATCCCGCGCGTGGACGAGGAGTTTGACGCGATTGTTCCAGAGCTGAACCGCAAGTCAGTGGGCGAAGTCATGGACGCGATTTACACGGGCACGGTCCGGTCATTTGCGGACCGCAGCCTCCCGTTTGTTGAGGTTGAGCTGGAGCGCCTGGATGAAGAATCATTAGGGGAATTTTTGCAGTTTAAGATGGTGGAAACCATGCTCCTCGCACGCCTGATGCGCGTCAACGCGTTTGACCAGCCGAATGTGGAGGAGTACAAGGTAATTACGCGGGAACTGCTGCATTGATATATTGGCCCGGGCGTGCTATACTTGTGGTTATGGATTTTAACCATCAAGATTCAAATCAGCCGCTTACCGTGGGCCAGTTCCAAGAGCATGTGGAGACGTTGACGAAAGTCGTTGCCACAAAGCTTGATGTACACGAACTTGGGCAACAATTAAGAGAAGAAATGTCTGAAAAGTTTGATAAGGTATTAAACAGTGTTGATGCTATGGCAAAAAACGTGCAAGCCATCCGGGACGAGCAGATCATGAAAGTCGGCCGGGATGATAGGCAGGACCATGATATTACGAGCCTTAAAGCTCGCGTTATAGGTGTTGAGCGGAGAGTTGGCATAGAGCCGGTTTAGGAAGTAAATAGTGAATTTTGGTTACAAAACAAGGATTTTTGTCGCTGTTTGACAGAATTCCTGTTTTGTGATATGTTTAGTGTCTAAAACAGACACTGATTTTTGACAATAAATGGCCATAAAAGGCCAAAAGATAAGGTAGTTTCGCGTTTTTCACCCCTCAATCCGTGGGAGGATAATCATGAGGGCTTTTCGTATGTGCGCCACGCTCGCGGCGCTCGCAGTGGTCATCATCGCCGGATGCGGCGATGATGACCACAGTCCCCTGGGTCCGGCGGTGGATGTCCGGCCCGCGGGCAAGATGGCCGCGCCGGACACCACGGCACCGGTCGTGGTCATCGCGGATGACACACCGGCCGGCGAGGTCCGTATGGACGGCTCCGGCCGCCTGTACATCGGCATGAAGGCGTTGGATGCCGGAGGCATCAAGCTCCGGCATGCCAATCCCTGCACCCTCAAGGTGCGGTGCGCGGACGGGTCGCAGGCGGTAAGCGCCCGCGGCTTGTCGCCGGTGTCCGACACGTCGGACACGCTCTGGTTCTGGGGGTACTGGGACGCGTGTCCCGGGAACACCGCTGGTTCGCCGCAGGCCGTCAATCTGACGGTTTCTGTGGTGGACATGGCCGGGCATGTGGGCGCGGACAGCCGAACGTTTGTCCAGCCTGTGTACGTGCCGCCCCCGCAGCCCGCGCCACAGCCCCAGGCCGTGCTGGCGAGCTACACGGAGCCGGAGCCCGCCGCAAAGGTCGTGAGCAACCCGGTTGCCGCGACCTGTGAGAAGTGCAATTCTTCGTCTGTACAGACCGGCGGAACCGGTAGCGCGAATCCAAAGCCGCCGCCCGCAGACGTGCCCAACATAGCGCTCATCGTGGACGGCGTGCGGCAGGTGCCGGACAATGAGGAGGTATCGGCTGGTTGGGAGGTGCGGCTTTGTAGGGAGGGCATCCCGTGCACTGACAGCTTCTGGAAGGTGTTTGGCCAACACCCTCTTGCCACAGACGGGGTGGATGAAATCCTCGCCAGAGATTTTGAAGAAGGGGTGCCGGCGGATATAGTATATCCACCGCTTCCACCCGGAGAGAACAGGTTGTTTTTGTTGATGTTGGGGAATCAATACCTCATTCGAGATATTCGCGGGATGGAGTCCGACGAATCAGTCTTTCGATTCTATATTCAGCATGCCCCAGATCCATTGACTACACTGACTTGGAATCTGTCTCGTCTTTCGGAAGTCGCAACTGGCGAGGTAGTGAATGCCTACACTGGCGACCGCCTCGCGGACATTCGGGACGGCGAGGTAACTATCTATCCGCCGCTCGACAAGGTCGACTTCATCGTCCGCCGGGGACAGCAAATCGGCCCGACGAATCCAGTGCCGCACCCGTCCGCGCCACAGGGTAGCCTGGTCGTGGAAGCGGTTCCTGCTTCGGCACAGCCGCGGATGCGGATCGTGGATGCGAGCACTTACTCGGAGGATATGTTCAAGTTCCGGCTTACGCCATGGAGGGAGCCAGCGGACGCGACACGGCTTATCCTGGTGCATACGGTTACGTTTCCATTCGGGAGCGATGCGTCCGCGGCTCGGTCCACGCTCTTCAACTACGAGTTGTGGAACGGCGCCACGCAGGTGGGGCCGACCATCGCGGCGGCGCAGGTTCTGGAGCAGAGCAGTACCGAGGTCACGGAGTATCTTGACTTCAACCTCGGCGCTGCGGGAGCCTATCATCTGCCCGAGGCGGAACAGACCGAGTTCACCGTAAGGTGCAGGATCAACGACTGGCCCAGTGCGCTTTCTGGAAGTGTGCACCGCTTCTCGCTCGTGCCGGATCCGCTCGGAGACGGGACGAGCGCGATAACCGCGCGCGGCGCGTCGTCGGGCGCGGTCTTGGTCGGGCCCGACCAAGAGATTGTCGGCAACTGGGTCATAGTCCGGCGATGGCACCCAATGGTCGAGCGGCTCCCGTTGCCGACCACCACACTTCTAGGAGGCGCCTCCAGCCAGATTGTCGGAGCGTACTGGCGGGTGGGTGCGCGCGGCGATTGGGGTGGGTTGGCTATCAACACCTACCACAAGAAGATCACCTTCCGCGTTTCCTGGACCGATGACACGCCGAGCTTCCAGCTTGCGCTCGACAACTTCAAGCTGTACCGGCGGGTGCCCGAGTGGATCGAATCCGGGTTCAGCCTCATGGATCCGTCTGAGTACGCTATCTACGACGGCCGGGGCACCAGCCAAGAACACCTATTGAGCGCTGGTGGCACTGCCAAGCTCAACCTGGACAACTTTCCAGGGTCCTACGCAGACGTCGTGCTCATGTTCGGAGACCATACCCGTGACTTTGCGGGTGAGGAGCCGGTATACGAAAGGAACCTTCCGCAGTACCAGCTCAAGTTTGACGTCGCGAACGCGCACCAGGGCGCCTCGTCCGACGCTGACGTGATCTCCGTGACCATGCTCGGCGACGAAGGTGGGCTCGTGGTCACGGGTGATCTGGAGTCGGATCCAGTCAGCGTGGTGAAAGTTGGCGGAACGGATGCCAACTTCGTCTGGTCCGATTACTCTTCGGACACTGGCGCGCACAGCAGTGCGGTTCCGAGTACCGGAAGCAACGACTGGACCAATGGCTATCTCGTTGCGGGGAGCTACGCTGAAGACAGCTTCCTGCCGCTGGATCGTTGGGTCCTTACCAAGTAACCGGTTCAGCGCCGACGGCTGAACCGGAACGCTCTTTCACGAAGCGCCGCATCTTTTCACTGTTCTATGGTGGAGGTGCGGCGCTTTTCTTTTTGAGAGCTCATGGAAATTCCGTGTTGGTTTTTCAGAACAAAAATGGTATACTACACACATGAGCAAGGAAAAACAGCCATCAAAACTTCCGTCATTTTTCAAGCCCATCCTGTGGTCGTATGACGTCGGTCGGCTTGATGCGACGCGCGACAAAAAGACGATTATCACGGCGGCCGTCAACTATGGGAGCTTGCGGCACTGGCGGTGGATTGCCAAGCGGTACGGCCGCCGGGGGGTTGGCCGCGTGCTTGCAGGAGTGCCGCGAACCGCGCTTCGCGCGCACGTTCGGCCTTTGGCTGGCATTATTTTTTCTGTCAAATCATACCGCTATGCACCACGAGGCGCTCACAAAAAAGGCCGCAGAACTGTTTCCAAAGCTCGGTGAGTTTAGGGGGTTCTATCTTGCCGGGGGCACGGCGCTCGCGCTGCAAATCGGGCATCGCGTTTCCGTTGATTTTGATTTATTCACCCATGCCCCCATCCGCAACTCGTTGCTGCAGAAAGTTAAAGACGTATTTTTTGATGATGCGGTGCGCGATTTAGTGAACAATCGCGATGAGCTCACCGTGATCATTGCCGGCGTTAAGTGCACATTTTTGCACTATCCGTATGCGATCAAACAAAAAACCGTTTCCTACCGGGGCGTTCAGTTGCTGGCGGTTCCTGATATTGCAGTCACCAAAGCATACACCATCGGAAGGAGAGGCGATTTTAAGGACTACTTTGACTTGTACTGCATACTCAAAGAGAAACGCGCCGCGCTTGGCAGCGTTATGCGGCGGGCCGCGCGGGTGTATGGCGATGATTTCAATGATCGGCTCTTCCTTGAGCAGCTGGTGTACCTTGATGATGTAAGCGAGACAAGCGTCGTGTTCCTAAAACGTGCGGTCACTAAAGCGGGGTTGAGCAGATTTTTTGAAGATGCGGTGAAAAAACAGAGAGTGCGATTGTAGCACGTGCTATGAAAATAAAAGGTGTTCGCCGGGGAGGCGAGATAAAGCAATTTCCAAAAGCACCCAAGCTGCGCCACCTCATTGGCCCGAGTTTTATCCTGCTCGGACTCGGGCTCGGCAGCGGAGAAGTGATTCTCTGGCCGTACCTTGCCTCAAACTACGGCCTTGGCATTATCTGGGCCGCGGTCTTGGGCATCACGTTCCAGTTTTTTATGAACATGGAAATTGAGCGCTATGCGCTCGTCAAAGGCGAGAGCGTGTTTGTGGGCTTTAACCGCATGTGGGCTGGATTGCCGTACTGGTTTATGCTGTCCACGTTCGTGGGATTTGTGTGGCCAGGCATGGCTGCGGCAAGCGCGGTCATGATCGGCGCGGTGTTCGGCATTGCGCGCACCGAGTACATTGCCATCGGCCTGCTTGTCCTTACGGGCCTCTTGTTCACGCTCGGGCCCGTGCTCTACCACGTGGTGGAAAAATTCCAGAAAACAGTCATTGGCATATCAGTGCCATGCATATTTATTTTGACGATATATCTCGCGGAGAGGGCGGACTGGGTTGCCCTGGCAAACGGCCTCATAGGAAGGGGAGATGGGTATCTATTCCTGCCGGAAGGCATTGCTTTGGCAGTGTTCCTTTCGGCATTTGCATACTCGGGCGCCGGCGGCAACTTGAACCTCGCGCAATCGTTCTACATCAAGGAAAAGGGGTATGGCATGGGCAAGTACGCGGCAGCCATTACCAGCCCGGTTACGGGCGCATCCCAATCTCAACACACCCCGAGCAGCCGCGCGCGCGTTGAGCCGACCGTTGAAAACGTAAAGCAGTTCAGAGCGTGGTGGAGGAAGATCAACGCGGAGCACGCCCTGGTGTTCTGGATGACCGGAGCCGCGACCATGGTGATGCTCGCGTTTTTGGCGTACCTCACCACGTACGGCGCGCCCAACACCTCCGCAAGCATCAACTTTGTGCTTGCCGAAGCTCGCGGCATTGCGAGCGTTGCGCCGATTTTGGGCACCCTGTTTTTGCTTGCGGGCGGCATTATGCTCTTGGCCACCCAGATCGTGGTGTTTGAATCAAGCTCGCGCATCATTTCCGAAAACATTGCCATACGCCGCGAGTCGCAAGGCAAGGTTGCGCACTCGCGCAGGCTGTTCTATTCCGTGCTCTGGGGCTTTATCGGGCTCGGCGCCATTGTGCTGCTTGCAGGCTTTACGGAGCCGCGCGCCCTTTTGGTGCTTGGGGCGGTCATCAATGCCTTTGCCATGCTCGTGCACGTGACTCTGACGCTCATCCTGAACAAGACGCAACTGGCGAAAGCATTCAGGCCCGCGTGGTGGCGGCAGGGAATTGTTGTGGTTATCATACTGTTTTTTACGGCATTTACGGGAATCGTATTCTGGGACCGCTTTTTCATGTAGTTCAGTTTCGGCTTAACAATGCACACAGCACGAGAGTGGGGCGCTTTCTTTTTGGTTTTTGCAAGCAAAAAGTGGTATACTAACTTTGTTTAATATTCAGACTAGATCCCTCGGCTCGCGAGTACGCTCGCTCGGGATGACAGTCTAGACGTATGCCTCAAACAAAAACACACACCAAGGCGCACCAGGCATGGATTGTTGCGGTTGATATGGGATACGGCCACCAGCGCGCGGCATACCCCCTGCGGGAGCTTGATCACCAAGAGGTCATCAATGCAAACGCGTACCCGGGCATTCCGGAGACGGACCGCAAGCGGTGGCAGCAGTCCCGCACCGTGTATGAGGCGTTTTCGCGCTTTAAAAACATCCCCCTCATCGGCGAGTGGGCGTGGAACCTGTTTGACCGGTTCCAGCGCATTGATTTTTTCTACCCGCGCCGCAACCTCACGCGCCCGAGCCTGCAGCTCAAGCAGACCTATGCGCTCATCAAGCGCAAGCAGTGGGGCAAGCACCTCATTGAGAAGCTGGGAAAAGACCCACACCCGCTTGTTGCCACGTTTTTCATTCCGGCGTTCATGGCCGAGGTGTGGGAGTACCCGGGAGACATCTACTGCATTGTCACGGATGCGGACATTTCGCGCGCCTGGGCGCCTCTTGATCCGGCTGCGAGCCGTATCCACTACTTAACCCCCACCAAGCGCGCGAGCGAGCGGCTCAAGCTCTACGGCGTGCCCGAGAAGAACATCACGCTCACCGGGTTTCCGCTTCCGGAGGAAAACATCGGCCCCCATGAGTCAGTGCTCAAAAAAGATTTGTGGCGCAGGCTTCGGGTGCTGGACCCTTCAGGCACGTTCCACAAAAACTACGGGGACACCCTGGAGCAGTTCCTCGGCAAAAAGCCTGCGTCCGTTGGCGGGGAAGACAAGCGCGTGTGGGTGATGTTCGCAATCGGCGGCGCAGGCGCCCAGCGGGCGCTCGGGTGCCAAATCCTTGAGAGCCTTAGCGTGCACATCAAAACCGGGCGCATCGGGGTGTGTTTGGTTGCGGGCATTCACAATGACGTGCTTGAGTTCTTCAAGCGCAGCATCAGCGAGTTCAGGCTGGACGATTACGTGGGGCATGGCATCAAAATCATTTCTGCGGACCGGAAAGAGGAATACTTCCACAAGTTCAACCTTGCCCTGCGCGAAACAGACATCCTCTGGACCAAGCCGAGCGAACTCTCGTTCTATACGGCCCTCGGGGTTCCCATTGTCATAGCTCCTCCCATCGGCTCACAGGAGTTTTTTAACCGGTACTGGCTTGAGGTGATTGGCGCGGGCATTACACAGGAAAATCCAAAGTACAGCCATGAGTGGCTTTTGGATTATTTGGATAACGGCTGGCTCGCGGAAGCCGCTCTACAGGGGTATTTGGAGGTGCCCCGGGACGGGGTGGAACATATTAAAAAAATTATTTTTGGCACATGAACTGGATTGCCATAGTTTTAGCCGGGCATTTCCTGAACGCGCTCGCGTTTTTGATGGACAAGTTCCTCTTGTCGTCAAAGCGCATTCCTTCGCCGTTTTTGATTCCATTCGGCGTTGTCATTCCGTCAAGCGTTGAAGTTATACGTGCATTGGTTGCGGGCGCCACGTTCATTCTTGCCCTGGTGTTCTTTTTTGCAGGCTTAAAAGAGAATGAAGCTTCGCGCGTTGTTCCGCTCACAGGCGGGTTTGTGCCTGCATTCACATTTGTACTGGCATATTTCTTTTTGGGCGAGCGGCTCGGCCAAACTGAAATTCTCGCGTTCGCGGCTTTGGTCGCGGGCAGCGTGTTAATCACGCTTGAGCGCCGCGGCCGCGGGAGAGCCTTAGGATATGCATATGCTGTCATGGCCGCGTTCGTGTTTGCGGCGTCATTTGTCATCACCAAGCAGGTGTACCTGGAACAGGCGTTCATCTCCGGGTTTGTGTGGTCCAGAATCGGCGGATTTTTGATGGCCTTATCATTTCTGCTGATTCCTTCGGCGCGTTATGGCATATTTCATCAACCCAAACAAAAGGGGACTGGCACCACTGCTGTGTTATTCTTCACGGGCCAGGCGGCAGGCGCTTTGGGGTTTGTTCTGGTCAATTACGCGATTTCGCTCGCATCCGTATCACTGGTCAATGCCATGCAGGGCGTTCAGTATGCATTCTTGCTTATCATGGTTGTGTTATTGTCAAAGAAGTTTCCACGGGTATTGTCAGAACGCTTAACCGGCGGCGTCTTAGCACAGAAGATCGCGGCTATTGTGTTGATTTCAATCGGTATAGGATTAATCGCGTTTTAATTTTTTTTGACAAGGTCGTTGATTGTGGTATACTTATTAACGTTAATCAATGTTAATCAATCATTATATGGTACATCACATACCACTCACCAAAGCGAGAATTAATTTAGGCCAAATTGTGCGCCGTGCGCATGTAAACAAAGAGCACTTTGTGCTGGAAAAAGACGGCATCCCGGTCGCCGGGATTGTTGGCATGGAGGACCTGGATGAGATTTTAGAGATGCATGATCCGGAAATAAAAAAACAGATCAATGAGGGGTACCAAGAGTACCTGCACGGCGAGACAAAGGATACACACGCGCTTTTTGGTAAAAAGAAGAAAAAAGAACACACCGAAGATATTTTGGATTTAGCCGGATTTCTCAAACCGAAAAAGGTGATTTCCGCACTCAAGGCTCGCGAGCTTTTCGAAAAGCACTATGAACGGTTCTAGCGAGTACTTTATTGATTCAAACATTTTCTTGCGCGTCTTGATTAGAGAAGACGAAAAAACATACCAAGAGTGTTCCCGCGTACTGTCGTTGATAAAAAACAGCGATGTGATGGCGTACACTTCTACACTGGTTATGGCAGAGATCAATTGGGTGCTTGCGAACGTATATAAGACGCCAAAGCAGGCAGTGGTGCGGTCTCTGAATGGCATATCCAGGCTTCCCCAGTTGCATATTGTCGATCAGTATTATTTTGAGTGGGGCATGGCTCTGTATGAGGCGCATTCCATCAAATTTATTGATGCCATGATAGGGGCGCATTACTTGATTGCCATTAACCATCTTACTCTCATTTCATACGACAAAGATTTTGACAAGCTCGGGGTTAAGAGAATCACCCCGGCTGAACTCATTAAAACAAAATAACATGCTCAACCACGCAATCTATCTGTTCATCACCGCACTCCTGCTCGCGTTCCTTGAGGTGCAGATTGAGGGCAAGCACGGGTGGGCGAGCAAGCTGCCCACCTGGAAGCCCGGGGAAAAGTGGTATGCAAAGCTCTACCGTAAAGCAATGGGCGGCAAAGAGCTTACGGGCTACCACATCGGCGTATTCGGATTGGTGCTCTTGTTTCTGCACTACCCGTTTTTTGCGGGAAGCGCGTGGTCTCTTGCCGGAGAGCTCTGGGTAATTTCCACGTTCTTCGTCTTCAGCGCAGTGTGGGACTACCTCTGGATTATCATCAATCCGCACTATGGAGTCATCCGCAGGAGGCCAAAGAATGACGTGTGGTGGCACAAGCGCTGGTTTGGCCCGTTTCCGGTTGACTACTATGTCGCATTTGTTTTGTCAGCCGCGGTATTGTACCCCATCTGGTCAGGCGCGGTCGCGCGGGAGTGGGGGATGCTCTGGGGCGTGTTTGCCGCGGGCACTATTCTTACGCTCATTGTGGTAGAATTATTCAGAGGAGACATTGAACGGTAGCGCCACATGCACCCACTCAAGCGCCAGAAGTATCTTAAACGCACGCTGAAAATCACGGGCACCGCAATCATTGTGCTGTTGGTGGGGTTTGTGATTTGGTTTTTGTCCGGGGAGGGGGTAGAGGAGCCGGGCGACATCACGTGGGGGGTTTCGTTTTTCCCGCAGCAGGCAGAGGATTTGGGGCTTGATTGGAAAGAGGTCTACATCGCGCTCTTGGATGATATGCGCGCCAAGCGCTTAAGGCTCGCCGTACCCTGGAGCCAGGTAGAGCGCAACCAGGGTGAGTATGATTTTTCGGATATCCACTGGATGCTTGATGAGGCCGAAAAACGCGGGGCTACTGTCACGTTGAACGTGGGCAGGAAGCTCATGCGCTGGCCCGAGTGCCATGATCCGGGCTGGGTGTACGGCACGCCGCACGAGGAGCTGGACGGCTTGGTGCTCGGATTCCTTGAAGCCACCGTCAACGAGCTCAAGCGCCACGAAAACATCGCTCTCTGGCAGGTGGAAAACGAGCCTACGTTCCTGTTCGGGGAGTGTTATGGCCACGCGCCAACCACAGGGCTGTTTCGCGCCGAGGCAGAGCTTGTGCGGTCCCTGGACGGCCGTCCCATTGCCACCACTGACTCCGGGGAGCTTGGGGGGTGGCTCTCGCTTTCCCGCTCTGTTGACCGCTTGGGGGTGAGCCTGTACCGCGTGACCGACAATCCGATGTTCGGCAGGTTCTACTACCCCCTGCGCCCGGGCTTTTACCAGAAGCGTGCGGCTTTTACCCGCGCAATCAACAAAAACCTTGATGGCGTGTTCCTCTCGGAACTCCAGCTTGAGCCTTGGACGCTGATCCCGCTCCCCCTCACCCCGCTTGCGGAACAGTTTGAGAGCATGAACTACAGCCGGACCTTGGCCACTGTTGATTTTGCCAGGAAAACCGGCTTCTCGGAGATTTATGTGTGGGGAGTTGAGTGGTGGTACTGGCTCAAAGAGGAGCAGCGGGATTCAAGATTTTGGGATTTGGGAAAACAATTGATGTATTCTCCTGAATAGCCTATACTGTGATGGCGGGAGAAATTTCCGCCTTTTGTATGGGCGTAGTAACTAAAACAGGCGACAAAGGCGAAACAGGCCGGTTCGGCGGGGCACGGGTTCCCAAAGACGACCCTGGCGTATGCGCGAACGGGGACATTGACGAGCTTAATAGCGCAATCGGGCTGTTTTTGGCGCGCCCTGACATGTCAGAGCAGGTTATGCATGACCTAAGGGCTGTGCAGTCCGCGTGTTTTACTATTGGCGCTGAAATCGCGACTCCCCCGGATGCGCCGGACGAGTCGCGCTCCTACATCCCAAGGATCGCCGAGGCTGACGTTTTTTTGTTGGAGGAGCGGATTACGGCCATTGAATCTCTGCTTTCCCCGCAGAAGCACTTTTTGCTTCCCGGCGGCGTCCCGGCGGCTGCCATGGCCTACTGGATTCGGACCATAACCCGCCGGGCAGAGCGCTCCGTGGTGCATGCGCATGGTGCGGGGCCGTTCAATCCGCTCATTATCAAGTACCTGAATCGGCTCTCGGACTACTGGTACGTGTTGGCGCGGTTTTTGAACCAGCAGAGGGGCATTGCCGAGCCGGAGTGGCGCGGCGGAATAGGGCCGATTCCTCCGCAGTCCCCGCGCCGCGCGCCCGGAGCCTGACTTATCCACACGGCGTTTGTTTTAGGCTAACCTTGCATGTTTAACAAACACAATATCTAGTGGTATAATCCACAGTGCAAGCACAACCTATTGTGTTTGCGCCTATCTTAGCAACACACTAAGTTGTGCCTATGGACGAACAAAAACAAAAACAAAACTACACCGTGGCTCCCGTAAAAACAGGGGAGTCTTTGGCTGCCAGAGAGGTTGAATCAATCAATGGTTTTTACAAAAAAGTGGTCCTGGAAAAGACCGAGGAAACGCCGTACGGACTTACCGAGCTCGGGAGGAAAGTGTTTAATGACCGCTACAGCCTCAAAGACAGCGCCGGGAATCCGCTTGAGCTCGCTCCCGAGGAAATGTGGCGCCGCGTGGCCCGCACCATTGCCGCGGTTGAGAAGCCGGACGCGCAAAAGGAGTGGGAGGATAAGTTCTACTGGGCCTTGCAGGGGTTCAAGTTCGTGCCTGCCGGCAGGATTTTAACCGGAGCCGGCGCCAAGACCGATGTGACGTTCTACAACTGCTACGTGCTGCCGTACCCCGAAGATTCGCGGGGCGGCATCATGGAGAGCGTCACCACTATGATGGAGATTATGGCGCGCGGCGGCGGGGTGGGCGTCAACCTGTCTTCACTGCGCCCGCGCGGCGCGTACGTAAAAGGCGTGAACGGGCGCGCTTCGGGCGCGGTTTCGTTCGGCGCTTTGTACTCGTTCGTGACGGGCTTGATTGAGCAGGGCGGAAGCCGGAGAGGAGCCCTGATGCTCATGATCAACGACGACCATCCGGACGTTGAGGAATTCATCACCGTCAAGCGCCAGATGGGCCAGATTACGAACGCCAACCTCTCGGTGTGCGTCTCGGACCGCTTTATGGACGCCGTTGCGCGCGATGCGGATTGGGATCTCAAGTGGGACGGTAAGGTGTTCAAGACGGTCAGAGCCGCGAAACTCTGGGATCTCATCACCGAATCAGCGCACGCATCAGGAGAGCCCGGGTGCGTGTTCATGGAGCGCTGCAATAAGGAATCCAATACCTGGTATTTTGAGGACATCATCAGCGTGAACCCGTGCGGGGAGCAGCCTTTGCCCGCGTGGGGCGTGTGCAATTTAGGGGCCATCAATTTGGTGCCGTTCGCCAGAGACGACAACACGGTTGACTGGGAAGCTTTGGGAAAGGCAGTCCGCATTGCCATGCGGTTCGCGGACAACGTGGTGGACGCGACTCCGTATGCGTACGAAGAGAACCGCAGGGCGCAGATGAACGTGCGCCGGACCGGCTTGGGCACCATGGGGCTCGGGGATTTCCTCATTAAGCTCAAGGTCCGCTACGGCAGCGGCGAGGCTCTCGCGCTCGCGGAGCAGGTGTACCGGTTTATCCGGGACGAATCCTACCGCGCGTCCGTTGAGATTGCCCGCGAAAAAGGATCGTTTCCGGATTTTGATAAAGAGAAGTACCTGCAGGGCGTCTACATTCAGCGCCTTCCCGAGGATATTCGGACAAGTATTGAGCAGTATGGCATTCGCAACGGCGTTCTCCAAACCCAGGCTCCGACCGGAACCACGAGCCTCTTGGCAGGGGTTTCTTCCGGCATTGAGCCGGTGTACGATTTTTCGTTTAAGCGAAAGGACCGGATTGGCGAGCATATTGTGTACCACCAGATGTATAAGGAGTACCTAGAACAGCACCCCGGGGAGCCGGTTCCGGATTACTTTGTGAATGCCAAGCAGCTCACTCCCTTGGAGCATGTTACCATGCAGGCAGTCATCCAGAAGTACACCGATGCCTCAATATCAAAGACCGTGAACGCGCCCGAGAACCATACGCACGAGGACGTGAAAGAGTTATACCTAAAAGCGTACGAGCTCGGGTGCAAGGGCGTAACCTATTTTCGGGAGAACTCCCGTGATGTTTCAGTGCTTGAATCATTGGATGCATCCGCGAAAAAACAGGAACAGGCGCATACCGAAGCAGCAACGCCGCACCGCGAGCCCAAGGCGCGGCCCGAGGTGGTGAGCGGAAAGACATACAAGGTAAAGACCGCGTACGGCTCCTTGTACGTGACCGTGAACGAAGGAGAGGACGGCGCGCCGTTTGAGGTGTTCGCGCAAATCGGCAAGGCAGGCGGATTCTTTAACGCGAAATCGGAAGCCGTGTGCAGGCTTGCGTCCCTTGCCTTGCGCAGCGGCATTGCTGCGGAAGCCGTGATTACCCAGCTCAAAGGCATCCGCGGGCCCATGCCCAGCTTCGGCACGAACGGTGACAAGATTCTTTCGCTTCCGGACGCTATCGCAAAAGTTCTGGAACGCCACATCAGGGGCGAGCAGACCCAACTTGCCTTGCATCATGGCGCCGCGGCGCACGGCACTCACGCAGCTTCCACCTCAATGGCGGACCATGGCCACGCGCCCGAGTGCCCGCAGTGCGGGGGCGTGCTTGAAATGGGCGAAGGGTGCCAACTGTGCCGGAGCTGCGGGTATTCCAAGTGTTAGTATTTTCATGCTTGTCGTGACCCCCCATGGCCGAGAAAGGTTCGGTTGGCCATGGGGGAACGTTATCCACAACCGTATGCTTGAATCGCAACTCGGATGTGGTAAGGTAACACTGCGTAACAATTAAATAAATCCTTTCAGGGAAGTCCGGTGCAAATCCGGCGCTGTGCCGCAACGGTGACCCGCCTCAAGGGCGGGGAGTCCGAGTACTGAAAGGTCGTTCGCCGATTCGGCGGACGGTTCCTCGAGTAAGGAAGTGAGCGTTTTGCGCCCATTAAAGACCCTGCTTGAGGAAGCAGGTATTTTTATATGAAAACACTCGCTTCCTATATTGTAGCCGCCATGCTTCTGGTTTTGCCGGTGGCAGGGATTTTTGATTCCACGCGCGCCGCGGTCGCTCCGGAAGTTGGGGCCTATCTCGCGGGCATTAACCCGCAGACCGACTGGTCAGTCATGGCGCGCTCGGCCATCGGCGCAGGAGGCGTTGATGCCTCATTTTTGAAGGCGCTGGACGGGAGTACTGCCAATGATTATGCGACCTATATTCTCGCAATCACGGCCTTGGGCCGCGACCCGCGTTCATTTGGCAACGAAAACTTGGTGTACGGGCTTCGCCAGAAAGCGAGCAACGGACAAATCGGAGATGCGAGCATGGTGAGCGATGATATCTTTGGGCTGCTCGCGCTTCATGCAGCGGGCGTTCCGTCCAATGATTCCTTGGTCGTGCAGACAGTCAATTACCTCAAAACCAACCAGCTTGCGGACGGAGGATGGGATTGGTCCGCTGGTGCCACTGAATCAAGCATTGATTACACGGCCATGGGCATCATGGCGCTTGTTGCCGCCGGAGTTGCGCCGAGCGATGACGCGGTTCTTGGGGCTTCGGAGTATTTGCTTGCGAGCCAGAATGATGATGGCGGATTTCCCCTGGCTTTGGGAGGCGCTTCCAATACGCCGTCAACCGCCTGGGCGCTGTCCGCGCTGTATGCGCTCGGAGAGGATGTCAGTTTTTGGTCGCGGGCCGGGAAAACGCCGGTTGATTATTTGAACGCGCGCCAGCACGCGGGTGGATACTTTTTGTTTGATGCGCAATCTTTAAGCGCTGATTTATTCACGCTGGTCTCCACGTCCTACGCGGCAATAGCGATGGCCGGAAAATACTACCCGGTCGCGTCAATTGCCGCGCCTCCGACCGTTACGTTGCGCATTGAGGGCCAATCGGAAACGATCTGTGATACAGAGGCGCAAGGCAGAACCAGCCTTGACGTCATCAAGTCCGCGGCGGGCCCGTGCGGGTATACGTACGTCATTCAAGATACGCAGTACGGGCCCTACCTTACCACCATCGCGGGCGAGGCAGCTGCTGGCCCGGACGGCTGGTCGTACCTGCCAAACTACGAAATGGCCCAAGTCGGAGCAGGCGATTACGTTATGTCCGAAGGAGACGAGCTTGTCTGGTACTACGGAGCATGGGATGATAAACCCCTGCGCGCGGTGCATGACGTCTCATCAGTCGCGGCAGGGGACGCAACAACCGCGGTTGTGCAGGAGTACTCAAGCGGCTCATGGCAGCCGTTCTCGGGCGCGACCTTAAAACGCGGCAGCGAGTCATTCACCAGCAATGCCGCGGGCCAGGTCAGTCTTGTTTGGAATCAGGAGGGTGCCTTCTACTTGGTTGCGGAAGCGGATAACCGCGTGCGCAGCGGCGCGATTCTCGTTGTCGTCGGGGATGCTCCGGAGCAGGCAAGTTTGCCGCTCTCGGTGACCATTGGCAGCAGTGGCGCCGGCGGCAGCCCGGGGCCCGGATCAACGCCTACGGGCGGCGTGAGCTTCGGCGTGTCCGGAGATTTGAACTTCGGCACCCTGCTTCCGGGCCAGTCCGGAACCCGTCAGGCTACGATTACCAACAGCAGCGCGGGAAGCATCATCACTACCGCATCTGTGTCCGGATCATCGCTGTTCACCGGCAACCTGACCTTGGATAACGTGGCTCCGCCCCAGTGGCAGAAGAGCGTTGCCGGGAACAGGAACGCGCCAGTCGGCGTCACGCTATCCGTGCCCGGCTCCTATGCAAGCGCCGGAGCAGAGAGCGGAACCTTAATTTTTTGGGCGCATAGCGCGAATTAGGTATGAAGCATGCGATCATTGCAATACTGCTGCTCATTCCGTCCGCCGTGCTTGCCGGAAGCTCTTCGGTTGATGTTTCGCGCATTGCGGTGCAAGGGATTACCGGAGAAGTGGCCACGTCCCGCGTGCGGGTCACCAACACAGACACCATCCCCCAGCGCTATGGGCTTTCGGTGCCTGGCGCGTTCAGAGAACGCGCGAGCATGAATCCGGCACAGTTTAGCCTGGCTCCCGGAGAGTCGCAGGACGTGGTGCTGCGGTTTCGTATGCCCGCGGAATCCCAAAAAACACACCTTGCGATTGTTTCTTTGGACAGCCGCCAGGGTTCGGCTCTGAAAGTCGCGGGCGGCATCCGCATCCCCCTTGAGTTCATTGCGCCGCGTGTTGCGGGAGCGTCCACGCCGCGTGCGCCGATCACGCTTCCGAACCTTTGGCATGTTGCGGTATACGCGGTTGACGGCACGTTGATTATCATTGCGGCATACCTGATTCGCCGCCGGAAAGGCGAGAGCCACGGCCATAATTATCAAATCAGTTTTGTATGAAGCAGATTAAGTTTCTTGTTCTCGGAATCCTATTCTTGGTTGCCGGGTTTTTGCTCGGGCTCGGGTTTGATGGCCAATCCGCAACCGGCGAGAGGGGCGAGTACGCGCAAACCGAGCAACCGACCAGCATCATGATTGACACCGGCTCGGAGCTGCTCGGATTTTCTGATCGTTCCGTCGCCGAAGGAGATACGGTATGGTCGTTGCTGGAACGGACCGCCGCCGCATCGGGCGAGCTTTCCGTGGCCGCAACTGACTATGGCGACCTCGGCATCCTCATTGGGAACATCAACGGCTATGAGAACGGCGCTGACAAAAAGTACTGGCAGTACTGGGTGAACAACAAATATGCCGAGGTCGCGGCGGACGCGTACGCGGTGCGGCCCGGAGATGTGATTATGTGGAAATTCACTTCATCCTTATTCAAGAACTATGAATAAAACAAACCTGGTTTTTTTTGGCGCGTTCGCCGCCATGCTCGCGGTTATCGGCCGCATCATCCCGCATCCGTGGAACTTTACGCCAATGGGCTCCCTGATGCTGTTTTTTGGATTTTTGCTTCCGCGGAAGTGGCTCTGGCTTCCGCTCGCGGCCCTGGCTCTCTCTGATGTTATCATCGGGCCGTACCAGTTCTCGGTCATGGCTACGGTGTACGCGTCCTACGCGTTCACGCTCGGCGCATCCTACGCGGCACGGCAGCGCTACTCATTCACGACCGCGCTGGGCGCGAGCATTGCGTCATCGGTCATCTTCTATCTCACCACAAATGCGGCGGTCTGGGCTGCGAGCGGCATGTATTCGCCTGATGTTGTAGGGCTCATGGCGTCATATGCCGCCGGGATTCCGTTTTTTCGGAATTCATTCGCGGGTTATGTCGCGTACAGCGCTTTGTTTTTCGGCGTGTATGAATTCAGCCGGTACGCGCTACAGTACAAGCAGCGAGGGTTTCAAGAGCAGTATCAAGCCGAGCGCTGCCATCAGTAACCCGCCAATGAGGTGGGAGATGCGCGAGTATTTTTGCGTGACGCCGATTTTTTCAAAACTATACAAGGCAATGCCGAACACGATGAAATCATCCAGCATGTAGCCCAGGATGTAGATTGCGTTGTAGAGCTGCTTCGCTGCCCAGGAGAGGTTTGCGAGATCCAGGATTTTGGTGAAGGTCTGGGGAATGCCGATGGAGCACGCGAACTCAAAGATGTTCACGGAAAATGCGATTGCGATGATGCCGAGTGCGCCGAGTATGGTGAGGGGCTTGCTCGCGAAGTCTTTGATTTTTTCCGAAATCCGTTTGCGCTGTTGCGGGTTTGCGATGCTGCAGGCAACCTCGCCGCGGTGAAATTCACGCAAAAAGTAAGCCCCCGCAGCGATTGCAACGAGCCCCACGAGCGGAGTGACGATGTGGTCCAACCCGATGAAATCCCAGGCATACAGCCACAATTGATGGCAACCAGGGCCGCGAGGAACATCACGAGCACCCACATGGCGCAGGGATTGAATCCGTCCACGGTTCCGAGGATCGCGGCGAGCACGGGCAAGGAGTACTGGCCCGGATCAATTATTCTATCCGTGAACGGGATGCGCACGGTTGCGGCAGGGGTTTGCACTGTGCACAACGTTTTGTCATCACAGATCGCGCCCGAGGGGAGCACGGGCTGGTCGGTTTTCCCGCTCTTAGCCGCGTCAACAACTTCGCGCAAGGATAGGGAGGCTGTTTGGTCATTCGCGTCAAGAAGCGCGGTGATTTGCGCGCCCGTGGTTTCTGCGGTGTCAAACCCTTGGATAATAGTACCTTTGAGGTAGATGATGGGCGTGCCTTTTACAAGTTGCAGCGCATTTGTTGCTTCATCAAAAAAAGTCTTTCCTTCCGGGGTGTAGAGATCATACGAGCGCACTACAAAATCATCCCGCTCGGCCGCGAGATCATCAATAAATGCGAAAAAGTCCCTGCAGTGGCTGCAGTCATCCCGCTCAAACACCTCAATCACGGTTCGCTCCGGTTTGGGCGCCTCTTGGGCGCCTGCTGTGAGCGCGGGCAGGCCCAGAACCACAACCAGGGCAAGTACGGCAAGGATTTTTTTCATGTTACTCGCTCTTGGATGTGCTTACCAGCGCCACAATCAGAATCAGCACAAACGCGGAAAACGCCATCACCGGAATAGTGATGTACCCGAAGTGGAAGATGGGGGTTGCGGCGCAGGATACGCCGGAAAGGTCGCACGGAGCGAGCGGATCAAGCGGAGAGAGGCGAGCGCGGATTTGTTCGGTGTAGTGCAACGTTGAAATCAGCGCGCCAATCAAAGAGAGGGGGATGAGGTAGCTCGCGATGCCTTTTGCTTTGCGCGCGAGCGCCGTTCCCACCAGAATCACCTGCGGGTACATAGCTATGCGTTGGTACCAGCAGAGCTTGCACGGAGTCCAGCCCTTGATTTCGGAGAGGTAGAGGCTACCAAGAGTTGCAATCAAGGGTATGATGAAGAGCAGTTCCAGGCTGTACTTACGGACTAATTGCTTGACTGGGTTCAAAAACCGGAGTTTATGGAATCGTTCCACGATCCAGGCAAGGATTGCGAGCACGATGATGATATCCGCGATAAGCGTTAAAACCGAAAGCGTAGTAACCATAGAGTAAAGCGCGAGTGAATAATATGTCAGTATATCAAAAAAAGAGGCCAGATGGAACTGCTGTGTTCCACCCGGCCCCAACTCCGTCTGCGGCGCATTTAGCCGATGCAAGAGACAATTCCGTACTCTTCCCAGCCGAGTGCCACGACGAGCGGGTGCTCGGAAAGAACCGCGAGCAGGCCCTCCTGCGCTATATGGCGGAACGCGCCCCTGTGTTCCGCCTTGAGCCTTTCCAGACCCGCTTCACTCCACGGAAGCGGTATGGGCGGCTCGCCGTTCGGCCGGATGCACACTCTGAATTCCGTTTCTTGGATTCTGGCAAAGGCGAGCGTGCACGCCAGTAGCAGGGGTGTTTTGTTGCTACTAAGAGCCATCGCAGGCCTCCTCTGCGGTGAAGTTGTGAGAGAGCGCTAGGATTTCTTGATTTCAATGGAGTTGCCCCGGTAGTCAATGGTTACCGAGTCTCCATCTCCAATTTTACCCTCAATAATGGAAAGCGCAAGCTCATCCAGGATTTCGTTCTGGATCAGGCGCTTTAACGGCCGCGCGCCAAACGCCTTGTCATAGCCTGCCTCTGCGAGGTGCTTTCTGGCGCTGTCAGCCATAGCCAGTGTAATGCCTTTCTGCTCAAGCCGCTCTTTTACTTGTGCCAGCTGCAAATCAACAATGTCCGCAATCTCGGCTTCAGTCAGATGCTGGAAGATGATGACATCATCCAAACGATTCAAAAATTCGGGGCGGAACATTTTGTGCAAAAGCTTTTCAACTTCCGCTTCCTGGCGCTTCCGGTCGTCCATGTGCTCTTCAATGATGTCAGAGCCCAGGTTTGAGGTCATAATAATGACCGTGTTCTTAAAATTAACAGTCCGGCCCTTGGAGTCGGTCAAGCGCCCCTCGTCCAATACCTGCAAAAGCACGTTGAACACGTCCGGATGGGCTTTTTCAATCTCATCCAGCAACACCACAGTGTACGGCCTGCGGCGCACGGCCTCGGTCAGTTGCCCGCCTTCATCATACCCAACATACCCGGGAGGCGCGCCAATCAAACGGGCGACCGCGTGCTTTTCCATGTACTCACTCATGTCAATGCGGACAATCTGCTTCTCGTCATTAAACAGGAAACTGGCCACTGATTTCGCGAGCTCGGTCTTGCCCACGCCTGTCGGGCCCAGGAACATAAACGACCCAATAGGTTTGGTTTCTTCGGAAATGCCCGCGCGGGAGCGGCGAATGGCATTTGAGACCGCATGAATCGCGTCTTTCTGGCCGATGACGCGCATGGAGATTTCCTCTTCCATGCTTGCGAGGCGCTTCTCTTCTTCGGTCACCAGGCGGTTCACTGGAATGCCGGTCCAGCGGGACACCACCTTTGCAATGTCTTCCTCGTCCACCTCTTCCTTCAAGAGGGGATTGCCCTTCTGCGCTTCCGCCAATTTCAGCTTGGCGCCTTTCACCTGCTTCTCAAGCTCCGGAATCTTGGCATAGTTAATCTCGGCAACGCCCTGCAAGTCGCCGATGCGCTCCTTGCGTTCTGCCTCGCGCTTTAAGCCGTTAATTTCGGACTGGGCGTGCTTAATGGCGTCAATGTGCTGCTTCTCGTTCTGCCAGGCAAGCTCCAGGGACTTGTTCTCTTCCTTGATTTCCGCGATCTGCTTTTCAATCTCCGCAAGGCGCAGCCGGGATGCATCGTCCTTTTCCTTTTTCAGGGCCTCGCGCTCAATTTCAAGCTGGCGCAGCTTGCGGTGGATCTTGTCAATCACTGTTGGCTTGGAATCAATTTCCAAGCGCAACACAGAAGCTGCTTCATCCATCAAGTCAATTGCCTTGTCCGGCAAAAACCTATCCGTCAAGTAGCGGCTGGAAAGATGGGCCGCAGCCACGAGCGCGTTGTCGCGGATGGCAATGCCGTGGTGCACTTCATAGCGGTCTTTGATGCCGCGCAAAATGGAAATAGTATCGGAAACCGAGGGCTCTTCAACGTACACAGGCTGGAACCTGCGCTCCAGGGCTGCGTCTTTTTCAATGCGCAAGCGATACTCCTTCAAAGTCGTAGCGCCGACCGCGTGGAGCTTGCCGCGCGCGAGCGCGGGCTTGAGAATGTTTCCCGCATCCATGGCGCCTTCGGCAGATCCAGCCCCAACCACGGTGTGCAATTCATCAACAAACAAAATGATGCGGCCTTCGGCTGCCTCTACCTCCTTAATCAACGCTTTCAGGCGGTCTTCAAATTCGCCGCGGTACTTGGTGCCTGCAATCATACTTGCCAAATCCAAACCCAGCACGCGCTTGCCGCGCAAAGGCTCGGGCACGTCCTGGTCCACAATCTTTTTTGCAAGGCCTTCAACAATGGCGGTCTTGCCAACCCCTGGCTCGCCGACGAGCACGGGGTTGTTTTTGGTGCGGCGCGTGAGAATCTGCATGATGCGCCGGATCTCATCATCCCTCCCGATCACCGGATCAATCTTGCCGTCACGCGCGAGCGCCGTAAAATCAGTGGTGTACTTTTCCAGCACCTGGTACTTTCCCTCGGGGTCCTGGTCCGTGACGCTCTGGGAACCGCGCACATCTTTCAAAACTTTTTCCGCGTCACTTTTGGAGATGCCCGCAAGCTCTACTATGTCCTTGTCATCCAAAAGCGCGAGCAACAAATGCTCAACAGACACGTACTCATCCTTTAGGCGCTCTGCCTCTTTTTCCGCGCCATCAAAAACCGCTTTCAATTCCGGGGTCAGGTGCTGGGATGATGTTCCGCTCACTTGCGGCTGCCTGGTTAAATTTTCCTGCACAGCCTGTGCCAACTCACCCGGATTTTTGCCCATTTTGGAAAGGATGACCGGCACCAGCCCGCCCGCTTGCCTGAGCAATACCAAAAACAGGTGCCCTGGCAAGAGTCCCTGGTGGTTGAGCGTGCCTGCCAACTGCAAGGCGCTCTCTAAAGCCTCCGCGGCTTTGGTTGTGTAGTTATTGAAATTCATACTCGTTCGGCTGCGGAACAAGAATCTGTACGATATACGGGCTTACTCTAACTCCTGTGGTCCTGCAAATACTGTCTGACTGGTGATTCTAGCGCCCGTATCTCGTACAAATCCCTGTTTCGTAGGATAGGGTATGATATCATATCCTTGATAATTTGTCAATATTATGGCGTGGTTTTAAAAAAAAGAAGCCCCCGCGAGCACCGATGGGTTGGTGTGCGGGGGCGCGGGGAAGATGGCCGAGCGAGTTCATTGCCCGCCTTATTGGCGAGGCGCAGCCATTCCTGGGCCGGCTTGGACTCTTTAGGATCGGGCATACAGAACGTCCGCTTCAGGACGCTCTCTCCTTGTTCGCGGTATCGGCCCGTGTACCTGATCCCATCATGTTCGTACTCTTTTCCGCCGATGAAGTGCCACGTGCTGTGGTTCTCGGTCATGAGCTGCCTCCTTTGTTGCGGCGGTTCCAGGTGAGTGCTTCCACGGCCATCCCCATCATAGCTCCGATGCTCGCGAGGCCAATGACCGCGAGTGCTACAATGATCACCAGCCCGGGAAGCGAAACAGCGGACAACCACTCATGGAGCGTTGTGAGTTCCATACCTGCCTGCCCTGGTTTGAGAAGAACTGCAAGTTTCAGTTTTTTACTATTGCAGATTTTTTATCAATTGTCAATGCATGTTTCTTGGGCATCAGGTCTTTTTTTGCAAACAAGCAGTATTTCGGTATATGATAAGGGCACACCCCTATGCCTAAAACATTAATCTTCATCCTGCTCTTTATTTTCACGGCCGGCATGGCCAAGGGCGTTTCCGACACGCTCCAGTTCCATTACGGCCGCAGCGTGTTCGCGTCACTGCCAAATCAAGAGTGGTGGAATCCGGAAGTAAGCTGGAAGAATAAATACCGGGATTACGATAAAGGCGATACGCGGGAAGCGTACCTCTTTAGCCGGAGTTTATTGGTATGGCGGACTGATGCCTGGCATCTGGCCCAGACCATTGAAACCTTGGGGTGGGTGTTTGCGCTTTTGCTCGCCATCAGTTTGGGGTGCGCGCACCGCCCCGGCCGGGCGCAACTGGCTGGGTTGTTTGTGATGATGCTGGCGGCTTTTTACCTCGGTTTTCTGTTGCTGTACGGCTGGCTGCTGGTGCGGTGATTATAAAAAGAGCCCCCGCCACTTGGATCGTGGCGGGGGCGTGAAGGGCGTGCTAGGCGGTTCGCGAGCGGCGTTTCCGCTTGAACTGCGCGGCCCGTCTGATGCGCTCTACCGTGATGATGCCGTCTCTGGTGAGCGCGTTGAGCAGTATCAGGTTGGGCTGGTGCGCATCACACGCGCCGACTTTGACCTGCACATAGTCCGGCTCGTGTTCGCGGTAGTCCAGACGCGCGCCGCGCGCGAACATGGCCACCACGCGCTCGCCCGCCTCCTTGCACCGCACGAACGCCGCGATATTGTTGAGCATGTAATGACCTTTTCCATCGCGATCGTGCGTGCCACAGACGAAGCAGGAACAGTTGTCCAGGCCCATGCCGCGGGAGCGGAAGAATTCTCCGCCGCCTTCGGGTCTGGTGTCCGGCTGGCCGTGGCTCGGAATGCCGCGCCGCGGATGGTCTTGGAGCTGCGGGTAGATGTTGTTGATGCCGACGGGCGACTCGGTGATGTCCTCGGCGAGCACGAGGCAGCCCTTGTTGCATTCCGGACTCCCGCACTCCACGAGGGTAGCTCCGCCGCAGGACATACGGGGGTAGCCGGAACGGTAGCCGCAGTACGGACATCCGAACTGCTTCCATTCGGCAGCCGACACCGCGATGATGGGTTGCTGCTCCATCGTGGCCACCATGTGATGACCATCCTTTCCTGTTGCGAGGCGCTGCGTTTTCTATAGAGCGTTAACTCAACTTTTGAGTCAAAAGTAAACTACTATAGATCTCGTAGAAAGTCAAATAAAAACGGTTTTTTATCTGACTTTCTTTGTCACGCTAAAGCCCAGGTACTTTCCTATCGCCAACCTGGTTTGGGCTTCAATGGCCGGGATGGAACCGAAGAGAACCATATTAAACGGAAACAATATCCATTGCAAGAGCATGTTCAGAAAAGGAACCAGCGCGGATATACGCGGGTACGTGGCAAGCGAAGCAGACCTTTCGGGTTGGATGGACCCTGAATCCCTCCCGGTTACGGTTGGAGAATGAGGTCGGTTTTACCATCAATTGAGATGGCCACTTCGCGAACAGTCGGGAACTGCAAGAGGGTTTGCGTAATTTGCGCCCGGATGGCGGTAACGCGGCAGGAGCCGCCCATGTTTTCATCAAGCCGGGGGCTGAAGTCAGCTAGAGCTTTGCCGTCCTGGATGGTGAGGCTCTGAATTTCAACCCCGCTATTCAAGGACGTCATAAATCCGGCTTCCTGTTCAACCGGGTTCGGGCCTTTGAGGAGTTCAAGGAGCGCGGCCCGTGCAGAGGCCTCGGTTTTGTGGATGGTGCGCGTTACCGGGAACACTTTTGCGCAGTCAAGTATATCCGGGTCAAGAGTTGTGTTGCTGAAAAAGGCTTGTACGCTCATCTCCTCGCTCTCTGGGTTGAACCGAACCGGAATTTTGATTTCCGCGTCAAACTCCGGCAAGCCCGAGGGGTTGTCTTTTTGCAGAACCAGCATTCCGGTCTCTGTGGCAGGGGATTCAAATTCCAGTGTTGCGAGAAAAGGCACAAAGTTTTCAGTCATCCAATCGCCCTGGGCCTGTGCCGGAGTCACGGCAATCTGGTTGTTGTTCGCATCAAGCAGTTTCATTGGGAATGAAGCTTCAAAGTACCACGCGCCGCGCGCTTCGCCGCGCAAAGTGAGGGGAGAGGAAACAATAGCGTTGTTCTGCGGTTCAAAGAGCTTCACCGGCGTTTCTTCGGCAGTATTGCGGCCATTGTTCGGCGTTTGGGCTTGCGGCGCGCGTAAAAATATTACCCAGACAACGATTGCGATGGCCACAACAACAATGCCGGAAATGACATGTTTAGCACTCATATGTTCGTACTATACCATGCGGTTATCGCAGAGAGAAAGGCGGCAATCCGGAGGTGTGGATTACTTTTCAAACTCCCGGGAGTATACTAGAAGCAGTATGGAGCGAGAAGTCGCACTTCACGTCTATGGGGAGAACCCGGACATGCACAACGAGAGAGTAAAGTTGCGCGAGGAGATCGCGGAGCTTGCTTTTGCAGTTGGTGCTGATCTCTCCGAAGACGAACTGCGGATTGCGGCCGAGGGGGCGCAGCCACAGTCTGATACGGAGGAGGAACACAAAGAGCAGGGGGAAGCGTATGAGCCATTCAGGCTTGCGGAGCGCGCGGCGCGGTATGGATCGCGCGCCCAGGACGCGCCCGAGGACAGCGATGAGCGGCGTATCGCCGGAACCCGGCATCTCGCGCTCCTTGCGGCGCACTACCTGCGCGATTGGCCCGAGCTTAGCCGGGAGTGCCTGGAGTATGCGCGCGACTTAAGGGGCCGCACCCGCGAGTGGCGCGAGCAGGATATTCCAAGGCCGCAGCCAGCTGCAGCGCAGGAATCCATGCGCAGAGCAGCGTGACTTTGTGTTTGGTGCCCTGCCGGGTTTCGTGCTCGGCAGGGTTTTTTCGTCTAAAAGCCCCCAATAACATCCACTATTGACACATGGACCTATCCATGCTAGTATAGGGGTGCCTTGTTTTTCGCATTCTCTTGGCCCGCCGCGAACTCTATAGGCGGGTTTTCTCGTTTGGATGCGGATCGTCGAAAACAGGTGATAAGATAGATGCCAGGCGCCTCCGTTTATTTATTTCTGACGGACTCCTGCATCCAGACTATGGCAAAGAAACTATACGTGGGCAACCTGCCGTACCAGACCACTGAAGACGATCTGTCTCAGGCGTTTGGCGCACATGGCCAGGTTACCAGCACTGCCATCATCACGGACAAGTTCTCGGGACGGAGCAAAGGCTTCGGATTCGTGGAAATGTCCTCTGATGAGGAAGCGCAAAAAGCCATTGACGCGTTGAACGGCACCGATTTCGGCGGCCGCAACATCGTAGTCAATGAAGCTCGCCCTCCTCGTGAGCGCGAGTAATATCGCTTAACGTAAAACCGCTCCGGGTTTGTCCCGGGGCGGTTTTATGGTGCATACTTTCGCTCTGTCGGGCTGGCGGGGCTCGAACCGCTACAGCCCGGCAGAGAGAACGTACGTGTTTAATTGTACAGATAATGCGGGGATTGGTACAATAGTCATACTATGACCGAAGAAAAATGGCAAGCAGTGGTGGGGCGCCTCAAGGATGACTGCGAAATCCTGGAGCATCAAACCGTAAACGGAGAGATGGAAGGAGAAACAACTGAAGAAATTGTATTTGTAAATCCCATGGGAAAGATGAAGCTACGGCGCTCTGTAAAGCCGCGGCTCTTGGAAGAGAAAACCCATTACTCGGGCAGGGTAGGGCAGAGCACGGGAATTGAAAGGGTTTACTCGGATGACGAGTTTGTTGATACCGTGGAGTTGTTTAAAGATGAGTATGGCGAGTGGGTGCCTGTGGATAACTCTAGCTTTGCCTGATTCCCCGCTCCAATATTGTGCGACACAAATATATGGTTTGATGTATGGCACACTTCGGTGCGTTGTTTTGGATTGATGGATGGTTTGATGATTCGCTGTTTTTGCTGAAAATCAATTTTTGGAATTTTCTGATTTTTCCGCTTCCCTAAAAAAAGGAAGCCTCGCATCTCTCATTCCTTGGGTTCAAAGTGAGAGACGCGAGGCTCGTGTGCGGACTCGCCGGGTAGTGGGTCAGCAGTGGTCCGGACACAGTCCGAACCGCCAATTGTCCCGTTTGATGATGTTTGCGGCCGATGTTCCGTTCAGCCACCGTTCCAAGTGCGGCACGCGCGCAAGGCGGCTGTCATAGGCTCTGGCGCAACCGGGCGCGTTGCACACAACATCCGGGAACATGTGCTGCGACAAGTCGCAGACATGCACGTTTCCGTCCGCGAGCCTTATCACAGCCCTGCCGGTTGCAATGGCCTCTCTGATGAGTTGCTCTGATGTGGCCACTCAATTTCTCCCCAGGATTGAGTGCTGCTTGTTGAAGGACGATGCATCTCAATGAGATGGCTCTGCTGACAGTACGTTCATCAGCAGCGCCATTCCATCAAGAGAGTTTTTCCCACAGGTGCCTGAATATCATGACTTGGGTTTGGTAGGTGTTCTGGTCCTCCATGACCACGCCGTGCGGAGAGATGGATTCGTCAAGCGAGATGAGGGCTATCTTTCCGGCGTAGATCAGGGTGTAAGTGGGGCTTGATTCTTCCTGGGAGAGCCACTTGCGCTCGTCCAGGCCGCGCAGGATGCCCCCCGGGCCGATTGAGATGGACTGCACGCGGATGGTGCGGCGGATGCGCTCGTCGTTGAACTCCGGGAACACGCGGGTCAGGGTGTTGCGGATGGTGGATGACGAGTACACGTAGTACTGCTTTTTCTGCGTGGCAGCAGTTGCGTCCAGCACGTCCTGCAGGATGGTGCGGATGCCGGAATCCCCCTCAAAGTACTTGACCTTTGGCTTGTACTCGGATTTCTCGTACAGAGACCGGAGCTCGGGAATGATCTTCTCAATGTCAGCCCTGGTCTGCTCAAGGTCGTTCTGCTTCATTTTGAGCGCGCCCAGGAGGTGGTCAGGGGGCTCTGCGGCAAAGTACCTGCGCTTTTCCTTATCCACAAAGCTTACAAGCCCGTAATCCCCAAGGCGGCGCAGAATGGAGTGGATGGTGGTGCGGTTGATGTCCACTGCTTCGGACAGGGCGCGCACCGGCGCTGACCCGAGTTTCAGGAGTTCTAGGTATACCAGAATCTCTTTATCCGTAAACCCGAATTTTTTTAAGGTAGTCTCAATCATTGCGGTTGTGGATTAATTCTAATTCCCCTATATTACTTGTCAATTTATTTTTTGACAAGGGTGTGGAAATTGATTAATTCTATGCTAACATAAGCCACAAAACTTGTCAGCTTTTTTTCAACACAACTTCGTAAAAATATGTGGGTGTTCGGGGGTGCAAATTTCTCCACTCCGAAGGGTCGCCCGCCTTAGACCACCCACTCGTTCGCTTCACGAACTCGCGGGAACCCGGTTGGCGGGCTCCATCATTCTCGTTGCGAAAATAATGCCCCCTGCAAACCACTAGTCATTTTTACGCCCATGCCGAAAAATGGTATAATTTTTGTATGTTCAAAACAAAAACAAACCGTGAGCAAATGCGTTATTTGCAAATCAGTTTTTTGTTTTTATTTGCAGCCAGTTTTGGCCTGATTATCGCGGAGCGCTCCCGAATCTCGCAGGAGCCAAAACGCGCGCCCGAACCCCTTCCCTTGGCTCGCTATGTGGCCGGAGACGCGGTTGAGCCGGGCCCCGGGATTCAGGATTACCGGGATGTGGTGATTGCGAGCGTACTCCAGATTAATGGGGTTATTGAGGCGCTCGCGGATTCCGCGGGCGTGGTTCCTGATGCGGGCGGCGCGTACGATTCGTTGCTTGCTTCTCCGGTTCCGCCAATCTACCGATCTCTGCACACTTCCCTGATTTTTTTGGCAAAAGAAGCGGCAAAAGGCGAGTTTTCTGACATTAATCTTCTCAAGGAAAAGCAGGCCCTGTTGTACGCGCAATACCCGTGGCTGCCTGCGGTTGCCGATCAACCATGACCCTATCCCGAAAAACGAGCATCATCATCAGCACGATTGGGGTGCTCGCGTGGAGCTCCTTGTTCGCTTTTTTTTATTGGGGTTCGGAGGAATACGGCACATACCCGAACATAGATTTTGGCAGTGTGCGCGGCGCCGCGGTTGAGCGGTTTACACTCTCCGTGCAGGATGTGGTCCTTGCGTCTAGCCGCGCAACCGGCGCGTTTGAAAGCGATACCCTGCTCGTGGCGCGCCGGGCCGGCACAGAGGGTGTACGCGTGTACGTGGTGCGGGATGAGAACCTTTTGTATGAAAAAACATTTGAAAACGGGCGTTTTGAGGCAGTTTGGGACGAAACTCTTGATCGATTTGGGCTTATTAACACCAAAAGCGGAGAATCATTCCTGTTTATCCCTGGGGAGCATACCTACATTTTAGAAATCGCCCCATAGCCCGCAGGCAGTATGCTAAAGTCACTTATTTTTTGGCTCGGAATTTTGGGGGTTCTCGCAAGCTGGGAGCTTGCGCTCGCAGACCCGGGCCGCGTGCTGTACTGGCTGCTTTTGTGCCTGGCCAGCTCAAGCATCGTAAGTGTGCGCTTTTCGGATGACACAAGCCCGTTCCGCGGCATTATGGCAGACCGGATTGCCGTTGTTTTATTCGTGGTGGGAGCATTCTGGTGGTTTTTATGGCTGGATTTTGCCTATATAAAATATGCGGTTCCGTTCCTCGTGTGGCTCGGGCTTATGTACGCGAGCGCACGCTTAAGATCCGAACAGAGCCAGCTGGTTACGGTTCGTTTGGCGCTCTTTTTCGGGGGGACTTTTTTCTGGTCTGTAACCAGTTTTGGCCTGCTCTCGGTGATTGGCTGGGAGGTGTGGGAAACATTGAGTGTGTTCGGGGTGAGTTTTGGCGTGTTTTCCTACACAGGCGTGCGCACGCTCCAACCGCCTCCCGGGAGCGTGTTTAGCGCCTGGCTTGTTCTGCTTTTGCTCGGATTAGAGCTCTTTTCGGTGGTTGCCTGGCTTCCGTTTACCGAGGTGACCCTTGCTTTAGTCCTTACGGTATTGGTTCTGTTCTGTTATGATTTCATCAAATATTATCTTTTCCCCGAGCGGATCAGAAAAATGATTATCATCAAAAAACTGGCGATATACGCGTTTTTCATTCTGATTGTGCTCGTTTCAACTCCTTGGGTATAGGAAATGTAGACAAAAAAGGGCTTTTCTGCTTAAGTGAAAGCCTATTTTTATTAAGGCAGGTAACAAATACTTGGTTTTTTCGTCTTCTTGTATGAGCGGGAAATTCAGCGACCAGTTTCTTATTGCCTCAAGCATTGCCGGTGACGAACAGGCGTTCGGAACGCTGTACGACAAATATGTTGAAGACATATACCGGTTTGTAGTGATGCGCGTCAGGAACACGCACGAGGCACAAGACGTGACCGCTGAAGTGTTCTTAAAAGCATGGCAGTACGTAAGCGTCCAAAAGAAATACATTAAAGATTTCCGCGCCCTTCTGTACCGGATTGCGCGGAACGTGGTCATTGACCACTACCGTTCTTCCCAGAAAGAAGTTGCCGCCTTTGATGAAGATGGCTTGGAGTCGGTTGAAGACATGAGTTCAAACATCGTTGAAAACATACAGCACAACGATGACATGCGCCTGGTGTTCCAGGTGCTGGACCAGCTTTCAGACGACCATCGGGAATTGATTATCCTGCGCTATGTGCAGGACTTAAGCATTAAGGAGATAGCTGAAGCGCAGGGCAAAACCAACGGAGCAATCCGCGTTGCCTTGCACCGCGCCGTTAAGCAGATTAAAACACTGATTCCAGAGGCCTGATTACTATGCGTTTTTCCAGATTTATCAAACAGCTTAGCGCATCCAGAACCACGCTTTATTCGCAAGAATCGTGGCGTTTAAGCGTGCGCGAGGCTCTGCTTGCCGAAATACGCAGAAGCCATGTTTGGCAGGATGCTCCAGCAGAAGTGCGCGACCGCGCATTCTTTTCCCAACTTTTCCATACCTTGTTCGCCCAGGCCATACTCAAGCCTGCGGTCGCTTTTGTGCTCATTTTTGCCGTGGTTTCGTATAGTTCCGTGTCCACGGTCCAGGCAGCCCGCGCGAGTTTGCCCGGGGATGCGCTGTACTCGGTGAAGCTCGGGCTTGAAGCGGCTCAAGTTGGAGTTGCGTTTTCTGAATCAAAAAAGGCAGAACTGGAAATTTCGTTCGCCACCTCCCGTCTGCTTGAAGTGAACCAGATATTAAAGCAGGACACTACGGCTGAAAGCGCACCGCACATTGAACAGGCCATGAAGCGGTTCAGCAATGATTTGCATTCAGTGCAGAAACGGCTTGAAAAGATGGGCCAGGAAGAAAAATCCGAGGAAAAGGTCCTTAAAATTTCTGGGCTGGTAAATACCGCAACTATTCAACTGGCTGAAGATTTGCTGGTGATCAAAGAACAGCTTTCCGAGCAAAAGAGCGCTCCGCAGGCGCCAGAAACTGGCGAATCAGGTTCCTCTCCCAAAGATATGCCACCAGGTTCAGGCGCAGAGCCTGAACCTGCAGGGGGAGCAGATGCAGTAACGTTGCCGGCTGAAGCAGCAAGCAGCACCCAACAGGCGCTGGGAACATCTACAACCACTCCTGCGGTTGCGGAAGAGGGTGTATCGCCAAAAGATGCCCAAGCTGATTCAGCAGCGGGAAGAGATCTCTTGGCGACTCTGGACAGCGCGCTTGATGCGGTTGACCAGGCAAACATCAAGTCCCTTGAGGTGTTTGTGGGAAAAGCCCAAACATCCAAGAGTGAAACCGTGCAGCAGGAGGCGGTTGATAAAATACAGAAAAAGATTGATAAGATTGAAAAGAACATAGATACTGCGCCGGTAGCGCCACCCGCTGCCACTACTGCGGCTTCATCCACACAGCCAGTGCTCATAAAAGTTCCTTCCGCGCCAAGCCAGGTTCAAGAGGCAATTGATGAGGCCAAGAAAATTCTTGATACCAAAGATATGGGCCAGCTGGGGCAGGTAGTGGAAAAAGTAAAAGAGGCAAAAGCAATTGCTGAAGGAACTGAAAAACAGAGCAAAGACACAGAAACTACTAATCCGTCAACACTTGGAACAAGCACTCCAAGTGCGTTTAACCAGAAGATAGAGCAAGAGAACAGCAATCAGGGCGAAACATCTATGGAAGAGTCATTTGGTTCATAAAGCAAATAACACGCTAACATTAGCCAAAATAAAGCTTTGTGTATAACTGTATTGATTCCAAATGGGAAAGCGTGCTATAATAATTGTTGACATCTGAATGAAATCTGCTATAAATAAAAGCGTAAATGTAACGAATGTGCATTGATTTCCGTCTCATATTAGTGAATGAGACGAATTGTTTCCGGTAAAAGTATTGTTTTGTTTGATTTTCTTATTAACCTTTATTAACCAAGCATAGGGCTTTCGCGCCTGATTCGGTTCAGAGTTTTGAAGCGATCAGCCGAGAAAGTCCTATAATAAACAACTATTTCCGCCAGGTCGGCGGGAATACCTAAAAGGAGAACCTATATGAGTGATATCATAAAACACTCTAAAAAGGTCCTGTCAGCTACTTTAACGGTATCCACCATAGTGTGGAGCGTTGGTTTGTTTGCGCTGGCGCCGGTCACAGTCGGTGCAGCAGCAGGCGACCTCATTAAGGGCGCAGGCAATCCGGCAGTGTATCTTGTGGACGCGGATGGCGTGACTATTCACCCATTCCCCCACCAGAACGTGTACACGTCCTGGGGCTTCCCAGCGAACTTCAGTAGCACGTTCACCACGAACCTGTCCGGGTTTACCGTCGGGAATGACGTGGAATTCCGCGATGGCGCGTTGATCAGAGCATTAGAGACACCGGCAGTGTACTTTGTATCCGGCGAAAAACTTCGCCCGATCGTGTCCGCCGAAGTCTTTGAAACGCTCGGATTCAACTACGACAACATCACCTGGCTTCCGCAGTCCTTTTTGGACAAGTATGGCGCAGCCGGTGACATGGTGACTTCAACCACCACGCACCCCAACGGAACCTTGGTAAAGTACGCGAACTCTTCCACGGTCTACCTCTTGCAGGCGGACCAGAAGCGGCCATTTGCTTCCACGGACGTGATTAAGGTGAATGGATACGCGAACATTCCGGTTATTACCATTCCTTCTTCCGAGACCTATGCAGATGGCTCCCAGATTGTGGTAAAGGAATCTTCCGTCACTATTCCTGACGGCGTGGGCGCAGCTCCTGTGGTAACCACTCCTCCGGGCACCACAACGCCGGTTGGATCCGGGTTGACGGTTTCCTTGGCAAGCGATACTCCGGCTGCTGCAACCGTGATTGCTGACTCTTCAAACGGCGGCAATGACGGAGCCCAGGCGTTTATTCCCCTGACCAAAGTCGCTTTGACCGCAGGCTCGGATGGCGCCGTAAAAGTGACGACCCTTAAATTCACGCGCGGCGGCATTTCCGCGAACGCGGATGCTAACTCGCTCTACCTGTTTGAGGGCGATGGCGTGGGTTCCAGCTTTATCGCCGCGTCCAACTCCTACTCATCGGGCGTGGTCACATTCACCAATGCCAGCGGCTTGATTACGGTTCCAGCAGGTTCCACCAAGTACGTTACCTTGCGCATTGACCTTGCTGATGACACGGGTTCCGGCAAGACCATGTACTTCTCCATGAATTCAGCGTCTGACGTTGCAACGGACGGGGCTTCGGTTTCTGGCTCATTCCCGCTTATGGGCAACACCATGAGTGTTGCAACCGCTTCTGACCTTGGGTACGTGACCCTTACGAACGTATCCCCGGCCGCTGCCGCAACCGTGAACCCGGGAACCGATAACCACGAGGGATGGCGCTTCACCCTGGCTGGGACAGACCAGGACATGGAAATCCGGTACATGAAGGTTTCCATGACCGGTTCGGCCTCAAAGACCGATCTCAAGGACTTCCAGCTGCAGGTTGGGGGAGTTAACGTTTCCGAGACCGTAGCAAGCATGAATGACAGCGACGAAATCGTATTCACGTTCCCAACCCCGTACCTCATTGAAAAAGGCAAGACTAAGACCGTATCACTCATTTTTGACGTGGTATCCGGCTCCAGCCGCACCATCCACTTCCAGATGCAGGAGATGTACCACATGAATGTGTACGACAAGCAGTATAATGTGTACGTCAAGCTCAACCGCGCGGATACGTGGACCATTATTGAGTCCAACTCTTCAACCACCAACACCACCGTCAATGCCGGCTCTTTGACTGTTTCAAAGAGCACTTCATCCCCGACCGGCAATGTGGCTGTTGGCGCGACGGGCGTTACCTTGGCTAAATTTGACTTCAAGGCAACCGGCGAAGATGTCCGCATCAACTCCCTTACCGTTACGACTCCTGCCGCTCTGGATGGCATGGACAATGTGAAGGTGTACTTTGATGGGGCCCAGGTCGGCTCAACCAGCGACACTGATGCAACCAACGACGACGCGGCATTCACGTTCGGAGCGAGCGTGGTTATTCCAGCCAGCGTCACAAAAGTGATTGAAATCCGCGGAGACACCAAGAATGCGGCAGGCACCAACTACGCTGCTGCGGCTTCCATCTCCGTAACCTTGTCCGCGGGCTCGTCTAACGCGCGCGCTCTCTCTTCTTCCACAGCCATTAGCACGCCTTCTGTCGCGGGCAACACGCTTACTGGTTCTTCCGGCACCTTGAGTGTCGCTGAAAACACTGGAGTTGGCGATGCGTCTGCCGCTAACCCGACTGGCGTACTTGGCCAACAGAACGTGATCATTGGCTCGTTCGTGATTACGGCCGGCGCGGGTGAAGGCGTGACTGTCACGCAAATCACGCTCACGGACGATGTTGGCGCAACCACTGGCTCCTCCTTAGCTGACACATTCCAGAATATGCGCCTTGAATCCGGCGGCCCGGCTGACGCCAACGGCAACTATGCGGCTGGCACAGCCATTGGCACCACCGTGGGCACGCTCACGGATACCGAAGACACCACCTATAACTTCAATGCCTCGCCGGCAATCAAGCTCGGCGTGGCTAAGCAGATGGTGGTAAACATCTACGCTGATATCTTGAGTTCCGCAACCACGACCCAGCTTAATTCTGTGAATGCTGACACAAGCGGTGTGGTGTACCCGTCAACGGTTACCGCAACCGGGGATGATACCAGCGCTTCAGCCAACGGAACCATGTCAGCGGGCTTACAGAACCTGTATCTGGCGGCCTCCGGCTCCCTCACGGTTGAAAACGTGGCTTCCAGCGCCCAGGTAAAAGCAAACATCATCACCGGCGGCGCCACGGGCGTTGAAGTGTATAAGTTCAAGCTTACGGCGCTTACCGAAGATGTTGACGTTACGCGGTTCATTATCAGCGACACCATTGCCGCGGAAACGCTCAACGCGACCGTTGCAGATGGCAAGCCGACCTCAACGCTCAAGAACTTCAAGCTCTTTGATGGTTCTACGCCGATCGGGTCCACGCTTTCCGCTCTCACCTTGGCAACCGGAACCCCGGTCTTGGGCGGATACGTTGACTTTAACCTCGGAACTTCCAATGCGTACCGCGTGGCCAAGGGCACGGAAAAGACCCTTACCCTGAAAGCGGACGTGAATGTGTGGCCGACCATTTCATCCGGTTCCACGCACACATTCTCCTTGAATGCGACTCCTTTGGAGGATTCTAGCACTACACGTGCCATAACAGCGCGGGGCGTTGGCTCCTCAACCGCAGTGAACGGCCCCACAACCGGTGTTACCGGCAACGCGCTCACCGTGCGCAGGGCATACCCGTTGGTTGAGCGCATGGCCTTAACCTCCACTACGCTTTCCGGTGGTGCAATCAGCCAGAAGCAGGTTGCCAACTTCAAAGTTTCAGCAGTGGGCGGGCAGGTGCGCCTGAAGAAGATGACGTTCCAGGTTTCATGGACAGACACCACCACGAGCACCTTGCTCTCGCTCTCCAACTTCAAGCTCTATCGCAACGGTTCGCTCTTGGGCACCAGCGAGTACGTCATCTTTGACGGCACTGGTACTGCGGCAGGGGATGAGCTTTCGCCTTCCGGCACCGCAACCCTTACATCGCAATCTATGGCGAACGCGGGTTTGGCCAGCCGGGCTGAGAACTCAACGAGCACGTACGTCACAGTTCTCCTGGGTGACCAGCGGACTGGGTACGACAATGCTGACGATGGCGATGGGGAAGAGATCATTGATGCCGGCTCCAGCAACACCTACGAGCTTAAGCTTGACGTGGCGAACGCACATGTGGGAGCAAGCACGGATTCTGACTCGGTCACAGTCCAACTCCTTGGGGACGACACCCAGACCGCGGCCTTGACTCATGACCTCTCCTCTCTCTCGTACGTGACAACCAATTACCGCTACGGCGTGGTTGGCTTGAATGCCACAAACTACAACTTCTTGTGGTCCGACTATTCAGCAAACACTAACGACCATAGCGCGAAATCGTACGCGTCAGCCGCTGCGACCCTCAATAGAGGTACTGGCAAGGACTGGACGCATGGGTACCAGGTGCCAACATCAAGCACCCAGTCCTCTTACATCCCGCTTGACGGTTGGACAATCTCCAAGTCATAAGGGATTCTCTCTCCAGTCAGTTACTACACAACTGATTGCAAAAAGCCCCCCTCCTCTCGCGAGAGGAGGGGGTGCTTTTTTTTGTTGCTCCTGCTATGATGAACCCATGCAAGATGCCAATCAAAAGTTCATAACCGTTTCTCGCGTGCTCCTGTACACAAGCGCAGTGCTCCCGCTTGTGTTGTGGCCAGGATTCACGTTTCCGTATGTCACTATCAGGACCGTATTCTTCCGCATCATCATTGAGATTGTCGCGACGCTGGCTGTGTGGCTTTGGGCTTTGGGACGCATTCGGTTTACGAACCTCAAACAGCAGTACTTTTTTTGGATTTTTTTGGGTCTGCTCATGGTTGAATCCATTGCCGCTCTCTTCGGCGAGGCGCCCTTAGCAAGTTTTTTCGGGGATTTGGAGCGCATGTGGGGAATTTTTACGGTGGGGCATTTATTTTTGTTTTATGTGCTTAGCCGCATGTTTTTTGGGGAGCGGCAGTGGCGCGTGTTTTTCCATGTGTCGCTTATCACGAGCATCGGCGTAAGCATCTACGGCATTCTTCAGCGCAGTCCGGATTTGTTCGGCATCTATCTCTTTGGCGCCGGGGAGGGGACGCGCATTGTTTCAACGCTCGGCAACCCGACGTACGTTGCCATGTATCTGCTTTTCAACATCGCGTTTGCGCTGTATCTTTTGATGCGGACACATAAAGGCAACCGGGCTCGACTGTTTTACCTTTCTGTCATCGCGATAGATTTGTACGCATTCACGCTCACGGACATCCGAGGCGCGTATCTTGGTTTGCTTGCGGGCGCGGCTTTCGCTGGTCTTGCGTATGTATTTCTGGGGCGCCGCCGGATGGCAAAGCAGGCCATTGGCGCGCTTTTCGTGCTGGCGGCATTGGCGCTTGCGCTTGGTTTCCAGTTCCGCAGTTCGCCTCTCGTGCGCACGGTTCCGGTTTTGCGGCGCGTGGTCACCATTTCAATCAGCGACAGCACGTCTCAAACCCGTTTTATCGGGTGGAACGCGGCCATTCAGGGATTTCGCAAGGACCCGCTTACCGGCGTGGGCATGGAGAACTATAACATTCTTTTTAACGAGTATTTTCCGGCAGAGTACTATCTGCTCGCCCCAACGGAAACGTACTTTGATAGGGCGCACAACCAGTTTTTTAACATTCTTGCCGAGTCAGGCATCATAGCGCTTGCGCTGTACATGGGGTTTCCGGCGCTGGTTGGCTGGTACCTGGTTCGCGGGTACCGGAGTCGGCGCTTTGCGCTCGGTGAGTTTCTGCTGTTCGGCGGACTCTCAATCGCGTACTTTACATATTTGTTTTTTGTGTTTGATGATTTCCACTCGCTCCTATTTTTTGCGGCGTTTTTGGCGCTCGTTGAGTTTCGGTACCGCGATAGCGCGGCTTTGCGCAATCACGAGCAGAGCCCCGCAAAGGCAGGGCCGATCACAGCCGCGGTTCTACTCGTGCCGCTCGCGCTCTGGGCGATTGTTGCCCTAAACACCAACGTAATTCGCGCGGCCAGGAACACGGGCCAGGCGTTCCTTACCGAGGATATTGCGGAATCATTGGCCCACTACCGCCGGGCGGTTGCGGTTAACCTCATTCCATCCGAGAATGTAACACTCAATTTTGTTGAGTATTTGATGGGCTTGTCTGAAAAAAACGACCAGATTCAGGCATCCGGAGCCCTTAAAGCGGATATACTCGCCGCGTTTTCCGAAGCAGAACAGGCGCTTTTGCGGGAGATTAAAAAAAAGCCGAATGACGCGGTGTTTTATCTAAAGCTTGGCCAGCTCAACAATACGTGGTTTCTGATTGACGACAACAAGGAGCGCCTTGCCGATGCCATTGGCTACCTGGAACGGGCACGCGAACTTTCCCCGGGCCGCATTCAGATGTATTTGGTGCTCGGCGAGTCATATGTGCTTGCCGGAGAGAGTGAGAGAGCCATTGAAATCCTTAAGCAGGCAGTGGAGCTGGAGCCGCGCTTTGGGGCGACGTATTACTACCTGGGCCGCGCTTTTTTGACGAGCGGCGATCTTTCCGAGGCGTATGACGCAATTGTGAACAAGTCCTTTATTGAGTATGGCCGCCAGCCCGAGGTTACCACCATTGCCTATGTGCTGGCTGAAGAACTTGCCGCGGCCGGCGAGTATCAGAAAATGGTTACGGTGTACGAGCACCTCGCTAAGTTTGAACCCAGAAACGCACGCGCTTACTCGGCCTTGGCCATAGGGTATGTGCTGGCTGACCGGTACGAGGATGCGATTCGGGCGGCTCAAAAAGCCGCGGAACTTGATCCGGGCTTTGCGCCGGAGGCCGCCGTGTTCATCCAAGCGATCCGGGATGGCAATATTTCCGAACTCAAGCAGAGCGCTTTCTAGGCGCGGTACGCGGCAAGCGTCTTTTCAACCATGTGCTGCACGGTGCAGTCTTTTGGCAGTTGCGGAGCAAGGGGGTGCGCGAGCGCTTGGCTGATTTTTTGTGCGAGCTCATCAGGATTGCAGGGTTCTGCAAGGTAGCCGGTTATTTCGTCATGAATGATTTCCGGAACACCCCCAACTCTGGTTGCCACAATCGGGACCCCCGCGGCAGCCGCCTCAAGCAGAACGTAGGGGAACCCCTCTTTGCGGGAGGCAAGCACGAATATATCAAACGCTTTGAGGTATTGGTGCGCGTCCGGAAGCTGGCCTGTGAGATGGACTTGGTCGGCCAGGTTGAGTTTTTTGATTTGTTCTTCCAACTGCGGCCGCAGTTCGCCGTCTCCAACGATGACGAGCTGTGCGTTGATGTCTGCCATTGCGCCAATCAGCACATCTAGCCCCTTGGTCTGATAAAAGTTTGCGATACAGCCGATGAGCGGTGTGTGCTCTGTTATGTTCAGTTGAGCGCGTGCATCTTCTTCTGAAAAGAAGCGTAAAGATGAGGGATCAATGCCATTGTGCACGGTCACTATTTTGTTTTCGTCAATTCCGGCTTTGATTCCGGCTTGTCGGTCAAATTCAGAAACCGCGATAATGCGGTCAACGCGCTTGGCGGTGCCGAGTTCGGCGTGGGTATAGAGCCAGCGTTTGAGCGGGTTCATTGGTTCGTTGAATACGAACCCGTGCGCCGTGTAAATGATTTTGGGCACTCCAAGCGCCTTGGCTGCCATGGAGCCCAGGACCCCTGCCTTTGAACTGTTCAGATGCACAATGTCCGGCTTGAGCTCGGAAATGAGCTTTTTGAGTTCAAAATAGGCTAAAAAATCATTAATAAGGGAGATGGGCCGAACCAGGTGTTTGAGGCTGTGTACGGTCAAATTTTGGCCTCTGGCGCGGTCAAAAAACTTGTCCCCATTAGAAGCTGGGAATCCCTCCTTTTCCTCTCCCGCGGCTATATGAACGTCGTATTGACTTTTATCTAAATTCGTGGCCAAATCAAATATGTACCGCTGTGCGCCCCCGAATTCCTGCTGCGTTACAATGTAGAGAATTGTGGTCATGAATCTGCTTGTTTTTTAGGGCATTTCTGGTACTATTACTGCATGTCAACAATTTTCATCGTATCATGTCAAATCATAAGTATACAATAGGGATCATGGGAGGCGGTTTTGTGGGAAGCAGTGTTGCCTCCTTTTTTGGAGGATCCAATGTGTACGACAAATTCAAGCTTATGGATCCCTTGGAGGAGGTGCTCAAGCAAGAGTTGATTTTCGTGTGCGTGCCCACGCCGTACGAAAACGGGTTCAACCGGAGCGCGCTTGATGACGTGTTTGAAAAAATCGGTTCAATCAACGAGCCGCGCATAGTCGTCATCAAGTCAACATGCGTGCCTGGCACCACGGATTATTTTCAACAAAAATATCAGCATCTTAAAGTTCTGTTCAATCCGGAATTTCTGACGCAGGCGACGGCAGAACAAGATTTCAAAAACCCTGATAAACAATTAGTGGGCTATACGTCAACGAGCCGCGATGTCAGCCGATCAGTTTTAGACATGCTTCCACATGCGCCGTACAAAAAAATCATGTCCGCCGCTTCTACGGAACTCGTCAAGTACGCTGTCAACACATTTTATGCGACCAAGGTCGTGTTCGGTAATATGCTGTATGATTTATGCCAATCACTTGGGGTTGATTACAACGAAGTGAAGGAAGCGTTTGTGTCGGACCAGCGCATTATTGATTCGCACTTTGACGTGCTGCACGGCGGGTACCGCGGGTATGGGGGCAAGTGCTTGCCCAAAGACCTTCTCGCATTGGTTGAACTCGGAAAGAAAAAAGGCGTTGACGTTGGGCTGCTTGAGAAGGTGGATGAGATGAATCAGAAGTACCGCACCCTATGAAACGCGTAGCACTATTTTCAGTGACCTATGATCCCTTCATTGGCGGGGCAGAGGTTGCCATCAAAGAGGTTACCAACCGCCTAGAAGGGTACGAGTTTGATTTGTTTACGGCGCGTTTGAATGTGCGCTTGCCCCGGCATGAGCGCATCGGAAACGTGAACGTGTACCGCGTGGGAAGCGGCCGTTCATTGTTGGACAAGTGGCTGTACCCCTGGCGCGCGGCTCGTCTCGCGCTGCGCAAGCACGTCGAAAAGCCGTACGATATCATTCACGCGGTGCTTGAGACATACGCGGGCTTTGCGGCCTTGTTATTCAAGAGGCGCTGTCCATCCGTCCCCTACCTTCTGACCTTGCAGAGCGGGGATCCGGACGAGTTCATCAACAAGCGGACCTGGTTCTGGAAAAAGACGTACGCGCAAATATACACCAAAACGGACAAGATTACGGCCATCAGCACGTGGCTTAGTAAGCGGGCTCAAAAGTACGGAGCCAGGGTAGAGGATATTGTCATTATACCAAACGCGGTTGACGAGCGTTTTTTTCAAGAAGTCAGCGAAGAGCGGCAACGGGAAATTCGTAAAAGTTGGGGCATCAAAGAAAATGAGTTTGTTGTCATCACTACTTCGCGGCTGGTGCGCAAGAATGGCATTGATATTCTAATTGATGCAATGGAGCATGTTCCGGAGCAGGTGAAGCTGGTTATCGCAGGTACCGGAAAAGACGAGCAGAAGTTGAAGGCTCAAGCTGAAAAGTTCGGAAACAGAGTTTTGTTTCTTGGGCATGTTAGCCACGAGAGCCTCCCGGAACTATTGTGGTCGTCTGACGCGTTCGTTCGCCCTTCGCGGTCAGAGGGGCTTGGAAATTCGTTTCTGGAGGCAACCGCCGCGGGATTGGCGGTGATTGGCGCGCCGGTTGGCGGCATCAAGGATTTGATTAAGGAAGGCATTGTTGAGGCAATTACAGAAAACAATGCGCGGGGAGTTGCCAAGAAAATCAACGATATAAGGAGCCAGCCGCATAGTTATAAAGATGCATTGCAGCCTGCGGGACGGGATGTTGTTAAGCGGCAATTCAGTTGGAATGTGATAGCTCGGCAGTACGAGGACGAGTATCAAAAATTAATCAACCAAGCGCATGTACCAGCCCGTTAAACAATATCTCAAGCAGACACTGGCACAGCATGCGCCGTGGCTGCTTGAGCTTATCCATACCAACAAGACTGGGATTAAATATATTATTTCGGGCGGCACGTCCGCAGTAGTTAATTTGGTTTCGTTGTATGTGCTGACTGATTTGTTCGGCATCTGGTATGTTGCTTCCTCGGTGGTTGCATTCCTTGTCTCTCATATTGCTGGTTTTCTGCTTCAAAAGTTTTGGACGTTCCGGGAGTATGGGTGGCGGCGCATTAAAACGCAGTCAGCCATTTACACGATGATGGGTAGCGCGGAATTTTTTCTGACCCCGATTTTAATCTATGCCCTGGTTGATAAGTTTCATATCTGGTACTTGCTCGCATCCGTGATTATTATGGGTGGCGTTGCAGCCGCGAGTTACGCGGTTAATAAATTTATTACGTTTAAAAAAGAAATTCCACATGAGGGTGCTGATGCTCTCAACTGATGCTTCAATCCTTGAATCCGCAAGCGAAAGCCAAAGCCGGATGAAAGACTATGGAACGCTCGCGGAGCGGCTTGATATTATTGTGTGTACGGTTTCGCCGCACCGGGAGTTTGCGATTTCCGATAGGGTGCGTGCGATTCCAACAAACTCGCGCTCAAAATTGTGGTATGTTTTAGATATGCTGCGCATTGCTAAGCAGTCAATCAATGGAACTGTTGATGTGGTCACGGCGCAAGATCCGTTTGAAACTGGGCTAGCTGGGTGGCTCATTCGCCGCCGCCTCAAGTCAAAATTGCAGTTGCAGGTGCATACCGATTTTTTGAGCCCGTATTTTGGTCGCATGTCGTTTAAGAATTTTATCCGCGTGAATATCGCCAAACGGCTTTTGCCGAAGGCTGATTCAATTCGCGTGGTAAGCGAACGCATTAAGCGGTCTTTAGTTGATTTGGGCTTGCCAGAAGAGAAAATCGCCGTGCTTCCTATTTTTGTCAGCCTTGTACCAAACGAAGCACCGGAAATTGATTTGCACAAGAAGTATTCCCAGTTTGAAACCATTGTATTCATGGCATCCCGGCTTGAGCCGGAGAAAAATATCAGCCTTGCCATCCGCGCGTTTGCTGATGTAGCGCGGGCGAATTCCAAGATCGGGTTGGTAATCGCAGGCAGTGGCTCCGAACAAAAACACCTTGAGCAGCTTGTTGCCATGTATCAACTGCAGGATTCTGTTGTGTTTGAGGGATTTGTTCGGAATCTGGCTCAATACTTTGCAAGCGCAGATATATTCCTAAACACCTCAAATTATGAGGGTTATGGCAGGACATTAATTGAAGCGGCCGTAGCCGGATTGCCGATTATTACTACAGATGTCGGGCTGGTCGGAGAAATTATCAACCAAGAGAACAGCATCGTGGTCCCGGTTGGAGACGGGAACGCGCTTACCGAGGCCATGCTTCGTTTAGTTGCCGACGAGGCTGTACGCGCACAGCTTGGGGCCGTTGCCCGTTCTGTAGTTCTCCAGCTGCCGGACAAGGAAGCACTGCTTGAACGCCAAAAACAACTATGGCAGATGTAAGCAACAAACCATCGCTGATCTTCATCACCCAAAAGATTCATCAAGATGATGATGATTTGGCGTTTATTATTTTATGGATAAAAGAATTCATCAGGCAGGGTATTGGTGTGCAGGTTATTTGTTTGGAGAAAGGCGAGTTTGATGGATCATTCCCGGTGCATTCATTAAGTAAAGAGAATGGCTATGGCACGTTGCGGCGGGCTTGTAGATTTTTGAAATTGATTTTTACGCTTGAGTACGATCGCGTGTTTGTGCATATGAATCCAGAATATTTCACGCTCGGCGGCTGGTACTGGTGGCTTAAGCGCGTGCCCATGTACTTATGGTACACGCACTACACCATGCACGCGCACATGCGCTTGGCCGGGTGGCTGTGCAAGCGGTTATTTGCGGCTACCCGTCAAAGTTTGCCGCAGTACGAGGGGAGCCCCAAAAAGGTCATCACTGGTCATGGTATTGATGTGGATTTTTGGAGGTCTACTCCGTCAGAAAACAATCAATCGCCACAGAAACTGCTTACCGTGCACCGCTTGTGCCGATCAAAGCGCCTTGAGTTCGGCATTATGGCCTTGAAGTACTTGCCGGAAGAGTATTCATTGACCGTGTATGGCAGGGACGTGGAAAAGGATTACGTGCAGGAGCTGCTTGAGCTCGTTACAGCCGAAAGATTGGAACATCGCGTCACATTCAAAGGGCCGCTTCCTATGCACCAACTTAAAGAGGTATACGCGCAACACCGCGTCATGGTGAACATGGCATCCGAAACCATTGATAAGACCATGCTGGAGGGAATGCTCTTTGGTGTGTATCCCATCACCACCAAAACCAATTCAGAGGCAATTGGCTTACCTGCTTCCATTGGGCGTGATGACCCAAAGGAAATTGCGAAATTCATTTTGTCGGAAAAATGGAAACCATATGATTCCGTGTATCTTGCGAACATCGTCAAAGACCGTCACAGCCTATCGTCACTTGTTAGTCAGATGAACGCGTATATTCAGCCCGGAACATAATATGACCAAACAGCCATCCATAGCAATCATCGCAGGAGCGCGGCCGAATTTTATGAAAGTCGCGCCTCTGGTCCGCGAGCTCAAAAAGCAGAAGATGCGCCATTTTTTAGTGAACACGGGCCAGCACTTCAGCAAGAACATGGCTGATGATTTTTTAAAAGAATTCAACCTCAAGCCCGACTACACACTCAAGCCGTCTCACACGTCAAGCAAAGAACAGATGCACGACATCAAAGCCGGACTTGCAAAAATATTCAAAAAAGAAGAGCCGCGCATGGTTATTGTGGTTGGAGATGTGAACGCAACCTTGTGGGCGGCGCAGGTCGCAAAGAAAATGCGTATCTCCCTCGGCCACGTAGAGGCTGGGTTGCGGTCATTCAATAACAAGATGCCGGAAGAGCATAATCGTATACAAACAGACCGGCTGTCAGACCTGTTGTTCGTCACCCAAGAAGAGGGAGTTAAGAACCTCAAGCGCGAAGGCATTACAGGCTGTGTGCACTTTGTCGGGAACATCATGATTGATACGCTCAAACTGTTTATAAAAAAGGCAAAAAAAGTCAGTGGGAAGTATTACTTTTGCACGCTGCACCGGACGGAAAATGTTGACAGCAAAAAAGTGTTTTCCGAGATTATCGCGGCACTTGAGGTCATTGCCGAAGATGCAATCATCTACCTGCCCCTACATCCGCGCACCAAAAAAATGGCGCAGAAGTTCGGTCTTACAAAGAAGCTCAAGGTTGCATGTCATTTACTGCCTCCACTCTCGTATGCACGAGCCGTCTCATATTTGAAGCATGCGCGCTTAGTACTCACGGATTCGGGCGGCGTGCAAGAAGAAACAAGCTACCTGGGCATTCCCTGCCTTACCTTGCGTACGGAAACCGAACGGCCAATTACTGTCACCAGCGGGACAAATATCATTGGCGGCGTTGCGAAACGCTCAATCCTAAAAGCGTACCACGGGGTCAATTTTAAAAAGCGAACGGCGCGCATCAAATACTGGGACGGAAAAACGTCGGCGCGCATTGTGTCCATCATAAAGAAGCAACTGCATGTCCGGTAAATTTTTGTTACTCAAAAAGTATTGGCCGCTTGTCGCGGTTGCCCTACTGGTTGGCACGTTTAGTGTTCTACCGCTTTTCTTTTCGCTGCAGCGAATGGGGGACAGTTTTCAAGGTATCTGGCCGCAGTTCAACGATGACGCGAACTTTTATTTGTCCCGGGCGCATGAGGCATTGGATGGGCATTTGGACATGAACAACCCATACGTGGCCGAACATAAAGACGAGACATACCCGCAGGCGGTTGGTGGAGAACTGTTTATGGCATTTTTTGCCTGGAGTCTGCACATCTCCATCCCCGCGCTCCAGGCTGGGCTGACATTTGTTTCGCCCGCATTGATGGCGGCGCTGTTTTACTTATTGCTGATGTTGTTATACCCCAATCGTGCGAGTTCGTTTGTGCTTTCACTCGCGTTTTTTACGGTGGTGACTGGCGGCATGACCAAACCGATTCACCCGGTCGTATCATTCCCATTGTTGTTGATATTTTTGTTGAGCTGGTTTGGGCTTATTCTCGAAAACAAATATAAGCGATTGCGCACGCTCATGTGCGGCCTGGCGCTTGGATTGCTGTTTTTGACGTATTTTTTCCACTGGTCGTTTTTATTGGTAGTGTTGGGCGTGTACGCGCTGCTGTTGATTGTGCGGCGGGACCATGTTCAGTTCAAGCGGCACCTCGCGATTGCGGCCGTTGCGTTGGTCATTGCGGGGCCCTATTTGGTTCGCGTCATTTTTGGCGTAGAAGCGCCTTTTTACCATGAGATGGCCTTGCGCATGGGCGTGTTTTCCACCCACTGGCCGGAGACGTTTCCGCGGCTCGCCGTTGCTCTGGTATGGCTTGCGTTCTTTATCTTTGTGACACGACATTATTGTTTGCAGCGCGAACAGCGTTCGCACATTCTGTTCGCGCTGCTTATCGCGAATGTCGTCTATCCTAATCATCAAATTATCACTGGCATTACCGTTGAGAATGCGAATCATTGGTCGTATATGCCGATTTTTGTATATTTTCTTGCGGGGCAGTATCTGTTTAACGTCATTTTTAAACATGCGTGGGCAGCGCGGAAGATGTTTGATGCGTCCGTCGCAGGCGCGGTGGCACTCATGGTGGCAGTGCCAGCCTGGCGGCTCCAGACATTCAATTTCCCTCCGTACCAGCGCAGTTTACGGATTGCGGCCACAGAAGAGATCGAGCAGCGCTATACAGATTCTCTGGCGTGGATAAACGGGAATGCGCCGACTGATTCGGTTGTGTTCTCAAATCTCGGATTCATGTGGCTCGTACCTGTGTACACGCATGCGAACGTGTACTACAGCGAGAATGCGTACTATTTATTGGCCAGCGATGCTGAGATTATTGAACGGACTCTCTTGTTTCATTTTTTTGACATTGGTCAATTCAAAGCGGCAAACTTCGGGCTCGGGGAGGTTCCAAGAATTCTATGGACCCAGCCTGCGATGATTGAGCGGAACACGCACTGGTTGCACGACCGCTTGGGGGTTCCATGGACGACCGAGTTTTCGCTTGCGCGCGAGCTCGCGCTTGTGCAATCTACATACGATCGTTTGGCGCAGAATGGCTGGAATCTTGATTTGCTGCGGCGTTATCGTTTGGATTATTTTGTGTGGGATAAAACACTCAACCCGGAGTGGAAGTTAGACCAGTATCCCGATCTTGCTAAAGTATATGATCGTGATGGCATCGCGATATTTATGTTTAATGATATGGCGCATGGAGCGTGAAGCATACCAACTCATGAACGAGCGCGAAGGAGCATTTTGGTGGCACGTAGGAATGCAGCGCATTATTGATGCGGAACTTTCCCGATATGTTCCGCGTGGGCAGGAGAATGTTATTTTGGATGCGGGGTGTGGCACCGGGGGCGTGTTCAATCTGCTTGCGCAGTATGGACGCATATATGGCATCGATCAATCTCCGGCCGCCATTGCGTTTGCTGAAGAAAAGCACATTGCCGAGCGCATTGCGCTTGGCTCAATTACCGAATTGCCGTATCCGGATGCTATGTTTGCTGCGGTGACCTGCCTTGACGTGCTGTACCACGCCAAGGCAGGGAATGATGCGCAGGCGCTTCGGGAGTTCTGGCGGGTGTTGCGGCCCGGCGGCATCCTGATTGTGCGGGAGCCTGCTTACGACTGGTTGCGCGGGCACCAGGATGACGTGGTGTGGACCAAGAAGCGATATGCGAAAAGAGAACTCATGCAAAAGCTTTCGGAGGCCGGATTCTTGATAGAAAAAGCATCCCACGTAAACTGTTTCTTGTTTCCTTTGGCAGTCGCGAAGCGGTTTTCCGAACACTGGTATCCGCAAAAAGATATTGCGGGGAGCACGTTCCGCGCGAACCCAGTCTTGAATTTTTTGTTTAAATGGGTCCTTTTTTTTGAGGCGAAACTCATACTATATGTTAATTTTCCTTTTGGGCTTTCGGTGCTCTGCATCGCGCGTAAAAAATAAGTATGTGCGGCATAAACGGATTTAATTTCAAAGACGATGCGTTGATTCAAAAAATGAACAGCATCACAAAACACCGCGGTCCGGATGCTAGCGGCGTGTTTTTGTCGGACCAATGGTCATTGGGCCACAACCGCTTATCTATTATTGATTTAAGCGAAAAAGGCCACCAGCCCATGGTGAGTGCGGGCAAAAAGTTTGTTATTACTTTTAACGGCGAGATATATAATTTTTTAGACATCAAAAAAGAGCTCCAAACAAAAGGGTATTCATTTGTATCAAAAACAGATACCGAAGTCATATTGTACGCGTACCAGGAGTGGGGGCCGGAATGCCTGCAAAAATTCAACGGCATGTTTGCATTGGCCATTTTGAACACGGAGAGCGAGGAATTGTTCATCGCCCGCGACCGCATCGGTATCAAGCCATTGTATTATTACCATAAAGGCGGTCAATTTATTTTTTCTTCGGAAGCCAAAGCGATTCTTGAACATGATGTGGATGCGCCGCTTAATTATGATGCACTCAATATTTATTTCCGGCTGCTCTATGTTCCGTCACCGCAAACCATGTGGCAGAATGTTTTTAAGCTTGAGCCAGGTCACTACGCACTGGTTAGCAAGGCAGGAGATGTCAAAAAGGCGTGCTATTGGGAAATCAAAAACGAATTACTACTTACCGATAAGGAACAGGCAAAGCGCGAGGTCAGCGAACTGATGCATGATTCAGTCAAGAAACGGCTTATGTCCGACCGTCCGGTTGGGGTATTTTTGAGCGGAGGCATTGACTCAACCATTATTGCGGGCATTATGTCCAACATGTCGGATAAGGTGAACACGTTTTCAATCGGGTTTGAGGAAACCGAAGAAGCGGATAAGTACAACAATGATTTTTTGGTTGCGCGCCGCACCGCAGAGCACTTTAAGACAAAGCACCATGAGTATGTGGTATCCGCAGATGATGTTTTGGATACTCTGGAGAAGGCGGTCTACCACATGGATGAGCCCATCTCCAACCACATTCAAGCGGTCAATTTGCTTCTGGCGCGGCATACGACAGAGCACGTCAAAGTAGTCCTCGGAGGCGACGGGGGAGACGAACTTTTTGGTGGGTATGAGCGGTACTACTACAACGCAATTGTGGGAACCATTCGCCGGCTGCCCGGAGCAAAACTCACGGCCTCCATACTTAGAAAGTCATCATTGCGGGACAAACTGGACGCAAAGCCCGGTGTTGATCGGTATTTGAGCTTTTTCGCGCAAAAAGAAGATACTATTTCGTCGTTCCTAAAAAGCCATAATGACCCATCAGTACTGCCTGTGTATATGCGCGAGCGTTTTTTTAAAACAGTTGATGTTAAAGATTTCACGCGCCAGTTTATGCGGACCGATATCCAGAGTTGGCTGCCTGATGAGTCATTATTGCGCAGTGATAAAATGTCCATGGCGCATGGTTTGGAACAGCGCGTGCCGTTTTTGGATCACCAGCTCGTGGAACTCGCGGACCGCATTCCGGTTGCGTGGAAGCTTGGAAGCAAGGGATTTGGATTTGCGAATGTCGGGAAACACTACCAAGGCAAGGTAATATTACGCGAGGCAATGGCTGAATATTTGCCGGATTTTGTGCGGAATCAGCCAAAATGGGGCTGGTTTTCCCCGGCCGCCAAATGGTTGCGCGGGTCCATGGAGCCGCTGTTCCGCGAGGTACTCTCCGAATCCTACTGCACCGGCACCAAAGACCTGTTTGATTTTAAGGCCTTACAGAAGATGCTTGATGCCCACATCGGCAAAAAACAATATGCCTTGAACACGCTTTGGTCTGTGATGACATTTCAGATGTGGTATCGTACATTTATGGAAAAGTATTCATGAAAAAAATACTCATTATCAGCCCCAAATTCCCCCTACCAACTACAGGTGCGTGCGAGCAGGATAGGTTGTCCGGATTTTTGCAGTTAAAACGTTTGGGTTTTGATGTGCGCATCGTCTCAAAATATTTTGATTGGCAGGATAGGGATGCCATCATGTCATGGGGCCGCGAGCGTGGCATGGTCATTGATTTGATTCCTTATGAACAAAAGAGCTTTTTTCAAAAACTCACGCAGTTTTTGAATCCAATCAATTGGGACGGCGCGGCGTACGAGTACAAGCTTCCCGGCATTCAGCAGGCAGTCAGAACCGCAATCAGCGAGTTCAAGCCGGATGTCGCGTGGTTTGAGTATACGTACCTCTACCCGCTGTATCATATTTTCAGAGAGCGGAACATCCCTATTGTTACGCGGTCAATCAATGTTGAGCCGAGTCACTTTTTACAGGAAGATGGGGTGAGTATCACGAATCTCATAAAATTTTTACCCAAGTGGTATTCAGAATTACACACTATACGCGCGAGCGATTACCTGTTCGCCATAACCCCCAACGAGGAACGTCAATACAAGAAATTGGGCGCAAAACGGGTCGCCACTCTGCCCTTGCGTAGCTTGCCGCGTCTGGCGAAACAGTCGCGGGATATCCGCGAGAGCGACGTACTGCATTTGTTTTTCATGGGCGCTTCGTACAATGTGCACCATAACCGAAAAGCGGCTGAGTTCATTATCAAAGAAGTGGCGCCGGAGGTGGAAAAGCGCGCTCCCGGAAAATTCTTTTTCCATATTCTGGGCAAGAAACTGCCAAAAGATTTATCCGTATTGTGCGTCAACAATATAAAAGAAGAAGGGTTTGTTGATGATCTGGACGCGTTTCTTATGAATGAAGCTGATGCGGCAGTGATTCCTTCCATTATGGGTGCAGGCATGCAGCAGAAGATTTTTGAGCCGCTTGTGTATGGAATCCCGTCAGTCGTGTCGTCGCGTGGCATTGCCGGATATCTGTATCAAGACAAAAAGCACGCTTTGTTTGCTGATACAAAAGATGAATTTGTAAAGCAAATTTTAAAGCTTCAAGACATTAACCTGCGCCGTCAATTGTCAAAAAATGCGTTAGCGTTAAGCCAAGACCTGTTTTCACAAGAGCGACTTGATAGCATTGTCATGGAAGGGTTACATGCGCTATGACACATACAGAAGCACTCACTAAAGCATATGGCGTGCTGTCCCCGTACAGCGACAAGCAGCGATGGGAGTTTAATAACAACCTCGTCCACCTGCTCCATATCACCAAACACATCCCTAAAGAGAGCGCGATTTTAGATGTCGGCTGCGGCATCGGGATTTTGGACGTGGCGCTCATACTACTCGGCTACAATGTCATGGGCGTTGATAAGTACATGTTTGAGCCGAACAACACATTCGGCATCCGTGATATTGAAGGTCTAAAGGCTGTTTGGGAAGAGCATGGATTGTCCATTGTACCTAAAGACATTCTGCGGGATGATGTGGGCGGGACATACGGGGCAGTCATCAGCATTGCAACCATTGAGCACCAAAAGGATCCCAAACGGTTTTTGGGGTGTATGCTTGATGTTTTGGAGCCGGCCGGCCTGCTCTATATTGCAACACCGAACATCAGCCATTTATTGAACCGCATTCGGTTGCTATTCGGTCGCTCGCCCGTTTCCGGCCATTTGCCAAACTTTTTTAACCGCGGAGAGAACTATGAAGGTCACTGGCGCGAGTATACACTAAGCGAATTAGCACACATGTTTGATTGGCTTGGGGTAAGTAGTATACAAACATGCAATGTCCAGAGCATGCGGATTCAACTTTCCCTAGCTTCTGTGCGGTCGTGGTATGTAAGTTTATTTCGGATGCTTGCGTACATGATTCCTGGCACCAGAGATACGAATATTATTATCGGCCGAAAGCAATAGCTATGGAAAAAGTTCGGTGTACCGTGGAAGTGCTGACCTACAATTCAGAACAAACATTAGGCCGATGTCTGGAAAGTGTTAAGGATTTTGATGATATTATTGTTTTAGATGGCAACAGCACGGATCAAACTCGCAAAATTGCAAAACAGTACCATGCTCGGATTGTTCCGCAACGAGAGACGAACAAGCAAAATATCCGTATTGAACACTTTGCCGACGTTCGGAACAAGGGCATTGCATTGGCTAAACATGACTGGTTTTTATATATTGACAGCGATGAATACTTGTCCCAAGCCGCAGTAGAGGAGATTCGAGGCATTATTGCGCGAGGCAAGGATAATATTTACTTTGCGTACAATCTTCCCCGTGTGCCGGTTGTTGGGAAGAAAATAATAGACCGGTTGCGGCCTAGTTATCAAGTGCGTTTTTTCTATCTACCTGCCGTTGAGGGGTTTATAAAACGGATTCATGAGCGCATTACAATTAAGATCGGGTATCAAGTCGGTACGCTTTTGAATCCTGAATATGTGCCGCTTGAGGATATTAGTGTGCTTCAAGAAAAGTGGTCGGGATATATTGACATGCAGCTGCAGGACATAGTTATCACTCCGAAAATCTTGTTTTTAAAAACAAGCGCAAATATTAAAAAGTTTTTTAAGTACTGGGTAAAATATGCCATAGGACTCGTGCGGAGACCTAGAAGCCGCCTGCCATTTTGGTATGAGTACCATAATGCTGCATACCATCTCAGGATAGTTTGGCGGCTTTGGAGATTATATATAACGAAAAAAATATGACGCCCTGGGATTTGTTTTTTAAAGAAAAAATTACTAAGATTTTTAGTGAGCGCAGAACAGTTATTGATATCGGCGGCGGTTTGCGCGTGCTTAAGGGGCGCGGCAACCGATACGATCCCAAGCGCGCGTGGATTGCTCCATATTTTAAAGAGGTTGATTACAAAATACTGGATCCGGTTCCTGATTTTAATCCGGACATTGTCGGCGACATCCATCATCTGCCGTTTGGAGATGCAAGCCAAGAAGCAATACTATGCCTGGCAGTTTTGGAGCATGTGGAAAATCCTACTCAGGCGTTCCAAGAAATGTTCCGGGTGCTCAAGCCGGGCGGATACTGCTTTATTTATGTTCCTTTTTTGTTTTACTACCATGCTGAAGTAGGCTACTATAAGGACTATTGGCGGTTCTCCGAGGACGCAATCCGCCATTTAAGTCGTGATTTTTCACGGGTTGAATTCCAGAATGTTCGCGGTGCCCTCGAAACATGGCTGCACATCAGCCCGCTGGGGAGGATTGGCATATTGCGGGCAATATGCAGGTTGCTCGACAGGACTTTTGGAAAATCACAAAGCAAACAGACGAGCGGATATTATGCCTTTTTAGAAAAATAACTACTCCACTTATGCGCACCACACCATACTCAATTTCTGCGTTCTTTCCCTGCTACAACGACAAAGGGACTATTGCTTCTTTGGTGTTGGAAGTAAAAAAAGTTCTTGAACGCCTTACGGATGATTATGAAATCATTGTGATTGACGACGGATCTACAGATGGCAGCCGTGAGCTTTTGTTGCATCTCCAGCATGATGTTGCCAAACTGAAGCTCGTGATGCACGAAAAAAATCGCGGTTACGGGGGGGCGCTGCGTTCCGGTTTTGCAGCCGCAATTAAGGATTTGATTTTCTATACGGATGGGGATGGGCAGTATGACGTAAAAGAACTGCCCTTGCTTCTGGAAAAGATGTCTGATGATGTGGACATTGTGAACGGATTTAAAATCAAGCGTCATGATCCACTGCATCGCATTCTCGTCGGTTGGTTTTACCAAGAAATAATGCGCCTCGCGTTCTGGCTTCCCATCCGCGATCCGGACTGCGATTATCGTCTGATTAGGCGAAAGGTATTTGATAAAGTCGCGCTCACCAGTAGTACGGGCACCATCACTATAGAAATGGTTAAAAAGTTTCAGCAGGCCGGATTCAAGTTCGCGCAGGTCGGCGTGCATCACTACTTCCGCATGTATGGCACGTCCCAGTTCTTCAATTTTCGGCGCGTATTCCGCACGTTATGGCAACTGATGTTTATGTGGTTTGATTTGATTTTGTTTAAAAAGAAGCTATGAATATAGAGGAAGCATACCAAAGAAAGAACGTTTTGATTACCGGCGGCTTGGGGTTTATCGGTTCCAATTTGGCACGCCGTTTGGTTGCGCTCGGAGCGAATGTCACCATTATTGATTCGTTGATTTGGTCGTATGGCGGGAATATGTTCAACGTGGAGGATATTCAAGATAAGCTCATTATTAACATTGGTGATATCCGCGACCGCTACAGCATCAACCATTTAATCCAGGGCAAAGACTATCTTTTTAATTTAGCAGGCCAGGTTTCGCACATTGATAGCATGAAAGACCCACTCACTGATTTAGAAATCAACGTCACTAGCCAGGTGTCTATTCTGGAAGCGTGCCGGCAGTTTAACCCGGGAATTAAAATCATTTATGCGTCATCACGCCAGATCTATGGCAAACCGCAGTATTTGCCTGCAGACGAAAAGCACCCAATCCAGCCCACAGACGTGAACGGCATCAACATCAATGCAGGTGAGTGGTACCATATTTTGTACAACAACGTGTATGGCATCCGGGCAGCCAGCTTGCGCATGACCAACGTGTATGGCCCGCGCCAGCTGGTAAAGCATAATCGCCAGGGCTTTATTGGTTGGTTTATCCGCCAAGCGGTTGAGGGGAATATCATTCAGCTGTACGGGGATGGCAGCCAGAAGCGGGATTTGAATTTTGTGGATGATGTCTGCGACGCGCTTTTGCTGGTTGGTTCAGACGAACAGGCTAACGGACAGATTTATAATCTTGGAAGCGCGGACATTGTCAGCTTAAAAGAGCTGGCCGAGCTTTTGGTGGAGCTTTCCGGGCGTGGCAGTTGCGAGCTTGTTCCTTGGCCCGAAGAAAAGAAAAAGATAGACATTGGGGATTACTATGGCAGTTTTGATAAAATTAAGAATGATCTTGGCTGGCAGCCAAAGACGCCCTTGCGCGAGGGGCTTGGAAAAACGATTGCATACTACAAAGAGCATTTGGATAAGTATGTGGATTAGAGTATGAAGATTCCATTTTTAAACCTAAAAGAAATTAATGCCAGGCATCGGGATGAGATAATTGGTTCCGTCACTTCAGTCATTGATTCAGGCCATTATATCCTCGGCGAGCGGGTTTCCGCATTCGAAAAAGAATTTGCCGAGTATTGCGGGACCACATACTGCGTTGGCGTGGGCAACGGGTTGGAAGCTCTTGTTTTGATCATCCGCGCGTACAAAGAGCTTGGTATATTTAAGGAAGGCGACGAAATCATCGTGCCTGCGAACACGTACATCGCAACCATTCTTGCAATTACGGAAAATCGGCTCAAGCCGGTTTTGGTTGAGCCGGATATTAATACGTATAATCTTGACGCTAGTCTCATTGAACAGTATATAACCAAAAAAACAAAAGCCATACTTGTGGTTCATTTATATGGCCTGGTTGGTTATTCGGCACAGATACAGGAGATTGCGGATAAGCACGGTTTGAAAATTATAGAAGATGCGGCACAGGCACACGGAGCTGCATATCAAGGCAAGAAAGCCGGTTCCTTGGGAGATGCCGCGGGATTCAGTTTTTATCCCGGAAAGAATTTAGGGGCCTTAGGCGATGCGGGCGCGATTACTACGAATGATGATGCACTCGCCGAAACACTTCGCGCCTTAAGAAACTACGGGAGCCATAAAAAATACTACAACCAGTACCAAGGGATGAACAGCCGATTGGACGAACTACACGCCGCTATATTGTCCATTAAACTTAAATACTTGGATGCAGATAACCAAAAAAGGCGCGCCATCGCCAGGCAATACGCGGAACGTATTGCAAACCAAAGATTAATACTGCCCTCTACAGAGAGCGATGAATCGCATGTGTGGCACCTATTCGTGGTACGCACAAAAGAGAGGGATGCGTTTCAGGAGTATTTGTCAACGCAAGGGATTGGGACTATTATTCACTATCCGGTTTCTCCCCACAAACAAGCAGCATTTGCCGACTGGGCCACCCAGCAGTATCCGGTGAGCGAAGCAATACACGCAACAGCCATCAGCATTCCCCTCTATCCGACATTAAGCAGAGAGGCGATAGATACAGTCATTGCGGCATGCAATAGGTACGCTCCATGATTAACCACAACCCATGAGCTTTAACTCACCACTTTTTTTTCTTTTTCTCGTGATTGTATTTTTGGCGTACTGGAGGATGCACAGAAAAGAGCAGAATCTATTTCTGCTCTTTTCGAGTTACGTGTTTTACGCATGGTGGGATTGGCGGTTCTTGTCGCTCATCCTCATTTCAAGCGCAACGGATTTTATTGTGGGCCAAAAGCTTTATAGCGCACAAACGCGCCGCGCAAAAAAGCACTGGTTTCTGGTAAGTATTTTGGTGCACCTTTCGCTCTTGGGATTTTTTAAGTACTTTAATTTTTTCGTGGAATCACTGCAAAGCCTGCTCGCAGTCGCCGGATTCACGGATGCGTCGCTTTCCACACTGCATATTATACTGCCGGTAGGAATCAGTTTCTATACGTTCCAAACACTAAGCTACAGCATTGAGCTGTACCAAGGGAAAATACGCCCAACCCGTGACTGGGTGCAGTTTTTCGTGTTTGTTTCGTTTTTTCCCCAGCTGGTTGCGGGCCCCATTGAGCGCGCCTCCCATTTGTTGGGGCAGTTTAAGGAAAAGCGTGTTTTTGAATTGGCAAAAGCCTATGATGGCGTGCGCCAAATACTATGGGGGCTTTTTAAGAAAGCGGTGATTGCTGATAACATAGCCGCAGTGGTTGAGCTCGCATACAGGAACCCGGAGACTATTGCCGGGCCCCAGCTTTTTGCGGCTACTGTTTTTTTTGCGGTCCAGATATACTGCGACTTTTCCGGGTATTCGGACATAGCAGTTGGCACGGCTCGCTTGTTCGGGATTGATTTAAGCAGAAACTTCCGGTATCCGTATTTTTCAAAAAACATTTCAGAATTCTGGAGCCGATGGCACATTACACTCACCTCGTGGTTTCAGGATTTTATTTTTGTTCCACTATATATGCGCATTTCGCGCATTAAGGACATTGCCCGTTTTGCTCCGGCAGTTCGCCATAGCGTTTCTTTTTATCTTGCCACTATTATTGGGCTTTCTCTGTTGGGGTTATGGCACGGAGCTGCCTGGACGTTTATTGTGTTCGGATTTTCACAGGCTGTATTTATTATTGTATACCATGCAATTAAAAAGTACTGGGATCGGATGGGCGGATTTTTGCAAATTTCACTTACCTTTTGCATGGTGCTGGTTGGGTTTGTTTTTTTTAGGGCGCAGTCTCTTTCAGAAGCGCTGCATATTTTTGGCACCATAGCCGCCGACGCATCTCCTGAGATGGTTGCCATATTTTTCGCTCCCATGTTTGTTAAAAAAACAATCATGGCGGTGTTGTTTGTGCTGGTGGAATGGAAACAGCGCACCAAAGAGCATGTGCTGCGCATTGAAAAGGCGCCCGTGTTGGTTCGGTGGGGAATTTACTACGCCATTATTCTGTGTTTACTCCTTTTGGGTAATTACGATTACCATCCGTTTATCTATTTCCAGTTTTAGGATATATATATGCAATACACTGTAGATATCCGAGCGTTCCTTAAAACCATGGCATTGTTTTTTGCCCCGGTTTTTGCTCTGGTGGGTTTTGGAATTTTTTTGGCAATTGCCTCCGGTGAAGTTACTACATTGCAGAGTGTTGTAGACAAACAGGCGCGGCCCGAGGAATATTTGTTCGCGCGGCGGGTTGTTTCCGAAGAAACCGCAAAGTACAAGTATTTCAATGTACAGCAGCAGGATGTTGATGTTCTTGCGCTTGGTTCCTCCCGTGTTTTGGAACTGCGACAGGAGGTGTTTGGCGGCGCGTATATTTTTTATAATGCAGGCAATATGCTTATCAGCCTCAGGGATCTAATTGATTTTATTGATATTCTTAAAGAAGAAGATGCGCCGGATATTATTATCCTGGGGGTGGACATGTGGTGGTTTGACAGCTCCCGCATTGAGACGCGGGCGTTTGCAAGAGAGCATGTGAGAGGGGAAGAGGCATACAATTGGCGTTCCTACCTCTACGCAAGCCGGCATTTGTTTACTGCGTTATTGAAAGACCCTTCTTATGTGGCTGCGGTATTTACCAGAAAGGATCCACTTACCAATAATCACGCAATCGGCATTGCGGCTATTGAGAACGGCGACGGATTCAGGCGGGACGGGAGCCGGCAGTACGGCACCTATGTGCGCATGATGCGTGAGGATCCCTCATATGTTGACCGGGAAACCAACCCCGTGGTGGAGCGCGCGGAAAACGGATACCCGCCTTTTGAGCTTGAAAGCTCTTTTGATGAGCGCGGCGTTGCGTTGCTGGATGAGTTTCTGGAAAAAGCCCAAAAGCGCGGCATAACGGTTATTGGAGTTGCGGGTCCGTTTGCGAGCGACGCATACCAGGCGATTATACATTCGCATTATGCTCCGTTTGCAAGCGCTTTCTCGGAACAAATTCCGCCGGTTTTTACGAAGCGCGGATTCCCGTTTTTCGATTTTTCGGACATCAGCGCATGGGGGCTTGAAGATACTTACATGCTGGACGGGTTCCATGCAACCGAGACGGGCATATCCATTTTGTTTACGCACATACTCGATGCATTGTGCAGCGGGGACATATTTGAAGATTGCGCATCCCTGCGCGCCCGGCTTACGAATGTGTTGGAGGATCCGCGCACCACGCCCGCTGAAATGTATTGGGAGGCCGCGCTGGACTGATTGGCGCAGTGTGTTATATTTTAAATAGAACTGCATATGATAGGAATTGACATTATTGCTGTCCGCCGTTTTATCAAGCTTGCGCAGGGTGATTTTCCGCATTGGAAAAAGTTTTTTACGCACGAGGAATGGGAATACGCATTCAACCGCCCGAATCCGTCCGCGAGTTTGGCCGGGTTGTACGCCGCGAAAGAAGCGCTTATGAAAGCTGCGGGCGGGGATCTGGTCGGCAGGTTTGACCGCATTTCCGTTGCGCACCAAAAGGACGGCACGCCCCGTGCCTGCATCGACGGGGAGACGAGCAAACACTTCTATATAAGCATTAGCCACACCGACGAAACCGCGGTTGCGGTTGCGGCGCGCTATGCATAAAACAACATACCATGCAGCGTTGCTTTCTAATTTCACCGTTAAAGGGGTGGAAGAAAAGCTGCGCCAACAGGCCGCGCGTTATGGCATCCCAATCCAGGCGTACCTCGGGGAGTATGGGCAGTGGCAGCAGGAAATTTTAGGAGAGGAGTTGTACGCGTTTAAACTGGATATTATTTATCTGGTAGTGGATTTTGAGGATGCCGTGAGCCAAATATCCCTGATTGACCAGCTGTGCTTTAAAACTTCGGCAAAAATAATTGTATGCACCAAAGTTGACGAATCTGCGGCAGATACAGCGGTAAACGAGGAGCTTGTGCGCCGGTTTAAAAACAATACGCAGGTGCATGTTTTTGATTTCAACCGTTGGATTGCGTCTCTCGGTAAGGACGCCTACTGGAACACAAAGTACCGCGAGCTTGCCGATATGCGGCTCGCGCCGCATGCGTTTGAGCTTTTTGCAAACGAGCTTGTCGCATATCTGGTGCCGCTTGCCGGGAAAACAAAAAAGTGTCTGGTGCTGGATTTGGATAATACGCTCTGGGGAGGTGTTATCGGAGAAGATGGGCTCTCCGGCATCGCGCTTTCGCCGAGTGGCGCGGGATCGCCTTTTTACGAATTCCAGCGTGCCATTAAGCAATTACAGGAGAGCGGCATTATATTGGCCATCAACAGCAGGAATAACGAAGCCGACGTTGCGGAGGTGTTTGCGAAGCATAGGCATATGCTGCTTACGGAAGACGATTTTGCGGCAGCCCGCATTAACTGGAGCAACAAGGCGCAGAACATGCAGGAGCTGGCGCAGGAGCTGAACATCGGCCTTGAGAGCATGGTGTTTATTGACGATGATCCGCGCAATCGGGAACTGGTTGCGTCCGCGCTTCCCGAGATGGCGGTGATTGATCTTCCGCGCGATCCGCGGGAGTACGTGTCTGCGCTGCGTTCGTATAAAGGATTCACACGGTTCAGCATTACAGACGAGGACCGCAAAAAAGCGCATATGTATGCCGACGAAAAAAAAAGGAGAAAGCTTAAAGAGAAATCTATTGACCTTGAAAGTTTTTTGCGGGGGCTCCGGATGCGCATTAACATCCACCCGATCCTCGACGAACATGTTGCCCGCGCTTCGCAGCTTACCCAAAAAACTAACCAGTTCAATCTTACCACGCGCCGGTACCAAGAAGAGGTGCTGGGAGATAGACACTTTGCTGCTTTCGTGTAGAATTCTAGGAAAGAGGATAGAGTGCCAGTTTTTTGGGACGGTCTTGAACCAGCTTAAAGAGATTGCGGCAAAAAAGGTGGTTGGGAAATATCTGCCAACCCGGAAAAATAGCCAGGTCCGTGACTTTTACCGAGATTTCGGGTTTGTAGCACAAGCAGGCGCATCCGGAGAGGAAGACATCTGGGAACACGATTTAAGTGATTTTACGTTTGAGCCGCTGGATTTTATTAGCACATCGGTTGCGCCTTATGAATAAAAAATTATATCTGATTTTGTCGGAGATTCTCGGCATCTCCGCAGAGGACATTACAGAAGAAACATCTGTAGATAACACGCCGAGCTGGGATTCGTTTAACGGACTCATGATTGTGGCAGAGCTTGAAAAATCTTATGGGGTTACGTTTACTATTGACGAAGTTGTTTCCGTTAAAAAGGTCGCAGACATTAAAGCGGCGCTTGATAAATACGCTGTTGAGTATGAGTGCTAATTGGGGCAATAGTAACGTCGGCGACCGGGAATCATTTAACATTACTATAACGCGGGGCATGGTAACGGATTTTGCGTCGCTTACCGGCGACAAGAATCTTCTGCATGCTGACCGCGTTTTTGCACAGGAAAAGGGATTTGATGATTGCGTGGCGCATGGTATGCTTCTTGCTTCTTTATTTTCCCGGCTCGTGGGCATGTATTTTTTGGGGAATGATAATATGTACCTTTCGCAAACCGCCGAATTCCGGAAGCCGGTGTTGGTCGGAGATGTAGTTACGGTCGCCGGGGAGATAACCGAAAAACTTGAATCCGTGTCCCTGCTGCGGATTAAAACTACCATTACCAATGCGCAGGGCGAAATCGCAGTTTTAGGAGAGGCAAAAGTAGGTGATAGACATTATGGCGGATAATAGTATACAAACCACGCTCATCATAGGCGCGTCCAGCTCCTTTGGGAAAGTTATCAGTGAGCGCCTTTTTAAGACAGGCCATAGTTTGGTGCTTACACATTCAGGGGTAGGGGAGTACCGCCCGCCAAAAGGCATTGTTGGATCGGTTATGACGCTTGATGTAACCGACCCAGATGCCGTTGATTCAGTATTGTCGGACTGCGATCCGGTTAATAATGTCGTATACTCGGTTGCCGCTCCGATTGAGTTTAAAAAGTTTTCTCAAGAGAGTTGGGAGGATTATGAGGCGCACTGGCAGACACAGGTAAAAGGATTGTGGCATGTCGCGCAGGCCTTGCTTGCCCACAAGCACCCATTGCGCCGAATTTTTGTATTAGGTTCGGCAATTACGAACCATTCCATGCCGCGTCTGGGCCCATATCTTACGGCAAAGCATGCTTTGGTTGGGTTGTGCGAGGCGCTTGGGCTTGAGCTTAAATATAGGGGAATTATGGTAACCCAATATTCCCCAAATGCCACAGGAAAGGGCCTTTCAAAAGATTTTCCCCGGGTAATGCTTGAGATGGAGGGGTCTTTTGCGGAAAAATTAACTCCGGAAGACATAGCTGTGGATATCGAAAAAGAGTGTCGGCAATAGGGCTGTCTGGACACTAAGTATAATTGGTTTTTTGTTTGATATTTTTTATTAACAATGACACCTTTTGACACTTTTTGACACTTTTGGTAGTATTGGTATATCACTATAGTTATCCACAATATGGTTCAAGAAATCAAAGAAAATGCGGTTTATACGACCCAGGAGGCCCAGGATTTGCTTAAGATTAGCGAAAGTACGGTAAAACGCCTACTAAAACGGGGAATTTTACGTGCCAACAAGGTCGGCGGACAGTATCGTATTATGGGCAAGGAAATTTTGCGCCTCATATCACCTGAATTAGAAAGGAAGTCCGAAGATATATATATGAAAATTAAAAAGCGGGCTGTGGATGTCATCAACAAGTGGCCGCAGTAAGGGGTCGTATGCGCCTGCTCTATATCACTAATTCGCGGATGCCCACGGAAAAGGCGCATGGTCTGCAGATTGCGAAAACCATCGAAGCCCTCGTGCGGGCAGGGTGTACGGTCAGATTATTGATTCCGAGCCGGAAGAACCACATAAAAACAAATATCGCGGATTTTTACAATATTCAGGACGGATTGATGAGCATCGCGCGCGTGCCGGATGTTGTCCGCCTTTTGCAGTACGTAAGTGAATCGCTCTATTTTCCGCTTCAGCGAGTATGGTTTGCGCTTGTTGCGTTTTTCTGCGGCCTGTTCTGGCGCGGAACCGTATACTCTCGCGACATTACTGCAAGTTTTCTCCTGGCGCTCGCCGGGAAGCAGATTGTATATGAAGATCATCAGCCGAAAAGTCGATTTAAGGAATTGTACGAGTTTTTTTTAAAGCGCATCCCTAAAAAAGTAGTGGTTGCAAGGGGGTTGGTTGATGAGTACCGCGCAATGGATATTCCAGAAGCATCGTACGTATGTGCTCCGAATGGTGTTGATATCGCGGAGTTCGATGCGGTGAGTCGGGACGCATCACTCTGGAACCGGGAGTTTGGAATCAAACCTGGAATGCCGGTCGCGCTGTACGTTGGCCATTTCTATAGTTGGAAAGGGGTGTACACGATTGTGGATGCGGCCAAGGACATTCGCGCTGCCGTGGTCTTGATAGGGGGCACCAAAGAGGATTACGCGAAAGTAGCGCAGTACGTCAAAGAATGCAGTATTTCAAATACGTACCTCCGCTCATTCACGCCGCATAAGGAGGTGATACGATTTATAAAATCAGCTGATGTGCTCCTACTCCCTAATACCGCGCACGAGGAGCGCTCGCAGAAGTACACCACACCCATTAAGCTGTTTGAGTACATGGCGTCTGGAGTGCCTATTGTAGCCAGTAGTATCGCCAGTTTTACCCCGTATTTAGCACACAATAAAAATGCGCTGTTATGCGAGCCGGATAGTCCGGATGATCTCGCCCGTTCAGTTAATCGAGTTATGCGCAACCCGGATCAGATTAAACATTTGCCGCGCGCGGCGCGCGAATCAGTCAAGCAGTATACCTGGGATAGCCGCGCGCGAATGATAATGGATTTTATATGAAAGCCGTAGTTGTACAATCCCCAGGCGAAGTTGTTGTCAAGGACGTGCCAGATCCGGTTGTCGGAGATTATGATGTTTTGTGCGAAACACTGGCGGCTTCGGTGTGCGGCGCCACTGATTTCCATATCGTTCATAATGATCCCTATCATAATGTTAGGTACCCGGTAATTTTAGGGCATGAGGGTATAGGTAAGGTGATAGAACGGGGGAAAAAAGTCAAAAATTTTAAAAAAGGTGATGTTATAACGCGGATAATCAATCGTTTGCCTCGCGATAGCGGATATGAAATGCAGTGGGGCGCTTTTGCCGAAAAGAGCATTGCTACCGACTGGCAAGCTATGCGCGACGACGGCCTGGACGCGTCTCTGTGGCATGCATCAACAATTCACCGCGTTTTGCCGGCTGGTTTTGACCCGATTGAGTCAACTATGATTATTACCTGGCGCGAAACCTTTTCGTTCCTAAAGAGAATTGAACCCAAAGCCGGACAAGTCGTTTTAATCATCGGTTCTGGAGCAACTGCGTTTGCTTTTGCAGACCATGCTCGCAATCTTGGTTTAATTCCAGTCGTAGTCGGCAGTCCTGGCAGGAAAGAGTTATTTAGCAAGGCAAACACAAAGCTGTACATTTCTTACCAAGACACGGACTATGTTCGCGCCATCGCATCGGAATTGAACTCTGGAGCAGATATCATTATTGATGCTGTTGGCAAAAGCAAAACTTTGAACCATGTACTCCCTTTACTCAAAAAATCCGGGAGAATAGGGGTATATGGCTTGGATGAGTATCTGGATTACAAAATAGACATAGCCCAAGTGCAAGGAGATTTCAATTATTACGATGGCCGCACCTATGACGAGGGTTCAGCGCACGATGCTATTATTCATTTTATTAAAAATAAAAGATTAAACGCCTGGGATTACCTTGATAAAAATCACGTCTATCCGCTTGAAAAAATCGAGGACGCTCTTGCCGCCGGTAAAACCAGGAAAGTACTGAAAAGCGTTATTAGATTTTAATTGCATGATGAGCTCTTCAATTAAAAATTTAAGCAAGCGCTGGGATTTGGGAGACGTTAAAAAAATCAGGCGTTTTAAGTCCGGCCAAGTTAATGAATCATATTACGTCAAAACTGGACAGGGGGAATATGTACTAAGAATATACCGATACAAAAAGGAAAAAGAGATTGCTTTTGAAACTTCCCTACTGGGGCGCCTTACGGGGTTGCCCGTACCGGAGATTGTTCCTGTACGCGGCAAAGAGATTATTAAGGTTGGTTTGTACCCGGCAATTATTTATAAATATATTCCAGGAGAGAGTTTAAAGAGTATTACTTTAAATCAAAGAAAAGATGTAGGTAAAACCTTAGCCGAAATCCACAGCAGGACCAAGGATTTTAAATGGTCGGGTAAAAGAAATGAATACTATAACTTTACGAGCAACAAAATAAATTTATTCTCCCGGACAGTTGCTAAAAGCAGAATTCCTTTAAAGGGAAGATTTCAGGAAATCAAAGATGATATTATCAGATACAGATTAAGTTTAAGCCTGCCAAACGGCGGAATTCATGTTGATATAAAGCCGGAAAATGTATTGTTTTACAAAGGAAGGCTGAACGGTATTATTGATTTTGATAATTCGTATATTGGCCCGCTAGTCCTTGATTTGGCAAAAACGATGATGTGGTTTGGTCTGTACGATAAAAAGATGAATCTTACATACGCAAGAGATATTTATAGGGGGTATAAAAGCGTACGAAAACTTACGGCCCTTGAATATGAAGCATTATATAAAACAATTATGTTTGCGTATGCCAGCCATTTATTTGATGTCTTTTATATGGCATCTCTAAAGAAAAATACAATGCGATATTTTAGATTTTTAATGAATAATCTTTATTCCAGCTACAAAAATTTTACTGTCTCAAAACAAGATTTTTATGAATACATTGCCTAAAATTAACATACGCGATTTGCGCGAGCGGCTGCAAAAAACAGCTCCAGAAGGGGCGCGCGAAACCTTTGTTGCAAGAACAATCCGTTTTTTTTCCATTTACGTCACCCGGCTGCTTATCCCGACCCCCATTACGCCGAACATGATTACTGTAATCGGCGTTCTGGTGTATCTTGCGGGCATCTCGATGTTTGTTTTTTCCGGTTTGCGGGAACAATTGATCGGCGTTGGTTTGGTGTATGGTTCCATTATTCTAGATGCCTGTGATGGGGAGGTGGCTCGCTGGCGCAAAAATACCGGCTTTGCGGGGAGTGCGTTTGTGGAGCCGTTCAGCCATGACGTGCAATACGCTTTCCTGCTCGCGCCGCTTGCTATTGGCGTGTATATTGCAACGCAGGATATAATCATCTTCGCTGTCGGATTTGTTGGAACATTGGCAAAGCTGTTGACCCGATTTTTACAGGTGAGAATGGATGGATTGATGTCCTTACAAGCATCTGAATCATGGGCCACGTCAGCGCAGTCCGTCCCGAATAAAATGTCTTTCAGCCGCTGGGCATATTGGATTGTCAACCGGAATATATTCAGTTCGGTTGGCATGGTTCTACCACTGCTTGTTTTTACCCTTCTCGGCCGGATTGATATCTTTGTCTGGATGTATGCAATTGGCTTTTTGGGAATACTAGTGCTGCAGTCAGGCAGGAAGGTAGCGCTTATTAATCGCATGAATAAGAGTATATGATCGGAATTATTTTGGCTGCCGGCCGCGGCCAAAAAATTAATGTGCTCGATACGCCAAAGCCACTTTTGCGGGTGTACGGCAAGCCGCTTATTGTTCGGCAGATTGAGCTTTTACAGGAGGCCGGGATACGTGATATTGTGATTGTTGTTGGCTCGTATGCTGCTCTCGTACGAACGGTTGTGAATGAATTTAGTGGTACGGATGTAAACATTCGATATGCCGAAGAGCCGAATGATGATGCCGGTATTTTGCATTCTTTTTCCCGTGCCGCGGAATTTGTCGAATCAGAATGCGTTGTTACTTCCTGCGACCTTGTGTTTGAAAATAATCCCTATCGCGCATTGTCAAAAAAATCTGATGTTGAAGTGCTTGTTGCTAAACACAAAAAAGAGAACGAGTTTTCCGGAGCTCCGGTTTTTGTCAAGACACGGTTTAAAAAACTGCTGAACATGGGCAGAGACATTGCTTCATACGATGCCCTGCATGCCGGAATTCATTATTTTACGAAAAAAGGGATTACTGATTTTTTGGAAATTGCTCGAGCCATGGATCCACATAAAGAATCATCCGAAGTGATTATGAATCTGCATCAAGCGGCGCCGGTAAAAATTTCATTTTTGCCGGACATGCAGTGGTTCGATATAAACGCTGCCGACACCTTGCTTCGCGCCGAAATGTTTATGCGGCGCGCGCATGCGCATGTAGGGCCCGCTCACGAGTTGGCGACACTTAACGATATTGTTCCTACAACTTCGTTTACACATACCAAGACGCAAGAAACCGGCATTATTATAGAACCCGGAATTTTAAAACAGTTAGATAAGGTTCGGATTATAGGTCCCCAACGCGCTGGATCGCACCACATTATTATAACCGACGAAAATGTAGATGCTCTTTTTGGGGATAGCGTGCTCTTGCAATTACAGAACGCGGGGTACCGTGTTGCCAAGTTTGTAATTCCGGCTGGGGAACAGAGTAAAAATATGTCAATATACAATGATCTTGCAGAGAGAATTATCGCGCTCGGGATAGATGAGCAGTCGATCATTTTCGCTCTAGGCGGCGGCGTTGTGGCGAATGTTTCGGGCTTGCTGGCCGCCACTTTGTACCGCGGAATCGGGCTCATACATCTTCCGACTACGATTATGAATATGCTCGATGTATCCATTAGTTTAAAACAAGGGATTAACGGGCAAAAAGGAAAAAATCTCGTGGGTAACTACTATCAGCCGCTCCTTGTGGTTATAGATCCGGCGCTATCCATCCCCGATTCGTTGGTTCGCGACGGGATATCGGAAGCAATTAAGCATGCCATATGCCAGGACCGTGATTTTTATGAGTATCTTCTTAACAACGCGGACAACGTTGCTGATGTTGCATTCCGAAAAGAAGTCATTGAACGGACGATCCAACTTAAAATTGAATTGATGCACGAAGACATGTTCGAGCACAAACGTGCTATGATTCTGCAGTATGGCCATGAGGCGGGGCACGCAATTGAGTTTCTCTCCCGTTTTGATCTCTCGCACGGGCAATCAATTGCAATCGGCATGCGCGTTTCGGCGGAACTCGCAACCTTAATGGAAGCCGGGGAAGATACTGTGGATGCGCATAAGGATATTTTCCGCGCGTATCAGTTGCCATGCAGAATTCCGGAGTACATTAATGCGCAAACAATACTTGATGCGCTTAAGTATAATAAAAAAACAGTAGCCAACGAAGTACGGTTCGTTCTGCCCGATACTATCGGCAAAGCTTGGAAAATAAAAGGCGAGTATGGAATTCCATGTCCCGTAGAATTAATTAAGAAAGCAGTAGAGAATAGCTATGGAGAATAAGTTTACCGCTGTTATTCTTGCCGCTGGCATGGGTACGCGACTGGGTGATCTGACCAAAGACCAGCCCAAAGCACTCACCATGGTGTGTGGTAGGCCTATTATTGAGTACTCAATCGCGTTTGCGCGCGCTTTGAATCCCGAGAAAATCGTGGTGGTCGGTGGGTTCCAGTTTGACAAGCTGAAAGAGGCCGTAGCTTCAATTGATAGGGATGTTGTGCTGGTTGAGAATGCGGAATACGCAACAACAGAACCGCTTGCAAGCCTCGCGAAGGCGCGCGATGAAATAGTCGGCGGATGTATTACGTACAATGGTGATTATATTTACGATAAAAGCATTGCCGGAACTGTTAAAGAACATCTTGACGACCGCATAAAAGTATTCGGCACGAGCCATGAATCGGACGAAATGCAGCTGGACATGATGGTGCGAGTGGATGAACGCAATACGGTTATTAACATGTCTAAGGGGCTTGATACGCACGATTATTATTTTAACAGTATGTGGTATTGTCCGGAGGGGCAGGTTGCGGCATTTTTTGAGAAGGTGGATGATGTTCTGAAGAAAGATAACAACCAGAAGGCGTCTGTTGAGCGTGGTATTTTGGAGTATGTATCGGGCGGCAATAACCCGGCCACGATGGTTGACCTCGGGCCGGTGCGATGGATAGAGATTGACACCAAAGAAGAGTTGTCCCGCGCCGCGGGATTCATTGAGCGTAACTTTAAAGACAATAATTACTTTGTGCCAAAGGGCTCAAGCATCAATCCGAGAGAATCAAACATTAATAAACATATATTAAGAAAATGCAGACGGCTCTTTTGGAATGATCCCAAAAAGATACTATTGTATCCAATTATCAAGAAGGTATTTCCGTACACTTTGGCCGGGTATCGGGTGCTGGGGCAAGTATGCGACGCGGTTGATCATATAGAAAAAAAGGGCATACCGGGTTCCATTGTAGAAATGGGATGCTGGAATGGCGGTATGGGCGCATTAATGGCGTGGCGTGTTAAACAGCATGGAAAAACGAGGCGTGTCTGGCAGTTTGATTCGTTTGAAGGGCTGCCTGAATTCAGCACAGCAGATAAGGATAAGGCAATTCAGAAAGGCGTGCCATTTTCTGATGAGCATCTTGGCAAGCGAAGCACAACCGGCGTGTTCAAAGGAGAGTATAAAAAGGCGCAGGAAATTACGCATTCGCTTGGGGTTGACGACATTGTCTCCATCGAGAAGGGGTGGTTTCAGGATACGGTTCCAGAAGCAAAACGGAAGATTGGGGACATTGCGCTGCTGTTTGTTGATGCGGATATTTATGAATCAACCAAGTATTGCCTAGACGAACTCTACGATTTAGTGGTTCCGGGGGGCATGGTTATCCTTGACGACTACGAAACTTGGACCGGTGCGCGCAAGGCAGTGTATGAATTTTTTACAGAAAGAGAAGTGTACCCGTCCATTCGGTATTATCCGCATGGCGGCCGCCCATTTTTCATAAAATAGTAATCATTAGCATACACACCTATGTTCCATCGCAACCGTTTTTATCTCATTCTTGGAGTCGTTACGTACGCCCTTTCTTTTCCTGTCGCGGCCCAGGCGTACCTGGACGCAGGCACGGGAAGCTACCTTGTTCAGCTTGCGGTTGCGTTTGTTGCCGGAGGACTTTTCATGGTCAAGATATTCTGGCACAGGGTAGTAGCTTTTTTTATCGGCGGCAGCAAGAATAAAGTAACCAGAGAAGACAAAGAGCGCTAGTATGCATGTTGTTACCGCACATCCCAGCTCATTCCGCGACCCAAGTGGGTTTATATATACGGATTCACAGAGCGGAGCGCTCTTCCGGCAGGTGAACAAATCCTACCAGGAGCACTATGACGCGCTCATGTCGTCCGGTCTTTATCGTGAGCTCGTTGCAAGCAGGCAGCTCATTGAGCACAAGGAATTGCCCGCGGAGGAGTCGCCCCGGCACGAAGAACGGTATAAAGTTATTCATCCGAGGAGAGTTCCTTTTATCTCATACCCTTTTGAGTGGAGCTTCAGCCAGCTCAAAGACGCGGCGCTGCTTACGCTCGCCATTCAAAAGAAAGCTCTGGAGCACGGCATGGTTCTCAAAGATGCGAGTGCGTACAACATGCAATTTTTAGATGGAAAACCGATTCTTATTGATACGCTTTCGTTTGAAAAGTATGCCGCAGGCAGCCCTTGGATTGCGTACCGCCAGTTCTGCCAGCATTTTCTAGCCCCACTCGCACTTATGGCCTATACAGACATACGGCTTAGCCAGTGGCTTAGGATACATATGGATGGAGTGCCTCTGGATCTTGCAAGCGCACTATTGCCGTTCCGTACGTATTTTTTGTTCGGTCTGCTCTCGCATATCCATTTGCACGCCAAAAGCCAGGCGCATTTTTCAGGCAAAACCTCTACTGCTGCCCAGCGCCAGATGCGCAAAACGTCACTGCTGGGTTTGTTGGATAATTTGGAATCCGTCGTGCGGCGTTTGCGCTGGCGCCCGCGCGGTACCGAGTGGGCTGAGTATTATACGTTTACCAATTACTCAAATGAATCTTTTGAACACAAGAAAAAGCTTACGGCCGCATTTTTGGAAAAAAGCGGAGCACGAAGTGTTTGGGACGTGGGCGCGAATGATGGAACCTTTAGTAGGATTGCGAGCACTCGCGGCATTGCAACCGTCTCGTTTGATTATGATCCGGCATCAGTGGAAAAAAATTACCTCCGGATGCGGCGCGATAACGATGCGCGCCTATTACCGCTTTTAATGGACGTGCTTAACCCGAGTCCTGATCTCGGCTGGGAAAACAAAGAGCGCGATTCTTTGATTATGCGCGGTCCGGCTGATTGCACGTTCGCGCTCGCGCTTATCCATCATTTGGTTATATCCAATAATGTGCCATTGACCCGCATTGCTTCCTTTTTCAGCAGCATTGCCCGCCACCTTATTATTGAGTTTGTTCCAAAAAGCGATTCGCAAGTGCAAAAGCTTTTGGCAACCAGGCGGGATATTTTCCCGGACTACACGAAAGAATCCTTTGAACGCGAATTCAGCGCATATTTTTCAATCATGGAACGAGCGCCGATTGCCGGCTCGGAACGAATATTATATCTCATGAAAAATAATCATGTAACGCGCAATGCATAACAATATGTTTTTCTCACGTTTTTCACTTAAACGCTCACTTTCCATCGCGCATCCGTTTCTGCTCGCAATATTTCCATTTTTGTTTTTCTGGACCAACAATCCCGCAGAACTTGACTTTTCAAATGTTATTATTCCCATCCTCATGACGCTTGGCATTACGGCAATTGTACTGATCAATGCATACCTGTTGCTGAAAAATCCGCATAAGGCGGCTGTGGGCACCTCGCTGCTACTCATATTCTTTTTTTCGTATGGGTACATCTACGAAGCATTGCTCGAGTTCTCCATTGGCGGTGTTGAATTGGGCAGGGCGCGCTATGTACTGCCTACGTATGGTATTGTATTTGTCACTTTGACGATATCCGTAATCGTTACTCGTAAGCGATTGCGCCTCCTTTCTGAATTTTTGAATGTGGTTGCGGTAGCACTCATAGCGATATCCTTATTTTCAGTTATTCCGGGCTTATTCAAGGAAAAGACTTTCGTACCCCACGCATCTGTTGTTAATTCCGTATCAGTAGCTGATTCCGGCGCAGCAGCATCAAAACCGGATATTTACTATATCATTCTTGATGCCTACGGCAACGAGAAAACGTTGCGCGACTATTATAACTACGATAACAGTTCTTTTATATCGGCATTAAGGAACAGGGGCTTCTATATCCCCGATAAAAGCACCAGCAATTTTGCAGTTACCCATGTTTCTCTTTCTTCTTCGCTTAACATGGAATATGTCAATTATCTGACCGATGTTGTTGCAGGCAAGGACAGAAATTTTGACGCAACCGGCCCGCTTATCGAGAACAACAAAGCTTCGCAGTTTTTGAAAAGCAGGGGGTATTCGTATGTTAATTTCAGGTCAATCTGGGGCCCGCGGCGGCTGAACCCATATGCAGACGCTAATTTTCAAGGAGGAAAATTTGATGAGCTTTCAATGTTGATTATCAATACAACTTTGTTGCGGGCTGGACTTTTATATCCCCCAATACACGCGTATGTATTTAGTGACTATCGTGAGCAGATATTGTATCAATTTAATCAGCTCGCGCAAATGCCTGAGTTTACAGACGTGGAAGGACCAAAGTTCTTATACGCACATATTATGGCTCCGCATCCACCATTTTTGTTTGGACCAAATGGAGAACCTGTGCTGGATACGCCACTACAATTGGCGCCTGAAAATTTTGGCTGGAGTGAAGACGAGAAGCAGCGCTATATAAATCAAGTCACTTTTGTAAACAAAAAAGTTTTGGCATTGGTCGATCAACTACTTACAAAATCAGAGACCGAGCCGATTATTATTATCCAGGGTGATCATGGTCCGTGGTCTACCGCTGGAGAGGATCGATCAACTGGGCGATTTTATAGAGAGCGAATGCGCATCTTGAATGCATATTATATGCCAGGGAATGGAGAGACGAATTTTTATGAAACCATTACGCCAGTAAATACGTTTCGAATTATTTTTAATACGTATTTCGATGGTGATTTCGATATATTGAAAGATAGAAATTATTTTTCCGACTCTGTATCAAATCACAAAACACCGTTTCAGTTTATTGAAGTGACTAGTGATGCGACAGATTGGTCGGAGTAAATAGCCTATGAGTATCTTTCCTCGAGACAACAGAATCAATGACATTATCCGGCTGTCGCGCCGCGCTTTTGGACGGTACAAACTTCAGATTATCCTGTTGACTGGGCTGGGATTTTTAAGCGGGCTTTTGGAAGGTGTTGGTATAAACGCCATTATCCCTCTTTTTTCTTTCATTGCCGGCGGAGATCAAGGAAGCGACATTATTTCCAGGGCGATTAGGCAAGTGTTTTACTATGCGCATATTGATTTTAATCTGGCGTATATACTGATTTTCATCTCCGGCATGTTTGTTTTGAAAGCTGTGGTGCTCGCATTTTTCAATTATGTCCAGATTAAGATTCAAACCGATTATGAAGAACGGACCAGAAACGAGCTCTATGGCGCAACATTCGCTTCCAACTGGGAGCATCTTTTAAAACAGAAGTTGGGGCACTTGGAAGTTATTTTAATGAACGATGTAACGCACGGCGCGCAGATGCTGAAACTTATCAGCACGTTCATTATGGTTACTACCGGCTTAATGATGTATGCAGTGATAGCCATAAATATTTCTCCCTCCGTATCGCTTATTACGCTTACTCTGGGCGGAGTGCTTATCCTGCTCTTGAAGCCGCTCATGTATCGAACCAGAATGGCGGCGCACAAGACAGCCGCCATGAATAAAGAAGTCCAGCATTTTGTCAGTGAAAACCTTCTCGGCATGAAAACAGTGAAGGCAATGTCCGTGGGTCAACAGGTGGTTCGGAAAGGAGCTGGTTACTTTGCCGATCTAAGGAAACTAAGAATCATCGTCTTCTTGTTAAGCAGTGTTTCAAGCATCATCATGCAGCCCATGAGCCTTATTTTTATCAGCGTTGTTTTTTTTGTTTCTTATCAGACCCCCTATTTCAACTTCGCCGCTCTGGCGGCTATTATCTATCTGATTCAGAGAATGTTCCAGTACATACAACAGTTTCAGGGCGCGCTGCATTCTATGAACGAATCCGTTCCATACCTCAAAAGCGTACTTGAATACCGGGACAGGTCGCATAGCGTGTCAGAAATAGATTCCGGCAATGAGCGTGTTGTCTTTAATCATGCATTGGAGTTTACGAATGTTTCCTTTCGGTACAGTGATAGCCAAAACGTCTTAGATGCGGTGAGTTTTTCGGTGGGAAAAGGGGAAATGGTTGGGTTGATTGGCCCTTCCGGGGCGGGAAAAACCACACTGGTTGATCTGCTGCTCCGGTTATTTAATCCGGAGAATGGCTCCATTACTCTGGACGGGAGAAACATTACTGAGTTTGGCTTGCGGGAATGGCGCAGGAATATAGGGTATGTGTCTCAGGATTTATTTCTTATGAATGATACCATTGCCAACAATATTAGGTTCTACAGCAACACGCTTACACAAAGAGACGTTGAGCAGGCAACTCGCATGGCTCATATGTATGATTTTATCCAAGGGCTCCCTAATGGATTTGAAACCGTTATTGGCGAACGAGGTGTTATGCTCTCGGCGGGGCAGCGGCAGCGGATTATTATTGCCCGCGTTTTGGCGAGGAGTCCAAAAATACTCGTTTTAGACGAGGCGACAAGTTCTCTAGATAACGAATCCGAGGCAAAGATACAGAAAGTCATTGAAAATCTCAAAGGTAAAATTACAGTTCTAGCCATTGCGCACCGTCTTTCCACTCTGCGCAATTCCGACAAACTCATTGTTCTTGATAACGGTAAGATTATTGAACAGGGGAGTCCGAAAGAGCTTCTCAAAGACAAAGCGTCTTATTTCTACAAGGTCTATAACATCAGAGATTAAGATTGTATGGATAAAAAGATTTTTATCATAGGCTTTTCAACCCCCATACTCAAAGATGTTGCGTTGCATCTGCGTGATGTGGGCGCGCGCATTATCTATTGGCAGGGATACCGCGATTATTTTAAAACCATCGCGGCGGATAAAGAGCATTTTTCGGGCACCATTTTCCATTACGCGAATGATGCAATCCGGAATATCCCGCCACAGGAAATTGACGTATCCAATTTTGAGCCCCCAAGCAAAGAGCTCATAGAAAAATTGTATCCCTATGAGGGGACTGCGTTGCTGCTTATAAGCAGGATTGATTACTCCGCATGGCCGCTTCCCAAAAAACTGGATTTATATTACCGGTATATCCAGTTTTGGCAGGGTATGATTAAAAGATTCAAGCCGGACGCGATTCTGTTTCCTGATGTGCCGCATAACGGCAATAATTACGTTCTCTACGCGCTTGCCAAACGGCGCAATATTAAAGTTATTATTAGCGAGCAAATTGCCGTGGAAAGCAGAACCACCCTTGTTGATGACTATACAACATCTTCATTGGCAATACGAAATTATTATGACGCGCATAAAGACACAGCCTACAAAGTGGAAGATTTAAGCCCTGATTTGCGCTCGTATTATGGAAAACACAGTAATTCGGTTGCCGATGCAACTCCGGAATACCAAAAGCGCGCGCTCGCACGGCCCGCGCCATTTCGCACTCCGGGCGTTCGGACGATCCTGAAGCACCTTTTGCGTTTGAGCATCTTGCGTGTGGGTTTCTCGTACCTGCGGATGATTTTTATGAAAAATGAAGAGCAAACATTAGATGCGCCTATGCGCGGGTTTAGATACAAGCTGCGCATTAACCAATGGGTAAAACAAAACCGATTACTGGAAAAAGAATATGCGCGATTACATGTTATTCCGGATTTTTCCAAAAAATTTGTGTACATGCCTCTGAACGTCCAGCCGGAGCGGACCACCTGCCCGCAGGCGGGCGTGTATGACGACCAGTTGTTGATGGTGGAGACGGTAGCGCGTTCTTTGCCTGCGGGGTGGAAGTTATATGTTAAAGAAAACCCCAACCAGCTTCGGCCGTCCAATGCTTTTTCGCGCCTGTATCGGCATCCGGGGTATTATGAGCGCATTGCCGCTCTGCCAAATGTCAAACTGGTTCCCCTGGATACCTCAACCTATGATTTGATGCAACACTCCCAAGTCGTTGGAGTTGCCACCGGAACAGCGGGCTGGGAGGGGCTGTTGCGCGGAAAACCGGCTCTGGTCTTCGGTTCGGTGTGGTATATGTACTGCGATGGCGTGTTCAGAATTGCTGACCTTGATTCCTGCCGAACTGCGCTTTCTAATATTGCCGCGGGTTATACACCGGACAAGCAAAAGGTGTTGAATTACCTTATTGCCTTGGATTGCAACAGCATACGCGCCAGGCATTTCCGCACGCTTCGGTACGACGAGAAGGAATACAAAAAAGAAGATTTTATAAGCCACGACGATAATCTTACTAACTTATCCAAAGCCTTGTCCAGCGCTTTGGGTCTTTAATCAGAACGATATGGATACTACTTTACAAAACGCTTCCATACTTATTACCGGAGGGACAGGATCTCTCGGCCATGCGCTGGTGAAAGTGATTCACGAGCAGTATCCCGGCGTGCGGAGAGTTGTTATTTATTCGCGTGACGAGCTTAAGCAGTACGAAATGGCCAAGCAGTATCCGGCCGGGGAGTACGGACGCGACGCCAAAATGCGCTACTTTATCGGTGACGTGCGCGATCAGGCCCGCCTGCGGCGGGCCATGGAAGGCATTGATTACGTAATCCATGCCGCGGCCTTAAAACAGGTTACTACCGCCGAGTACAATCCGTTTGAGTGCATACAGACCAACATTATGGGCGCGCAGAACGTGATTGAGGCGTGCCTTGATTCCAGTGTTAAAAAAGTTGTGGCGCTCTCCACAGATAAGGCGGCAGCGCCTATTAACCTGTACGGAGCATCTAAACTGTGTTCGGACAAGCTGTTTGTGGCAGCCAATAACTTTAAAGGCAGCCGGGACATTGCATTTTCCGTAGTTCGCTACGGCAATGTTATGGGAAGCAGGGGGAGCGTGATCCCGTACTTTATCGAGCGGCAGGGTTCGGGCGTGCTGCCAGTTACGGATCCGCGGATGACGCGTTTTAATATTACCGCAGAACAGGGCGCGCGTTTTGTCCTGGAAACCCTAAGCCGCATGTGGGGCGGGGAGATATTTATCCCAAAGATCCCAAGCTACAAAATTACGGACCTGGCAACCGCGGTCGCGCCTGACTGTAAACAGGAGGTAATCGGCGTCCGCCCCGGCGAAAAACTGCACGAAGAAATGATAACCGCAAACGATTCGCTTTCGGCGGTGGATTTTGGCGACCGTTTCGCTATTATGCCATCCCGAAAAAAGTGGTCCGAAGAGGAATACATTCAAGAATTCGGAGGCAGCAGATGCGCAGAAGGGTTTGAGTATACAAGCGACAAGAACAAAGAATGGCTTTCGGCTGAACAGCTTAGGGAGCTGATTAAAGTACACGTCGACGGCGGTGAGAATATATGATTACCTTAGGCATTATAGGATTAAACGAAGGCAACGGGCATCCGTTTTCGTATTCCGCGATTTTTAACGGGTATGATCCCGGCGAGCTGGAAAAGCGCTGTCCGTATGAGCTGATCCGCGAATATTTGCCCCGTGAGCACCGCAACGAGAACATGCTTGATAGCGCGAAAGTCACGCACGTCTGGACGCAGGATAAGAAGCTTTCAGAAGATGTTGCCGCAGTATCAAAGATTCAGAATATCGTTGATAATTATACGGATTTAATCGGAAAGGTTGATGCGGTCATTCTTGCGCGGGATGATGTAGAGAATCATTTAGAGATGGCAAAGCCATTTTTAGAAAAGCGCGTGCCGCTGTTTATTGATAAGCAAATTGCGGCAACCAAGCAGGAGCTTGTCGAATTCGAAAAGCTGACCGGCCTGGAATATCCGTTTATGGCGGGCTCTAGTTCCCGGTTTACACGGGACGTTGCAAAAGCAAAAAAAGACATAGATCTTGGTTCTGTCCGGACAGTCCACGGCGTAAGCCGGGAATCGTGGATGCGGTATGGGCACCACTTACTTGAGGGAATTGCGGAGATATTCGGATTAGATATTGAGTCAGTCAAACCTCTGCCAGGCAAAAAAGATCACGATATTGTCCAAATTAAATATCGATCAGGTTTGAATGTGATACTGGAGTGCATTAAAGACGCGCATTTGCCCATTCAGTTCACGGTGTTTTCCGCAGACAGAGAGCCGTATGTTGTTCCGTTTACGGATTTCTTCTACAGTTTCCGCAAGATGCTGGAATCATTTGTGAATATGGTTGAAACCGGAAAAAGGCCGGTTTCGTATAACGATACCGTTAAGATAGCAAACGTAATTTTAGAAGGTCAGTATGCATATTAGGGATTTATATTCATTGCAGGGGAAATGTGCGGTGGTTATTGGCGGGGCCGGCAAAATCGGACTCCCCATCAGCGAGGCCTTGGCAGAGGCAGGAGCGAATGTGTGCGTTGCGTCCAAGAGTAAAGAACGGTGTGATGATGCGGCCGGCAGATTAAAGGCGCAAGGTCTGATTGCTGAAGGGTTTGCGATGGACCAGTCAGACGAGGCCAGCGTCGTATCGTGCTTGCAGGAGGTTACCAAGAAATTCAAGACGCCGGATATCCTGGTCAATTGTGCTGTGGAGCGGCCTATGAAGAAATTTTTTGACGATACCGTAGAAAATTGGGATCGCTCCATGGCCGTAAACGCCCGCGGCCTCTTTATCACCTGCCGTGCATTCGCGCGAGCAATGAAAGAGAAAGGCGGCTCAATTATCAACGTCAGCTCAATCTATGGATTGGTTGCGCCGGATCAGAATGTCTACCAAAGGACAGATTTGCAGACAGAGCCGGATTATCCGTATCACAAGGGCGGCATGATTATGTTTTCCAAGTATCTGGCTTCTCTGCTTGCAAAAGACGGCATCAGAGTTAACTGTATTGCGCCGGGCGGGTTGTTTAATAATCAGAGCGAGCGGTTTGTTGAGCAGTATACTAAAAAAGTTCCTCTGGGCCGCATGGCAGAGGCCGATGACATAAAAGGCGTTGTGGTTTTCTTGGCGAGCGATGCTTCGCGCTATATCTCCGGCGCGGTCATACCGGTTGATGGAGGGTTTACGATTACGTAAGCGTATGTATAATTTTCCCAAAACAATCAATATAGGGGGCAGGTTAATCGGCGAAGGTCAGCCAGCACTGATTATTGCTGATATTGGCGCGAATTTTGACCGCAATTTGGATAAGGCAAAGGAGCTTGCTTTGGCGGTCAAACAAGCGGGCGGCGATGTGGTTAAAATCCAAAGCTTTCTCGCGCCCAAGATCGTATCCGGCAAAGGTTTTGCGTCCATGCAACTCAAAGGCGTGCACGGCAGCTGGGGCAGGCCAGTCGATGAAATTTTTAAAGAAGCGGAATTTCCTCGCGAGTGGCATAAAGAGTTTTTTGACTACTGCAAATCAATCGGCATTATGGCATCCAGCGCGCCGTACGATTTTGAGGCGGTTGACCTTATGGAAGAATGCGGAGTTGATTTTTATAAAATCGGCTCCGGGGACATTACCTGGCTTGAAATGCTTGAGTACATTGCCCGCAAAGGAAAGCCGGTAATTCTTGCCACCGGAGCATCAACACTCGCGGAAGTGGATGAGGCAGTTGCCGCCATTGCCGCAACCGGCAATATAGATTTGGCGCTTTTGCAATGCATTACCAATTATCCTTCAAAAATCGAGAGCGCAAACCTAAATGTACTAAAGACGTACCAGGAATCCTATGGCATTATTACCGGATACTCGGACCACACGCCAGGGGACACGGTGGTGCTCGGCTCAATTGCGCTCGGCGGCAAAGTGATTGAAAAGCACTTTACGCTTGATAAGAGCGCGCACGGGCCGGATCATCCGCATTCAATGGACCCAAAAGAGTTTGGCGCAATGGTCCGGAGAGTCAGGGAGATGGAGCAAGCGCTCGGAAGCGCAAAAAAAGAAGTTGTCCCCGAAGAATCGGAAACCGTGATTGTCCAGCGGCGCGGTTTGTGCGCCAAGGTTGATGTCAAAAAGGGCGAGGCATTTAGTGGAGAGAATGTCATAGAACTGCGTCCGGCACTCGGTATTCTGCCGAAACACAAAAAAGACATTATCGGCAAACCGGCTAAGCGCGACATTTCTGCGGGCGAGCCAATTAAGTGGGATGATGTGGCTTAAATGTATGAATACAGAACTTGCAATAATTGTCGCTATCGTGAGCAATGACACGGTGAAAAAATCTGATGCAGTTGTTTTGCTTGAGGGGGATGGTTTGGCGCGACGTGATGAAGTTATTCGAATTTTTGAACAAGGACTCGCGGATTATGTCGTGGTTTCGGGTGGATTTGAGGGAAACCCGGAAGTTGCCATTCCAGCCCCGGGACTTGCTGAGGAACTGTACGCAAGAGACATTCCCAAAGAAAAGATCATTCTTGAATCGGCATCACAAAACACATTTGAACAAGGTACGGAAGTTATGAAAATTATTGCCGAGCGCGGTTGGCAGAAAATCATTCTGGTTGCTTCACACTATCACCAGTTGCGGGCATACCTCACATTTTTACAGGCAATGAAAAACGCCAATCTCAAGATTCAGATATATAATTCGCCCGCACGAGATTTGGCGTGGTTTGCAAAAGTCATTGACAAGAATCGCAAAGAATTGTTTGAAGGCGAGATTCAAAAGATAGAGGAATATTCCGCAAGGGGCCATGTCGCATCAATCCAAGACGCATTCAAATATCAAGAATGGAAAGAGGCGCAAGCATAACGTCATATATGGATATTGCAGTAGCTAAAAAAATAATGGGCAGGAATTTTATTGGGCCGGATGAGCTTAATGCAATCAGTTCACAACTGAGCATTGCGCGCGTATTAAAATCACCGAAAATTCCTTTTTCCGCGCAGACACTTAAAAAGTACCGCGCAAGCGCTGTGTTGATTCTGGGTGTTCCAAAGTTTAAGAGCGGCAAAAATGTAACCATCAACAATATGCGTAATCGGTTCGGGATGAATCCAAAAAAACAGCCGTGTTTTTATAATCAGGACTGGTACCTTAAAGAAAGATTTGCATCTCAGGCTTTGGGAGCGCAATGGCACCTGGTCAGCGCGAGTATCAAATCCGCAACGCGCGGCAAGGAGCCATCGCGCATAAAAGGCCGGAAATTGTTTCCATCAGCAATACTCGCCGCGTTTACCTTTTTTGCGTACTATCTGCACACAAAAGGTGGCACGCTCTGGAAACATGATTTTATCTGGTGTTCAGACACGGATGGCAATGGCGACCAGATATACGTTGGCCGGTATTGCGACTGGAAAGCCAAAAGCAAAAAAGGTTTTAATATTCACCGCCATTTGCGCATCCGCGCAAACTATGGCGCAGCTCCGGAGATTGTATGAGAACCGTTGCACTCATGATAGCCAAAAAAGAAAGCAAGCGTTTGCCGGATAAAAATTTCAGGGATTTTTGCGGCAAACCAATGTTTGTGTGGAATTTGGAAAAGTGCCTTGATTTGTTTGATGAGGTGTATGTAAGCTCTGATTCGGATTTTATTCTTGAAGAAAGCAAAAAGCTCGGCGCCTGCCCCATTAAGCGGCCGGTCGAGCTATGCAAAAGCGATGTGCCGAACATTGATGTGTACCAACACGCTTTTGAACACATGGACAACCCGGATGGCATTGTCGCGGTCAAGGCGGACTCACCGACAACCAGGTCGGAAATCATCCAGCAAACAAAAGAGCTTATGGAGCGTTATGGGTATAATGAAATCATGACCACATACCCAATCCGCGGCTACGAGCCAAAAAATTGCGTGTACGGCTCCGTGTGGGCGCTTTCGCGGGAACGTTTGGAGAATTATCTTGACGCGTGGAATCCGGAGCCGGAACTGCTGATTGTCGACGATGCCGTTGATATCCATACTGAAGAAGATTTTAAAAAGGCCGAAGCCCAGCTGCTGGCCCGTCAAAAGTAATTTGTGCGTATGCAAAACAACACCTACCAAGTTTGGAAAAAAATTCAGCAGCCAATCAATGAGCATGAGTTTTTGGTTGGAAAGACCTTGGCGCATGAACTCGCGGGCAAGCATTACCGCGACATTGCTATCCAATATATTTTTATTACCCCCGAGGATGTGGAAAAGACATTCAAACTCCTTCCATTGGCATGGGATAGTTTTCAAGGCCGCGGTGTGGATCTGGGCGGCGGTATTGCGTGCATTTCCTCCATCATCGCGCGGAAAGAAGAAGTTAAAGACATCCATTGCGTGGAATACACCGAAGAGCTGGTTAAGCTGTGCCAGCCCATTATCAAACAAAGCATTCTTGGCGACCGCGCGGATAAAATTGTTTCCGTGGTTGGGGACTTTAACAATCTGGAGCTTCCGGACGCGAGCATGGATTTTGCGGTTTCCTGGGATTCCATCCACCATTCGTACGAGCCCGTGAAAACACTTTCCGAGTGCCGCCGCGTGCTTAAAAAGGGAGGCAGGCTTGTTATTATCGACCGAGCGCACAACAACAGCACTCCTGATTCGGAAATTGAGCGTATGCTCAATATTGTGTACGACAAAGAGTATCTGCGGAAAAATTACCTTGATGAAAACATGACCTTGACGCGTCGCGACAACGGCGAGCATGAGTGGCGCTATCAAGAATTAGAACATTTTTTTATCGAGTCGGGATTTAAGCTCCTCTCCCGCGTTGCCATAAAAACAGACACTCCAGATAATCGCGCGCTCAAAAACGACGTTGGCGATGTAGAGCTACTCGTGCCGTTTAACATGGGCGGATTCGGCCATCGCAAAGTGGGGTTTGTGCTGGAGGCATTATAATATGCGGAAAACGATTTTTATCACCATTACCAGATCATTCATCACCAGAAACATTTTGCGTTGCGGAGTGTTGGATTTGCTTAAAAAGAAGGGTTACAGTGTTTTTGTTTTTTTTCCAGCCAAGAAGATACCTGCGTATTTGAAAGATGAATTTGAAGATGATCAGGTAACATTAGTTCCGGTTCAGGTTGCTTCAACACGATTGCACCGCATATTTACGAAATTTAGTTTTAGGTATCTGCTTTTAAGCAAATCAGCGAAACATTCCGCGTTTGATTTTAATGAAAACGCCAAAACCCGTTTTGCCTCAAAAAAATTTTTGAAACAGACAAAAATTATCCCTTGGCTGCGTTACCTTTATTTAATACTCATGAGTAAAAGTACAACTATAAAACATTTATACCGGTTTATAGAACAAAAGTTTTTTGCGCAAAAACATCCCCAAATTCAATTTTATTTTGATACATATAAGCCGAATATAGCACTTTCCACATCTTTTGTGTCTTACCTGGATACCAGTTTCATAAAAGAAGCGAAACGGAGAAGGATTCCGGTAGTTTCCATGCCAAAAAGTTGGGACAATATAACAGTGGGATACATGCAATTTTTGCCGGATTATTTTATTGTTCCAAACAAACCATCAAGAGATGCCGGAGTTTACCTGCAGAATATTCCTGCCAGAAGAGTGCGTATTGTTGGCATTCCTCAGTTTGATTGGTATGTTCGGGAAGATATTATTAAAAGCCGCGAAGAACATTTTAAAAAGAAAGGCCTGGATCCGGCGCTTCCATTAATTTTTTTCGGCTCCGAGGGCGTTTGGGCGACACGCGACCACGAAGTTGCGGAAATGATATATGGATGGATGACAAATAACGAATTAACAAAACCTTGCCAATTAGTGGTGCGAGCCCATTACACTAACGCATATATGGATATTTTTAAAAAATTACGAAATAAAAAAGGAGTTGCCGTAGACGACTACCGGATAGTTGATTTTATGCCGGATAGGTGGGATCCAGACAAGGAAGAAATCATTGATTTTGTTAATACGCTTTATCACTGTGATATTATGATTAATGCCGCTTCTACGCTAACACTAGATGCCGCCTGTTTTGATAAGCCAATCATAAACATTGGTTTTGGTTGCGTCTATGAGGATGGGGATAGAAACGGGAAAGACATTACTTCAACGATGTATGATTCTGATCATTTTACTTGGGTATTAGAAACAGAAGCAACAACAAAAGTGGACACTCCAGCCGCATTAAAAGAAGCGATAGACGGCTACTTGCACAACCCGACACACAAAGCGCAAGAAAGGGCATTATTGCGCGAGAAACTTTGTTATAAAGTAGACGGGAAATCTTCCCGGAGAATGGTTGATTATTTAGATGAAATATTAGAAGATGGCTCGCGGAAGCGCCTACCGGCATAATTAATTCATTAAACCAATCCTAACAAGTATATGATTGTCCTTGGAATCAACGAAAATCACAACGCAACCGCCGCCCTCATCAAAGACGGCAGGGTTCTGTATGCCGCATCCGAGGAGCGCATTACGCGTTTGAAAAATGATGTTGGCTATCCGCACCAGACTATCCGGCGGGCGCTTGCGGAAACCGGTTTGGCCGGCCCTGATATTGATTATGTGGTGTACACATCCGCGCTGCCCTTAAGCCCTATTGATTTTAAGATCAAACGGATTACCACATTTAAAATTGCGGATTATGTCCGGGAAATGCATGAGCATTGGAAACCGCTACTGATAGAAAAAAAGCCCTCAACGTTTTGGGAGAAGATTATGCGGGAACCCCGATTCCAAAATCTTGAAAACCAGTACTATGATTTAGGTTTCCTGGAAACGATAACCATCATCGTTGCCATGCTTCGTTTGCGTATTACGCTTCCAATATCGACAAAACCACTCCTGCGGCAGTGGTTACTGCCGACGGCTGGGGCGACGGAGAGAACGCAACCATCTGGCGCGCGGAAAACGGAAAACTGGAGAAAGTCCACGGAATCAACATGTGCAACCTTGCGCGCATTTACCGCTATGTAACCCTTATTTTGGGCATGAAGCCGTTTGAGCACGAATATAAAGTCATGGGGCTTGCGCCGTATGCAAAAGATTATATTATGGAGCCGGCATATAAAGTTTTTAAAGAGACTTTGGTAGTTGACGGAATTGATTTCAAATGGTATAATAAGCCGCCTGATTTGTACTTTTATTTTAGGGAAAAGCTTGAGGGAATGCGTTTTGACGGCATTGCCGCCGGACTCCAGAAATGGGTTGATGAACTAGTTGTCGAGTGGATGACAAACATTCTGGACCATTTGGAGGTTGATAGTTTGGCGTACAGCGGCGGGCTTTCCATGAATGTTAAAACCAACCAGGCGATTGCGGGCATACCACGACTTAAAAATTTTTTTGTGCCGCCGAGCGGGGGAGATGAGTCAACAGCCATTGGGGCCGCGTATTCAGTGTGTGTGGAGCGCAATATTGCCGTTAATCCGCTTTCCCACGGTTATCTGGGTTTTTCTTTGCCGGATGATGAGGTGGCCGCGTTGATTGAGAAATATCACATCAGAAATTCGTATGCAGTCATAGAAAATACCTCAACAGACGTTATTGCGGATTTGTTGGTGGACAATAAGGTGGTTGCGCGGTGCGTTGGACCAATGGAATTTGGCGCACGCGCGCTTGGAAATCGTTCCATTCTCTGCAATCCCTCCAATTACGACAATATCCGGCTGATAAACGAGAAAATAAAATTCAGGGATTTCTGGATGCCGTTTACGCCAAGTATTCTGGATTACCGCGCCAATGACTATCTGATGAACCCGAAAGGCATTGAATCGCCGTACATGACCATAGCGTTCGACACCACGCCGCTCGGGCAGGAGCACCTTGCCGCGGCCATTCACCCGGCGGATTTTACGGTGCGCCCGCAGATGGTGACCCAGGAAGCAAATCCGGACTACTACGGGCTGATCCGGGATTTTGAGAAGAAGACGGGCATCGGCGCGCTGCTGAATACGTCGTTCAATCTGCACGGAGAGCCCATTGTGCGAAACGCGGAAGATGCCTGGCATACATTCACCAATTCCGGTTTGGATGCGTTGCTGCTTAATACAACATTGATTATCAAACATGCATAAGCTACTTATTATCATTCCGGCACGCTACGGCTCCAAGCGGATTCCGCGTAAGAATATCCGCCCGTTTTTAGGCAGGCCGCTTATTGCGTACACTATTGAGCAGGCAAGAAAAGTGAAGTTCGCCGATCGGGTGATTGTTGATACGGATTCGCCGAAGATTGCCGCGTTGGCAAAAAAGCTCGGTGCGGAGGCCCCGTTTTTGCGGCCCAAGCGCCTGGCGCAGGACACGTCGCAGGGCGTGGATGCGATTTTGTACCTACTTGCCTGGCTCAAAAAGGAAGAGGGGTACGAGCCCACGCACGTTATGATTCTGCAGACGACCTCGCCGCTGCGCGAGATGGAAGATATTGCGCGCTCATGGAAGCTTATGCGGGACTCAAACGCAACCACCGTGCTTACTGTATGCCCTACGCATCCCCGGTTGTACCATTTGGACAGCAAGCAAAATATAGTTCTGGCGAATAAATCAGCACACCCGTCAACTAACGCACAAGATTGGCCTAAGGGATATTTATTGAATGGTTGTTTTGTGTATATTGTTAAAGTAAAGGCGCTTTTGAAAGAAAAACAGGTGGTTACCAAACACACCAAGGCCGTTGTCTGCGCTGCGTGGCGTTCGGTTGATTTGGATACTCCGGAGGATTGGGTGGTCGCGGAACTTTTGTTTAAGAACAGAAAGAGCATTAAAGCGCGCATTAAACGGATATGAAATTGAGATTTTTAATCGTGGGCTTGGGGTCCATGGGAAAACGCAGGATTCGGAACCTACTCGCGAACAACGAGCGCGATATCGTTGGCTTTGATATCCGCCCTGATCGGAACGAGGAAGCAAAGTCAAAATACGGAATCAAAATCATTGCCGATTTTAAAGATATTTCCCCGGATGATTTTGATGTGGTGATTATTTCGACATCTCCGGAGGCGCACGGGGATTACATCCGTTTCGCGCTCAAGCATAACAAACACTTTTTTGTTGAGCATCCGGTTAATGATGATGGTTATGAAGACATTTTTAAATCCGCGGATTTGGATATTATCAAAGCGCCTTCGTGTACTATGCGTTTTTATACCCCGATTAAGATGATGAAAAATATTTTAGAAGAAGGCAGAATCGGTAAAATTTTGGCGTTTCAATATCATATGGGCCAGTACCTGCCGGATTGGCACCCATGGGAGGATTATCGCGAGGTGTATTTTTCTAAAAAAGAAACCGGCGCGTGCCGCGAAATGCTTCCATTTGAGCTGATTTTGCTTAATTGGCTGATGGGTTCAGCTGTTGCAGAAATTTCAGGATCCGTGGAAAAAGTTTCTGATCTGGACATGGAGGCGGATGATATGTTTATGGCAAATATCAAATACGAAAACGGGATTAGGGGAAATATTATGATCGACGTTATTTCCCGCAAGCCGTTTCGGACGTTGCGCGTGTTGGGCTCGGAAGGTATTCTTGAGTGGGAGCGGTTTGATTCGGAGATTCGCGTGTATGACGCGGAATCAAAAAAGACCGAAATAATTTCCGTGCCCAAAGGACATCCAGAAAAAGGCTATGTCAACGAAGAAGAGATGTATAATGAGGAAATTAAAATCTTCGTGGACGCTATTAACAGTCAAGGAGAATATCCTTACACTTTTAAAGAGAACAGCCAACTGCTTAAAACCATGTTTGCTTTAGAAGAAAGTTCGCGAACAGGAAAACGAATTACCGTATGAAGCACGCACGCGCACAAACTATCAAGATAGGAAGAAAAAAAGTCGGATATGGCCATCCTACTTTTATTATTGCCGAGGCAGGGGTCAACCACAACGGAAAGCTTGATGTGGCATTACGGCTCGTGGATGCCGCGGCCATTGCCGGCGCTGATGCTGTAAAGTTCCAGACGTTTAAGGCCGCGGAAGTGACAACTGCAAGCGTTCCTATGGCTGCATACCAGAAAAAAAATATCGGTAAAAAGCAAAGCCAATTGGAAATGCTGCGTCCGCTGGAGCTTAAAGAAGAGTATTATGAAAAAATAATCAAACGCTGTAAAAAGCGCGGCATACTATTTTTATCAACCCCGGGAAGTGGATTCTCATCAGTTGATTTTTTGCAAAGGCTCGGCGTTAAAGCATTTAAAATAGGCTCCGGCGATCTTGCGAATTTACCGGTTTTGGAATATGCTGCTAAATTTAAAAAACCAATGATATTGGGAACTGGAATGTCGACCTTACAAGAAGTTAAGGATGCCATTCAATGCATTAAGAAAGCGGGGAATGATAAGATTATTGCTTTACATTGCACAACCAGCTATCCATGCCCTTTAGGCGATGTTAATCTTGCGGCAATGCAAACCATGATGCATGAATTAGGCGTATTAGTTGGGTATTCCGACCATACGCTCGGCATCCATGTGCCGATTATGGCGGCAGCACTCGGGGCATGTGTTATCGAAAAACATCTCACCCTCGACAAACAGGCAGAGGGCCCGGACCATGCCGCGTCCCTTGAGCCGGAAGAATTTGCTTGTATGGTGAGTGCGATCCACGAAACTCCGGCCATACTTGGATCATCCCAAAAAAAGCCGGTTGTCTGCGAAATCCCCATGATTAAAAACGCACGGAAAAGTTTGGTTACGACGGCCGTTATAAAAAAAGGCGAGCGCTTTACGCGGACAAACATCGGAATTAAACGGCCGGGGACTGGATTGCCGCCGCGTTATTATTCCGTGTTGCTTGGGAAACAGGCAGTAAAGGACATTGCTGCTGATATGTTACTTACCAAAAAGCACTATGGCAAATAAGAAAACAATACTCATAACCGGTGTCGGCGGATTCCTCGGGTCCCATGTTTGCGAGCGTTTCGTGAATGCAGGGTATTCGGTTGTTGGGCTCTACCACAGCACCAAAGAAAAGGCGCGCCATCTTGAGTATAAAAAGAATTTTAAACTTGCAAAGGTCGATATTGCCAATGCTCGGTCTGTATCGAACATTGTTAAACGCATTCAGCCGGCGGGCGTGGTGCATGTTGCGGCTCTGCATTCCCCAAAACCAATAGAGAGCGTTCAGTCGTTTTTTAAGGCAAATGTGCAGGGCACGCTCAATCTGTTGGAGGCGTGCAGGCTGCACGGCGTGAAAACGTTTGTGTATAGTTCTTCAATGAGTATATACGGAACCGGCGTTACAGAATTGCCGGTCCGCGAAACCCATCCGGCGCGGCCGTATGATTTTTACAGTTTTACCAAACTGCTCGGAGAGCAGTCGTGCGAGTTTTACGCGAAAACGCACAGCATCAATGTTGTCGTACTGCGGTATGTCGGCGCGTACGGCCTACGGCGATACTGGGGCGCGCTGGCAAACTTTACCAGCAATGCGCTCCAAGACGCGCCAATCAAGATTGATAATAATATCAACTGGGACATTGTAAGCGCGCCGGACATTGCCCGCGCAAATGAGCAGGCGTTTAAAAAGGCAGGGACGCTCGGGTTTGAAATCATTAATATCGGCAGCGGCAAAGAGGTGAATATAAAAGAATTGGCGGAGAAAATTATTCGGATAAGCAAATCTGCCTCCAACATTGTATGTGGCACAAAGCTGGCTAAAAATCCCGCATCACACTTCTATTTTGATATTGCCAAGGCAAAACGATTGCTGGGATTCAAGCCCACGCCGCTGGATAAAGGATTACAGCAATATATCGGCGAACTTAAAAAGTACAATGTATGAAGATCGTCATTCACCAACCAGAGTATCTCCCGTGGCTTGGATTTTTCGACAAACTCACCACGTGTGATTTGTATGTTGCACTGGACCATGTTCAGTACCAGCGCGGGTTCATTAACCGGAATCGGATTAAGACTCCGCATGGAACCCATTGGCTGACTGTTCCCATTATGCACAAATTTCACCGAAGCTCTATTAACACGGTGCTAATCAATAACCAGACGGACTGGAAACGTGAGCATTTGCTTACGCTGCAGCATAATTATGCGAACGCCCCTTTCTTTAAAAAGCATGCAGATTTTTTTACGGAGACCTTTAGCCGCGACTGGCAAAATATTTCCGATCTTGATATGCACCTGATGCAGTACCTTATGAGCATGCTGGATATAGCGGTTCCCATTCAAAAATCATCCGAGCTCGGAGTTGAGGGCAAAAGCACAGAGTTGCTTATTACTATCTGCAAAAAAGTGAATGCAGATTTCTACCTTTCCGGGGAAGGTGGAAAAAATTATATGGATTTAAAGAGATTTGAAGAAGAAGGCATAGCAGTCGAGTTCCAAGATTTCAACCATCCCGTGTATGAACAGCAGTTTCCCCAGGACGGTTTTGCGCCAAATATGTCCATTGTAGATTTACTCTTTAATTGTGGGCCAAAAAGCCGCGAGATACTTAGCCAAACACTATGAGAAAAATAGCAGTCATAACCGGAGCGCGGTCTGAATATGGCATTTTAAAGCCCGTGCTTTCTGCCATTCAAAAACATCCCCGCCTTAAACTGCAGCTCGTGGTTGGCGGCATGCATCTTTCGAAACAGTTTGGCTACACTATCAACGAAATTAAGAAAGACGGTTTTCGAGTTGCAGCAACATTTAATACACTCCTTACGGGCGACACCGGCGCGCGCATGGCGCAGTCCGCCGGAACGGGCATAATCCAGTTTACCAAGATTTTTAAACGCCTGAAGCCGGATATCGTTGTGGTGCTTGGAGACCGGGAAGAGCCGTTTGCCGCAGCAGTTGCCGGGCTCTGTTCCGATATTCCAGTTGCGCACATAGCCGGCGGAGAGGTGGCAACCGGCGGCCATATTGATGAGGCAATCCGTTTTTCCATTACCAAGTTTTCGCATATCCACTTTGCGTGCACTAAGCAATCCGCGGAGCGGATTAAAAAGCTGGGGGAAGAGCCATGGCGCGTCCACCGAACCGGGTCGCCTGCGCTGGATACCATTCTGCACGCGCTCTTGCCAGGCAAAGATGAGCTTGCTAAAAAGTATAAGATTGATTTTAGAAAACCATATGCATTAGTGATTCAGCATCCATTAACGCTTGAATTCGGCGCACCTCCGCATGAAATGCGCATGACCTTGGGGGCGCTTAAGGAACTGGATGTGGCAAGTATTGTGGTATATCCGAATTCAGATACCTATGCCCGGCGCATGGTGAGCGACATAAAAGCATTTGAGAAGCTTCCGTTTATGCATGCGTACAAAAACGTGCCTTTCGAAGATTACCTTGGGTTGCTGAAGCACACTTCAGTTATTGTGGGGAATTCATCCTCGGCAATTATAGAGGCGCCCTCATTCAGAGTTCCTGCGGTCAACATTGGTCCGCGGCAGGGCGGCAGAGAGCGCGCCGGAAACGTTATTGATGTGGATTATAATAAGGAGCACATACGAAAAGCGATAAAAAAAGCGTTGCATGATACGCGGTTTCTGCGAAAGGTCAAACACCTTAAGAGCCCTTACGGAGACGGACATGCGGCAAAAAAAATCGTCGACATACTGGATACAGTAAAAATTGACGAAGCATTACTCCATAAAAAAATAACCTACTAACTATTATGATTCCACTCACCAGACCAAATTTACCCGACCTCTCATCAATACATAAAAAGATGGAGGAGATGTTCCGCTCGGGCATGATTACCGAATTTAAGTTTACTCGGGAATTCGAAGATCGTTGCGCGCGTTTTTTGGGCGTAAAGCACGTTGTTGCCGTGAATAGCGGAACCAGCGCGCTTCTTTTAACGCTCAAGTGCATGGATTTGAAAGGCGAAGTCATACTTCCGAGCTTTACGTTCACATCAGGTGGTCACACGCTCCTCTGGAATAACCTTAAGCCCGTGTTTGTTGATGTTGATCCCGGCACTTTTAACGTGGATCCGGACGTCATTGAGAAAAAGATCACCAAAAAAACATCCGCGATTATGCCCACGCACGTGTTTGGAAATCCGTGCGACATTAGGGCAATAGGGCGTATCGCAAAAAAGCACAAGCTTAAAGTCATCTATGATGCCGCGCACGCGTTCGGGGCGCGCTACAATAAAAAATCAGTGGCCCAGTTCGGCGATGCCGCCATTTACAGTCTCACCCCGACAAAGCTGCTCACCACTGCAGAAGGCGGGCTTATTGCAACCAACAACAGGCAGCTGGCGCACAAACTGCAGCTTGCCAAGCACAACGGCGACAGCTTTAACCGGAATGAGGAGTTTTTGGGGTTGTCTGCCCGTATGAGCGAGCCGAGTGCTATCCTGGGTATTGAGGGGTTGAAGATTTTGCGCACGGCAATCAAGGAGCGTCGCGCCAAAGTCGCGCGTTACAAAGAAGAGTTGGCGTCAGTTGCCGGGATTTCTTTCCAGGAAGTGCTGCCTAATGCATTTTCGGTATACAAAGACTTGGCAATAGTAATTGATAAGAAAAAATTCGGCGCGTCCCGCGACCAACTGCTTGCCGAACTTAAGAAAAACAATATTCAGACCAAGGCATATTTTGATCCGCCGCTGCACCAAAAGAAAGTCTATGTGAAGTATAAAAATGTGCCTTTGCCGGAAACCAACAGGCTCGCACGCGCTATTCTGGATGTCCCGCTGTATTCGCACATGCCTAACAGCGAAATAATGCACGTATGCCGGGTTATTAAGAATTTATACAAGAAGAACGTATGAATATTCTTGTTATTGCATCGCATGCTGATGATGAAGTACTTGGTTGCGGTGGTTCAATTGCGCAATACGTCAAAGACGGACATCACGTGTACGTCTGCATTGTGACGAGCGCATACACGCCGGATTGGTCCGCGGAGTTCATAACAAATCGGCGTCGCGAGATAGAAGATGCGCACCGCATACTTCAGATTAAAAAGACGTTTCTTTTAGATTTGCCCGCCGCAAAACTGGATACGATTCCGCAAAAAGAGCTGAACAACGCTTTGCTGGACGTAGTTAAAGAAATTAATCCGGATGTTGTTCTCCTTCCCCACGGAGGGGACTTAAACAAAGATCACCGATTAGTTTTTGAGGCAGGATTGGTCGCAACCAGACCGCTCCATGGTCTGCGCATACAAAAAATCCTGTGCTACGAAACCGTATCAGAAACCGAGTGGGGGAGAATCCTGGGGAATTTTGTTCCCACCTATTATGTAGGGATTTCGCAGGAGGGTCTGCAGGTAAAGCTAGGCGCAATGAAGGCATATTCTTCTGAAATGCGGGAGTACCCCCACCCGCGGTCCTTGGAGCTTCTGGAAGCACTGGCAAAAGTTCGGGGTTCTGAGGCCGGGGTTGCGGTTGCTGAAGCGTTTATGCTCGTACGGGGAGTTGAGCATTCTAATAACACGTAACAAGAACTGTATGCAATCACGATTTGATTCATGGGAAGCTCCGGTTATTGAGGAAGGAAAACCCACCCGCTGGCACTGGGTTGTGCGGCATGTGCCGCAGTTTATACTGGGTTCCCATACCGATATTGGCGCTTTTACCTACATAAATGCTAAGAACGGGGTTGATATCGGGGACCATGTCCAGATTGGGTCGCATTGTTCGATTTATTCAATATCAACCATTGACGGCAAAGAGGGGAAAGTGACGCTTAAGAAAAATTGCAAAATCGGGAGCCATTCGGTTATTATGCCGGGCGTTACCATAGGAGAGAATGCCATTGTCGGGGCTTTCTCCTTTGTAACCAAAGACATTCCGGATAATGTTGTTGCGTATGGCGTTCCTGCGAAAGTCATGCGCAACCTTGAAGCAGTATAGCTTGGCGGAAGAGTATTTATTATTTGTTATTAAGCGGCGTGAACTGTATGAAAAATGAATTTATCGGCAAACGGATTTTAGTGACCGGAGGAACGGGCACCATCGGGTCGGCGATTGTGCGCCAGCTTTTAACCTACAATCCGAAACAGGTCCGAATATATAGCCGGGACGAGAGCAAGCAGTTTGAGCTGGAACAGGAGCTTGGAGGCGATTCGAGAGTCAGGTTTTTGGTTGGCGACATCCGGGACAAGGAGCGGCTCAATATGGCCATGGAAAATGTTGATATTGTATTTCATGCAGCCGCGCTTAAGCATGTTACCTCTTGTGAGAATAATCCGTTTGAGGCGGTTAAAACCAATGTGCAGGGAACGCAGAACGTGATTGACTGCGCATTCGCGAACGATGTCGAAAAGGTCATCGGCATTTCAACGGACAAAGCGGCAAGCCCTATGAGTGTTATGGGATGCACCAAGCTTCTTGCGGAGAAGATTATGCTTGCCACATATTTTTACAAAGGCGCGCATAGGACTAAGTTCTGTTTTGTGCGTTTTGGTAATGTGCTGGGCAGTCGCGGTTCCGTAGTGCCGCTCCTGCAAAGCCAGATTCGGCAAGGCGGACCCCTTACTATTACCGACCCAAGCATGACCAGGTTTTTTATGACTATTCAGGATGCAGTCAGCCTTGTGTTTAAGGCCGCAACACTCATGAGGGACCGGGAGATTTTTATTTTTAAGATGCCTGCCTTGAAAATTAAAGATCTGGCAAAAGCGGTTGTGGAGCTGGAAAACGGTGGCAACAGCGCGGCGCTGAAGGTTGCCATTAAGACGATTGGCAAGCGGAACGGAGAGCGCATACACGAAAAGCTGCTCACCGCAGAGGAGGCAGAGAATTCTCTCGAAACCAAGGACATGTTTGTTATTGTTCCACAGGAAGTTCCGGATGCCAAAAAAAAGGCACCGCTGTATCCCGGCGCAAAAAAGGGGCAGGTTACGGAGTATAGTTCCAAGAATGTTAAAAAGCTTTCTGTGGATGAAATTAAAAAAATGCTGCAGCGGATGCAGCAGAACGGATAATTTTTTTGCCATGACCCTCCTCCTCACTATTTCACGCGGCGCAATTGCGCGCAACATGCTGCAGAACGCGTTTTACGATTCGGTAAAGCGGCGTTTTGAAAAGGTTGTGATTGTGACGCCCGCGGCGCATGACGCGCGCTTTCGCGAGGCGTTTGGCGCGCCCAACGTGGAAATGGTTTCCATGCCCGTGGAACAGGATACGTTTTGGGACACGCTGGTTACGCGATTGTATAAGTTCCTGATATTCAACGAGAGTACTGTTGGCCGGGGATTATACTGGTACATAGAAATATCTGGGAGGCTTGCGTGGATTTTTAAGCTGGTTAAGTTTACCGCGATCCGGATGGTGTTCCAACCCCTCTCACATGTCTCCTGGGCGCGCCGCGCCTTGCAGCGACTTGATTATTTGTTTTTACAGAAGCAAGCAGTCGCGCACTATAAGCAGTTATTTGAAAAATACCAGCCAAGTGTCGTATTTGCTACCAATATTATAGAAGAAGAAGCAATCATAAAAGCGGCGCGCCGCCAACAGATTCCGGTTTTTGCCATGCCAAAGACGTGGGACAACCCCTCAAAACGCTACTTCCGTGCAAAAGCCGATAAGGTGTTCGTGTGGAGTCCGTATATGAAGGAGCAAATGATGCGGCTTCAGGATTATCGAGATACCGAAGTGGAGGTGATGGGCATACCCCAGTTTGATTACTACACGGACCGTTCCCGGCATGAGTCGCGCGAAGATTTTTGCTTGCGGGTGGGGCTTAATCCAAAAAAGAAGATTATATGTTTTGGTTCAGAAGGAAAAGTGATGCTGTCTGATGTTCCTATTGCGGAGATGCTATCTGATTTCGTGGACAAACGCATGTTGTGCCAAGACTGCCAGCTGTTTATCCGCCCCCACTTCGGATACAAAAATGACGAAAAAAAGTTTGGTTCGCTGGCAGGCAAGCCCGGCGTGGTTATAGATACATACAATCATCCTTCAAAGGGATTTCGAGATGAGTGGGACTATTCCACGGGACACATGAACCATTTTTTAAGTGTGGTGCGCCATGCCGATGTCCTGGTGAATACCGGCTCAACACTTACGCTGGATGCGGCAGCGCTCGGCACGCCTACAGTACTTATTACCTTTGATGGATACGAGAAAAAACCATTCCATGCCAGCAGCGCGCGCTGGTATGTGTGCGATTACTATACGGAGCTTATGCGCTACCGCCCCGCTTTGGTTGCGCGTGACCCCGAATCGCTTCGCGAAACCATTAATACGCTTCTGCGCGAATCAAACCGGCTGGCGGACAGCCAGAAGGCGGTATGCGCGCGCCTCTGCTTTAAGTTGGATGGTAAGAGCGGCGAACGGTATGCGGACGCCGTAGCGTGCGGTGCGCAAGCACACTATGGAAAATAACAACAAGGCATTTGAATCAAAATGGGCATCTGCGCTCAAGGGCGGCTATCAGGAAGAGCGTTCCGTGTTTGTGCCACAGGGTTATGTTCCGCATACGCAGCGCCAGTTTATCCTGTTCCGTGAGTTTGAGCTGATTGCCGAGATTGCGAAAAAGCACGGAGTAAAAACAGCGCTTGAAATCGGCTGCGGACGCGGCACCATGGCGCTGTACCTTAACCGCTATTTTGGCGTCCGCGTTGCGGCAACCGATATTTCGGAGGACGCGGTTGCGCTGGCAAAAGAAAATTTCGCGCTCCACAACGGCGAAGGAGACATTCTCCGCGCGGATGCGGCAAGGCTTCCATTCGCGGATGATTCGTTTGATATGACCATGTCCGTGGGCCTGCTTGAGCATGTTCCGGACTATATGTCGCTTTTGCGCGAACAGTACCGCGTCCTTAAAAAAGGCGGGGTGCTGGTTTCCATCAACATCCCTAAAAAGGCATCAGTCCAGGCTCTTAACCGTATCTACCGCGCGGCGCGTAGGATTGCCCACCATAAAGAGGAGCACAAAAAAGATTATTTCCGAACCAGTGAAACTCCGGCCCAGTATGCCGCAAAAGCGCGGGCAGCGGGCTTTACGGACGTGTATACATTCCACGCAAACCCGTTCCCCATATTCACTCCCGTCAGCCAGCCCGCCGAACAGCGCCTTGCCGCATTATACGAACGCATATTCCGGGTTCGCGATCGTTTTCTGCAGCATCCTTTTAAAAGTTCTGCTTTGCTTTCCCAAGAACATTTTATGGTGGGAGTTAAATAGCAAGAGTGTGATTAGCAGTGATTAAACAATACATGAATATTCAACCTTCAAGTGAATCAGTTGGAATTTATAACCGTTTTCAAGGTTTTCCCGGTTCTGAACATATTGGCAAGCCCGTGAGCATAGATGCGCTTATCAACATTTGCAGGGACACGAATCCTGAGAGGATTTTGGAGATGGGTGGCGGTATTGGCGCGTTGAGCTATACTCTGTTAAAACATTCCAATGCTTTTCTGGATATCTACGAAGATAATGAATTTTGCCGCAGGGAGCTTAAAAAGAATTTAGCCGAATTTGAGGGTCGTTTCCAGATCATTGATACCTACCGGATGCTGCCGCCAGGAAAATATTATGGCGTGGTGGTTATTGACGGCGGCAACGGGCTCGTGGGGGACGGAGGGTATCCTCTGGCGGCGCAGTTGTTTTTGGAATATCTGGATTCAGTAGATGCGGTATATATAGAAGGGTACCGCGGGCTGCAGCGCGATCTGGTCCGCCGGGCGCTCCAGAAAAAGTACGTATGCGCGTTTCGGGTGCACAAGCAAATATACGTCCAAGGCAAAAAATGGGTGGGCGGACTAGAAGTGCGCTGCAAGCGCTCGCATTCAGCGATTGCGAGGTGGCTGGATTTCATGTTCTGGGAAACGCTTGTTTTTACAAGGAAATACTACTTTAAAGTGCGCGGCTGGTTTTCTTAAATTTTCAGCTTCACAGATGATACCATGGGCATTCCAAAAACAATTAGAGTCATCCCGCGTTTGGATGTAAAAGGCCCCAACGTCATAAAGGGCGTGCATCTTGAAGCGTTGCGCGTGGTCGGCGATCCCGAGGACATGGCAAAGCGCTATTATGAAGGGGGCGCTGACGAGCTTATCTATATGGACATTGTTGCCAGTTTGTACGGCCGCAACAATTTGCTGGATATCGTGGAAAAAGCTTCAGAGCGCATATTTATCCCGCTTACCGCAGGCGGCGGCATCCGGTCCATTGAGGATATTAAGCGCATTCTGCGCGCCGGGGCGGACAAGGTCGCCATTAATACCTATGCGGTTAAAAACCCCGCATTCATCACCAAAGCGGCGCATGCGTTCGGGGCGCAGTGCATTGTGGGATCCATTGAGGCAAAGCGCGTTGGCGAAGGAAGGTGGGAGGCATACACGGACAACGGCCGAGTTGAAACCGGCCTGGACGCGGTTACGTGGGCCCAAAAACTTGTTGATCTTGGGGCCGGGGAGCTGCTTGTTACCTCAATAGACCAGGAGGGCACTGCTAAGGGGTATGATGTGGAGCTCGTTGCACGCATCGCGCCGCACGTTCCGGTTCCGGTAATTGCGTGCGGCGGCGCTGGAAAGCCCAAAGACATGGTTGAAGTCATTACGGCGGGATGCGCGGACGCGGTGTCTGCGGCGCACATATTCCATTACAACAAGCACTCCATTCAATCAGTAAAAGAAGCGTTACGGAATAATTCCATACCGGTTCGGATATGAAAAAAATACTCATCATTGACTACGGACTCGGCAATTTGTTCGGCCTCAAAAAAGCGCTCGCGTACGCGGGCGCAGACGTTTCCCCATCCGAACATCCCGAGGATATATCCGGCGCGGATGCGCTGGTTCTGCCCGGAGTGGGCGCATTTGGAGACGGCATGGCTGAATTTGAAAAGCGGGGTTTTAAACAAGCTGTTCTTGATGAGGTCAAGGCCGGCAAGCCGCTTTTGGGAATTTGTTTGGGCATGCAATTTTTATTTGACAAGAGCTATGAGTTCGGGGAGCAGCAGGGGCTTGGCATTATCCCCGGTGAAGTAAAAAAGATTTCAGTTCCCAATGAGCCGTTCTGTAAAATTCCGCACATCGGCTGGAACACGCTTCTGCCTCCAGACGGGGATGAATTTCGCGGCCACTTGCTTAAGGGAATAAAGCCGGGCTCGCAGGCATATTTTGTTCATTCATATGCCGGATATCCTACTAATTTAGTTGACGTAGCAGCCAATACGTGGTATTGTAAAAGTTCAATTCCAGCTGTAATTGAGAAAGAAAATACCTACGGAGTCCAGTTCCATCCGGAGAAAAGCGGCACTCTCGGCATTCAGATTTTCAAGAATTTTTTTTCACTCGTATGATACGCCAAGAACCAAAATACGGCCTTCCGCAAGAGGTAAAATTCTGCAAGCGGTGCGTTATCCCGAACACCAGGCCCACGGCCTCAAACGAGTACACGCACCAGGTAGCGCGCGGGCACGACTATATTGAGTTTGATGAAGAAGGCGTATGTAGCGCGTGCCGGTTTTGCGATGCAAAATTTGACGGAACCATAAATTGGAAAGAGCGGGAGGAAGAATTATGTGCGTTGCTGGATAAGTACCGTTCAAAGGACGGCTCATACGACTGTTTGGTTCCGGGGAGCGGAGGCAAGGACAGCGTGTACGCGTCCCACATCCTCAAGACAAAATACAATATGCACCCCTTAACCGTGACCTGGGCGCCGCATTTGTACACGGATATCGGATGGAAGAATTTCCAGAACTGGATACATATCGCAGGGCACGACAACTATTTGTTTACCCCGAACGGGGAGGTGCACCGCCTGCTCACCAAGAACGCTTTCTTGAACCTCTTGCACCCGTTCCAGCCGTTCATTCTGGGGCAAAAGACGTTTCCCATTAAAATGGCGGCCCGGTTCGGCATACCGCTGGTGTTCTACGGCCCAAGCCCGGGAGAAAACGGAGGCAACACGCCCATTACGCAGAACAGGTATATCTTGAAAGAAGCAGAAAGCACGGGCCACAAAAGTTCGGGATTTCGGCTTGATTATGTGGATGATACGACTGATTACGACAAAATATATCTCGGCGGAAAAAAGGTTTCAGAGTATCTGAAGGCGGGTGTTTCAGAAGGGGATTTATCACCGTACCTGCCGCTTGACCCGCGGCTTGCGCGAGAATCGGGAATTGAGTTTCATTTTTTAGGGTACTATCTCAAATGGATTCCGCAGGAGTGCTATTACTACGCCGTAGAGAACGCGGGTTTTGAAACAAACCCCATGCGCACCGAAGGCACGTACACCAAGTATGTAAGTTTGGATGACAAGACAGACGGGTTTTTCTATTACACTACGTACATCAAGTTCGGCTACGGCCGCGCCACACAGGATGCGGCGTCGGAAATCCGGCATCGGCACATCACGCGGGAGGAGGGCGTTGCGCTGGTAAATCGGTTTGACGGGGAGTTCCCCAAGAAGTACTTTAAGGAATTTTTAGAGTACGCTGATATTACGGAAGAGAAGTTTTGGGAGACGGTTGATACATTCCGCGACCCGTTGCTCTGGAAGAAAGAAGGGGATACCTGGCAGTTGCGGTACAAAGTGAGTTAACAGATGCATATGCGCGACCATGATGTAATTTGGAAGAAGACACAAGAAGGCGTGTTTGTGGTTGCGGAAATTGGAAAGAATTTCATCCAGAAAGAAGAGGATGATCGCAAGGTGTATCTTGAAAATGCTAAGAATTTGATAAAGGCGGCAAAAGACGCGGGCGCCGACGCAGTCAAGTTTCAGACGCACAATGTAGAAGATGAGCAGCTGAATATTCAGATTACGTCTCCGCATTTTGACGGCGCAGACCGATATTCTTGGGTAAAACGAAATACCGAAGCAACTCCGCTGGAATTCTGGAAAGCATTGAAAGAGTACGCAGACAGTTTGGATATCGTGATGTTCACGACGCCTATGAGCCGGGGCGCGGCACAGCGCGTTGCATCTCTTGATTTTCCACTTTGGAAAGTTGGCTCCGGGGATATGCTGGATTTCGTACTGCTTGATTATCTCGCGGAAACAAAAAAGCCCATTATCCTTTCTTCGGGTATGAGCACTATAGAAGAACTGGATCGGTCCGTGGCGTTCCTTAAAGAGCGGACTGATAAGATTGCAATCCTGCACTGCGTCTCAAAATATCCGTGCCCGCCGGAAGAATTGTTTTTGGACACTATTCCATACCTTAAGAAGCGGTACGGCGTGCCGGTTGGGTTTTCCGACCATTCACTGGGATATGATGCGGCGCTTGTGGCAGTTGAGAAGGGTGCGGCTATTATTGAAAAACATTTTACCGCAAGCCGTGATTTATGGGGTTCGGACCACAAGGTTTCGCAGACTCCGGATGAGTTGCGGGAAATGATACGGGCCATTCAGAAGACTGAAAGGCGCGATAGTGCGCCGTATGGTTTGGGAATTAAGGAGATGGATGAACACGAAAAGTCATTCCGCCCGGTATTCAGGAAGTCGCTTATGGCCGGACAAGACATCCCGTCAGGGACAGTTATCACCAAAGAGATGGTGTATGCCATGCGGCCGCAGCAGTACGCAGGGGGTTTACCCTCCGAGGAGTATGAGAATGTTGTCGGCAAGAAAGCAGCAAAAGATTTTAAAAAATATGATCCCATAACCGCTGATTCAATCAGTTAAGCAATATGAAGAAGAGAAAAGTTTGTTTTGTCATCACTTCCAAAATCCACTACGGCCGCAGCAAGCTCGTGCTTCTCCACTTGCGCAAGCGCGCGGACGTGGAACTTTCAATCGTGGTTGCCGCCTCCGCGCTCTTGGATATGTATGGAAATGTTTTGGATGATTTGGAACGTGACGGTTTTGCCGTCAACAATAAAATTGTCATGACGCTTGAGGGCGGCAACACGGTTGCCATGGCGAAAACAGCGGGTGTTGGCATTATGGAATTTACGACCGCGTTTGATAACCTCAAGCCCGACATTGTTGTGGTGCGCGGAGATCGGTACGAGGTGCTCTCCGCCGCAGTGGCTGCCGCATACCTTAACATTCCGGTTGCGCACCTAGAGGGCGGGGACGTTTCTGGCACCATAGACGAGAGCGTGCGCCATGCCATTAGCAAGCTTAGCCACATCCATTTTCCCACTAATGAACAGTCGGCAGAGCGCATTATCCGCATGGGCGAGAATCCGAAGTATGTGTTCAACGTGGGTGCGACTGACATTGAGTTCGTGGCGCGCAATCGGTTCCGCGTTTCAGAGAAGCTCATCAACCAGCTCGGCGTGGGGGATGTTGTTGATATTGACAAGCCGTTTCTGATAGCAATGCAGCACCCGGTTACGAGTGAGATTGGCGCTAACCGCGCTCACCTTACAGAAACGCTTGAGGCCGTCCGTTCGCTTAACATTCCGACTGTTTGGTTCTGGCCGAACGTGGACGCGGGCGCGGACGAGGTTTCCAAGGCAATCCGCGAGTTTCGGGAGCTCAAAAAGCCGCACCACATGCGGTTCCTCAAGCATTTGCCGCCGGAGCAGTTCATTGGGCTTCTCAAGCGCGCGTCATGCCTCGTTGGCAATTCATCGGCCGGCATTAAAGAGTGCTCATATCTCGGGGTTCCGGTGGTGAACATCGGCACGCGCCAGAACCGGCGCATGCGGGCTGGAAATGTGGTTGACGTTGGTTACGGCAAAGCTGAAATCAAGCGCGCCATCAAGCGGCAGGTTAGCCACGGGCCATACGAGCCGTCATCCATCTATTACAAAAAAGGAACCAGCGCCAAAATCGCGCAAACGCTTGCCAAGATAAAATTGTATTCGCAGAAAAAGTTTGTTGACTAGTATGTACAAAGATAAGCGCATTATAGGCATTATCACGGCGCGGGGCGGCTCAACAAGCATTCCGCGCAAAAATCTTGCCGAGCTTTCCGGCAAGCCGTTGATTTGGTATACGATTGATGCCGCGCAAAAAAGCCGGTTGCTCACACGCACCGTTGTCTCAACAGATAATCAGGAAATCGCGCGGGTAAGTCGTGAGTACGGAGCTGATATTCCGTTTATGCGGCCTGTTGAACTCGCACAAGATGACACGCCACACCTTCCTGTTGTCCAGCATGCGCTTGCATGGCTCAAGGATAACGAGGGACAAGCATATGATTATGTAATGATTCTCCAACCAACTTCACCTCTGCGCACGGCGGACGATATTGACTCGGCTATCAAAAAAGCAGTTGAGACAGATGCGGATTCCGTGATGAGCATGGTTGCGCTTTCTGATTTTGACCCGGTTAAGGTTAAAGAGATAGACGGCGACGTTATCCGCCCTCTGTTTGGCGATGAGGGCGCGTCATCCGCCTTGCGGCAGAACGGCAAAAAAGCATACAAGCGCAACTGCGCCATTTATCTTACTAAGACGGAGCATATTATGAACAATGATTTGTTCGGCACGGTGTCGCGTGCATATAGTATGCCGAGCGAGCGTTCTGTTGACATCAACGAGCCGCAGGATTTGGAGTTTGCAGAGTTTTTACTTTCAAAAAAAGTATGAAAATTCTTAATACCATAGGAGATCAGTTTAATCCTGAGGCGAAAAAGATTTTAGAGCAAGCCGGAGAAGTTGAGTATCGCGCGCTTGCGCAAGACGAGCTTAAAGGCGCAATCAAAAATTGTAACGCAATTGTCGTTGGCCTTGGATTGCGTTTGGACGCGGGCATAATTGATGCCGGACCTAATGTAAAGCTTATCGCAACCGCAACAACCGGACTGGACCATATTGATGTTTCGTACGCGCAAGAGAAAGGTATTGAAGTATTAAGTTTGCAGGATGAAGATTTACGTGAAGTCACCGGAACCGCGGAGCTTGCGTTTGGATTATTGCTTTCACTTGTGCGGCGCATTCCGGAATCATTTGACGATGTCAAATCCGGAAATTGGAGCAGGGAAAAATTTTTAGGCAATAACCTTTCCGGAAAGATGCTCGGCATTGTTGGACTTGGCCGTTTGGGTTCCATGGTGGCACAGTATGGCAAGGCATTTGGCATGCGCGTTATAGCGCATGATCCACACAAGGAGGAGTCTGATAGCGCCAAAATTGTTGATTTTAATATGTTGCTTTCGGAGTCCGATGTTGTTTCCATCCATGCGCCTCTCAACGAAGAGACCAAGGATTTATTTAATAAAGAAACATTCAGACAAATGAAATCCGGTGCCTATCTCATCAATACCAGCCGCGGAGCACTAGTGAATGAATCGGATTTATTGGAAGCGCTGGAGCATAAAATCATCGCCGGATATGGGGCCGATGTTCTAGTAGGAGAGACTGAATTTGGAAACAATGCGTCCAACCACCCAATCGTCAAATATGCCAAATTGCACAACAATGTTGTCATCACCCCCCATATCGGCGGGTTTACTCAAGAATCTAGAGCTGTAACTGATTTGATTATTGCAGAAAAAATTGTTCGCGCACAGTAAAGTAATACTTGTCGATTATAATAATTAAATGTATTATTCACCCTATGTCTTATAAATTCTGTTCAATCTGCGGCGGCCGACTCAAGCTGCGGCCGGACGATAATCTCGCGTGCACGAAGTGCGATTTTGTGAACTACCGAAATCCTCGTCCTACGGCAACAGCTTTGGTGCTGCACAAGAATAAACTACTTTTGACCAGGCGAGCCCGGGCGCCGTATAAAGGATCATGGGATTTGCCTGGAGGCTTCATTGACCGCGGAGAAGATCCAAAACGCGCGGTGGTGCGGGAGCTGAAAGAAGAGACCAGGTTGGACATTAGCGTAAAGAAAATTTTTGGCATTTACCCGGATGAATATACGCACGGCTCTGATTCGTTTCACACCCTGTGCATCATTTATGTTGCCGCGGCGAAAGCCAGCTCGCTCGGGGCGTTTGACGACGTGTCTGAGAGCAAGTGGTTCGCGAAGAAAGACATGCCGAAAAAAATAGCTTTCAAGAGCAACCAGCGCGCCATTAAGGATTTTCTAAAAATATGGAAATAAGAGACCTGTCGTACTACTTTGACCTTTCAAATTTCAAGCACAAAACGCTATTTGAGAATAGCGAGTATGTGTTTGATTTTATCAAGCGTCTTGAACAGTACATTAAAGACAACCTCAAGCCCGAGATTCTAGGGGAGGTTATGGACGGCGCGTTTATCGGGAGTAATGTCTATCTTGGCAAAGGGAGCGTGGTACAGCCCGGGGCATGGGTGGCAGGGCCCGCCATTATCGGAGAGGACTGCCAGATTAGGCATGGCGCGTACGTTGGCGCCAACACGCTCACCGGCGATCACGTAGTCATTGGCCATGCATCCGAGGTGGGCAGTTCCGTGTTTCTGAATGAGTCGCGCGCCCCGCACTTCGCGTTTGTAGGGAATAGTATTTTAGGCAACAAGGTCAATTTGGGCGCCGGCACCAAGCTCTCCAACTTAAAAGTCACCATGGACGAGATTGAGGTCGCGGGCGTCAAAACCGGCCTGGAGAAAATCGGAGCCATTATTGGGGACGGAAGCTCGCTCGGATGCAACACCGTGACCCAGCCCGCCACATTCATCGGCAAGAATGTGTATGGCTACCCGGGCGCAGTGTTGCGCGGGTTTATTGAATCAAACAAAATTGTCAAACTCCGGCAGACGCAAGAGGAGGTGTTGTTTGATCCTAACCATTAACCTCATGGACCAAAAAACAGCGCTCATCACAGGGATTTTGGGCCAGGACGGGCCGTACCTTGCCAAGCTCTTGCTTACGAAGGGCTACAAGGTGTATGGCATGATCCGGCGGTACACGAATCCGAACTTTGAGAACACGGATTACCTCGGGGTTACGAACCAGATTGAGTTTGTGAGCGGGGACTTAACCGATGAATCCTCCTTGATTCACGTCATCAAAAACATCCGTCCGGATGAGGTGTATAATCTTGCGGCCCAGTCGTTCGTAGGCTCTTCGTGGCATTTGGCAAAACTTACCACCGAGGTGAATGCGCTCGGGGTGCTGTACCTTTTGAATGCAATCAAGTTGCACAGCCCGGCCACCAAATTTTACCAGGCATCAACCAGCGAAATGTTTGGGCATTCCGGCAACGGCGAGCCTCTCAACGAAGGGTCGCCATTCGCGCCCCAGAGCCCGTATGCCATCAGCAAGCTGTATGCCTACTGGATGGTGAATAACTACAAAGAATCATACGGCATGTTTTGCGCCAACGGCATCCTCTTCAACCACGAATCACCAATCCGCGGGCGCGAATTTGTGACGCGGAAAATCACGGACGGCGTGGCGCGCATCAAACTCGGAAAAGCGAGCGAGTTGCGGCTCGGAAATCTTGATGCCAAGCGCGACTGGGGGTTTGCCGGGGATGAGGTGGAAGCCATGTGGCTCATGCTCCAGCAGAATGAGCCGGATAATTTTGTGGTTGCGACCGGGGAGTCGCATTCGGTCCGGGAGTTTGTGGATGCCGCGTTTCGGCATGCGGGAATCACGGATTGGGAGCGCTATGTGGTTATAGACCCGCGTTTTAAACGGCCTTCGGACGTGAAGGACCTGTGCGGGGACTACCGAAAATCCCAGCACATACTTGGCTGGGAGCCGAAAGTTTCATTTAGTGAGTTGGTTGCGATGATGATGGATGCGGACCTCAAGCGTTTATCATAGCTGGTAGTACTCTTTGTACCAGGCCACAAATTTTTTGATTCCTTCTTCTAGCCGCGTTTTGGGTTCAAAATCCAGGTCGCGTTTTGCTTTTGTAATGTCCGCAAAGTTTTCTAAAAAGTCCCCGGCTTGCATGGGCAGGAGATTTTTTTGCGCTTGTTTTTTCAGCTCTCGTTCAATCAGCCCAATCATAGCGCCAAGCTCTTCGCTGGCGTGGTTGCCGAGGTTGTAGATTTCGTACGGCTTCGGATTGTCAATCACGGCCAGGGTTCCTGCCACAATGTCATCAATGTATGTGAAGTCGCGCTTCATGTTGCCATTGTTATAGACATCAATAGGCTCGCCTTTAGTGATTGCCTGGGTCCACTTAAAGTAAGCCATGTCAGGCCTGCCCCAAGGGCCGTAGACCGTAAAAAAACGCAAGGCAGTCATATTGAGGCCGTACAGCGTGTGGTAGGTGTAGGCTAAGAGTTCAGTTGCGCGTTTTGAGGCACCGTATGGGTTAATAGGTTCGTCAACTGCCTGGGATTCGCTCCAAGGAACCGGATTGTTCCCGTACACCGAAGAGCTTGAGGCAAATATAATGTTTTTTACGCCATGGTCGCGTGCCGCTTCAAAAATATTCAGTGTGCCCTGAATGTTTGTTTGCACGTATTCGGCTGGATGATCAATGGAATAGCGCGCTCCTGCTTGGGCCGCGAGGTGGCACACTATGTCAATTTTTTCTTTACTGAATACATCGTTGAGTGAGTTCCGGTCCGTGATGTCAACGCGGTAAAGTTTGTAATTGTCGTACTTTTCCAAAATCGCATTCCGGTCTTCTTTGAGTTTGGGGTTATAATAGGAGTTGAAGTTGTCAATGCCAACCACAACATCGCCCCGGTCAAGCAGGGATTTGGCAACGTGGAATCCGATGAATCCGGCAGAGCCGGTTACAAGCACAGTCATACCGATTTAAAGTAATCAATGGTCTTTCGCAATCCGGTTTCAAGGTCAGTGTTTGGCTGCCATTGCAGTTTTTCTATGGCGAGCGAGATGTCCGGCTTGCGGCGGTGCGGGTCGTCAGAAGGCAGTGGCTTAAAGGTCAATTTGGATGTTGATTGCGTCAAGCGGATCACGGTTTCGGCCAGAGAGCGCATGGAAATTTCCGCGGGGTTGCCGAGGTTTACGGGCCCGGTAAACCCATTGCCGTTGTTCATCATGGCAATCAAACCCGAAACCATGTCATCAACATAGCAGAAACTGCGGGTTTGGTCCCCGGTGCCGTAGATGGTGATGGGTTCATTTGCCAGGGCCTGGAGCACGAAATTCGGCACCACGCGGCCGTCATTTTTTGCCATTCTGGGCCCGTAGGTGTTGAAGATGCGCACCACGCGGATATCCACACGTAGCTCTCGGTGGTAGGCGAATGAGAGCGCTTCCGCGGCGCGCTTACCCTCGTTGTAGCAGGAGCGTTCGCCGATTGGGTTTACGTTGCCCCAGTAGGATTCATGCTGGGGATGTTCCAGGGGATCGCCGTAGATTTCGGACGTTGAAACGTAGAGGATTTTCGCATTTTTACGGTGCGCCAGGTCAAGCAGATTCTTGGTGCCAATGAATGCGGTATTCAAAGTCTTGATGGGGTCTTTTTGGTAGTGCACCGGCGCTGCGGGACACGCGAGGTGAAAGATTTGGTCAATGCTGTCGCCAACCTTGATGGGTTCCTCAATGTCGTGCTTTACAAATACAAAGTTCTCGTTGTCAATAAACGATTTCATGTTGGCCAAGGACCCGGTTTGGAAGTTGTCCACGCCCAACACGCGGTGGCCTTCGTTCAAAAGTTTTTCAGTGAGATGGCTTCCGATGAATCCGGCGCAGCCGGTGATTAAGATGGTCATATGAATGGGATTTTGCAGGGTGTTCGGGTGTATAAATTTTTCAACTCCGAAGGGTCGCCCGCCGATTCGGCGGGCTCCATGCATTCTCGTTTCAAAATTTACACACCCTGCACACCTGTTAAAATTTTAGTATTCTCATTTACAAAATTTTCCACAGTGAACTGCTGGACCGTCTGGCGGGCTTGTTGGCCGAGCTTTTGCCGAAGCGCCGCATCATCCAGGAGATTTGCGATGGCGCTTGTCATCTGGACATTATCATTATAGCGCACGAGCATGCCATTCTCATCATTCACAAATTCCGGATTGCCGCCTGCCCGGGTTGTCACAATCGCGCGACCCGCTGCCATTGCTTCAAGCAACACATTGGACATGCTTTCGTAGAACGTGTTGAGCACGAATACGTCAGTTGCGGCGTACAGCTTCTGCTTTTCTTGCCTATCTGTCACGTTCCCAAGGAATAAAACAGAATTACCAATCTTTTGGTCATTTACCAATTTTTTAAGCTCCTGTTCGCTCGGGCCAACGCCTGCGATAACCAGTGTTGTGTCCGGGTGGCTGGCAAGAATATCAGGCATGCTCTCAATTAGAGCAGAAATTCCTTTCCAAGGAACCAGACGCGCCATGGTCAGTATGACGTTTTGCTTGAAGCCATGTTCTTGTTTGAAAGCTTCTCTGTCAAAGTCAAAAGAGGATTGCGCTTCAACCGGATTTCGGATGACTATCACCTTGCTTGCATCAATCCCGATTGTTTGGAGGAAATTTTTGAGGAATTCACTGTCCGTAATAATTGTCCGCGCTGTTTTGAGAACAAAATTCCTACGCCACATCAATAGTTTCGTCCTCACGCCATGGGGCCTGTTCTGGAATGTGGCTATATCATCATCCGTCTCTCCGGCATTAAAGGCGCTTTCCCAGGCCGAGTCTCCGCTGAACCGCTGAATCAAAGGTTTGCGGAGTATTTGTGATGCGATTGCGGCGGCAAAGCCGCTTGAGTACGTATCCAGGGAATAGATGATGTCAGCGCGTCGGCCAAGCCAAAGCGTCTTAAACAGTGTCATCATTAATCGCAAGGGTTGGGGGATTGCGAGTGGTATCCGATTGACGTCATACGGCTGGCTCGCTCCATCATCCCTGCCAAACGTCAATACACGGCATTCGTATCCATTTCCCGAGAGCGCACCAGCCAATTGTTCAACAATTTTACCTGGTCCGCCGATTGCGGGCGGAAACACGCCGGTGCAGAATAAAACGCGTGGTTGTCCAGCCATAGGTTAGCGCCCGGCTCCGGCGAGCACGGTTTTAATGGTTTTAAGGATGATGGTGATATCCAGGAATAGAGAACGGTTTTTGATGTAGTACAGATCGTACTGAAGCTTTTTCAAGGAGTCAGGCCGGCTTGCGGAGTGGTATTCCCCGGAGATTTGGTCCCAGCCAGTCAAGCCCGGTTTTACAAGCAAACGTTCGCGGTAAAACGGCACGTCCCGTTCCAGTTGTTCCACGAATTCAGGCCGCTCCGGCCTAGGGCCCACAAAGCTCATTTCGCCCTTGAAAATATTAAACAGCTGCGGAATTTCGTCCAGCCTGCTCTTGCGCAGGATTCTGCCGAGCCTAGTGACGCGGCTGTCGTCTTTTACCGCGAGCTGGGGGCCGTGCTTTTCCGCGTCTGGGACCATGGTCCTGAATTTGATGGCCCGGAATGGTTTTGCGTTTTTACCCAGGCGCGTCTGTGTGAAAAAGACGGGCCTGCCGTGGAATATCAAAATAATGAGGCCTATGAGCGGAATCAAGGCAATACCGAACACAAGGCCGATTGCCGCGGCAACCATATCAACCGTGCGTTTTCCAAGGTCGTAGAGCCGTTTTTTGCCCTCCTGGAGGTTTTCCAGGAACCAGAACTGGTCTATGGTATCCAGGGAAATGCGCTTGGCGATTGCCTCGTAGAACCGGTCCAGGGCGATAAATTCCAAAGGTTCGCCCAAGTGGCGGTAGAGGTTAGCGATGAGCTGTTTTGATTTCCGGCCTTCGCTATCCAGCACCACAACCGAGATGCGGTGATGAGCGAGCACTCCGGAGAGCTGGCCCGGGTCGCGGTAGTCCGCGAGGTTCCCGTGGTGGTCGTTTGCGTTGTGGTTCAAAATCGCCGCAATCTGGTACCCGAACTGCGGGTTGTGGTCCAGAAGCTCGGTGAGTTCCCGGGCAATGGCGCCCTCCCCGATAATGAGCACATTGCGCTTGAGCGCGGTTTTGGAAATCCACCTATGCGCGAGCTGGCGCCAGCCCACGAACAGGACAAAGAACAACACTCCATTCAGCACCAGAATCGTTTTAGGGGCCAATTGGGCCTGCGGGAGAACGTAGAAAAAGGCAATAGCAAGCAGGATATTGACTCCCATGGCCTGGCTCGCGGTGGCGTAGAACCGCAAATCGTTCCTGATGTTGTTGAGGTCATAGACCCCGGTGATATAGAAGATAATGATCCAAATGGCAAAGGCAATGGAAAACACGGGCCAGTGGCTTGACCAGTCTTGGCCCGAGATAATGGACTGGTTTCTTGCGGAGAGCGCCAGGAACAGAGAGGCATAAAGAAGTGCAATATCCCCCAAAAACAGGATAAATTGTCGGAATTTTTCAGTCATACAACATCACTAATCTACCCAATTTTTTGCATTTTGTAAAGCTTGAGTGCGCTTGGACTTAATTTGTTCACTATGTGGATAACTTTTCACTTGACTGTCAAGAATATGGTATACTGGATATGGATAAAAATATTTATCCACAATTTTATTAAAACGCTTAAAGCTAAACTATGCTTAACCAAATGCATATGAAAATAAAACAACACACGAGAGTAGCTCTGCAGAGTGCGCTGGCTACTTTTTTTGTTGCCTTGGTTGTGGTTACTATGACCAGTGCGGCCACCACCATCGGCAACAATGTCTCAACCGGGACGGTTACTGCCACGGGTATTGTTGACATAACCGCCAGCGCCGACACCCCGCTGACAGTTAATGGCGCCACATCATCAACCACGTTTGCGGTATACAACTCCAGCACCGGCGATTTGGTGAATATAATTGACGGGCAAACCGAGGTCTTTACGGTTCTGGATGGCGGCAATGTGGGCGTTGCAAGCTCCACGCCAAATGCCACGCTCGCGGTTCAAGCGGCAGCAGGGAAGACGGCTTTCATGGTTGGTTCAACTACCGCGGAATTACTTACTATTAATGCAAGCGGCGTGACTGTTGGCAATGAAGATTCTCTGGCTTTTGCTGATTTGAGGTGGGAGGGTGATTCACTCAATAATTTATTCATGGTTGATGCATCGGCTGATAGGGTCGGTATCGGATCCAGCACTCCGCAGGCACTGCTTTCGATAGGCGATCCGCAAGCAAACGCCACTTCATCTATTGATGTGGGTTTGCCCTGCTTCCGTGTTAAGTCATACAAAGCCGATGGTACGGTTATTAACTACTACATGTGGCCGGATGTGGACAACACGCTCGGCGGATGGGCGACTTCCACCACCAGTTGCTTCTAAGGCATAGGTATTCATGAAGAGTAACCATAACACATACCTATGAGAAAAATATCCATAGCAGCGCTGGTCGCCCTGCTTATTACTCCGCTTATGTTCAGTGTTGCCGTTCAGGCTGCAACCACGGACTTTACAGCAGACGCGAACATTACCGTAACCGGCGTTACTATTGACGCAACAACTGGCGCTACGGTAGACATGATTATCTTCAGCGGCTCCACAACAGAATCATGGTCATTCTCAAGCGGCACGTTCAGCGTTACCAATCCCGGCACGTTCAATGTTGGTTCATCTGATGTTGCGGTGCGGTCAATTCAAATTGATAACAGCGGCATCAAGGTTACGTGCTCCGGAAACGGCAACCCGGGAACCACTCAAATAACGCTCCCCACTACAGCTGCGACGTATACAGTGGTTCCTCGTTCCAATGATTGCGGCGGAGGCGGCGTTTCCACGGGCGGCGGAGGTGGAGGTGGCGGCGGCGGCAAAACAACCCAACAGACGTACAATCCGACAACAGGAGAATTGACCACTAGCGAGTCAGCTTCTGCAGCACCGGCGGCATCAGCTCCTGCGGCTTCAGGGGACACGAACCTCGCGAATGTCAAGTCAGACGCCGCAAGCATCGCGCAGAGCCTGAAAGCGGACATTGCGGCCAGAGTGAACAAGGTTGTTGATGCGGCGCAAGAGGCTTCGTATGATAAATCAATCGTGAGCAAGGTTGTGGCAAGCGAGCCGAGCGTTTCAAGCGCAGTGCGGGAAAAACTGGTGAGTTTCGTGACCTACGGGACGCCGACGACCACCACGCTGGGCGCAGGTGAGCGCGGAGGAGTCGTGAACTCGTTCAAAGAAGCGTTCGGACGTTTGCCGGCGAGCGATACTGACTGGGAAGATGTGGTAAAGATCGCAAACGGCCGCTGGCCCGGGCAGACGGATACGGACCGCGAGGCAACCGCAGAAGCGAACTTTAGAGTCATCTACAAGCGCGCTCCGGTGCGGACCAATGCGCGGGATGACGCCGCAGTGGTGGTGATGGCGTATGGCTTGCGCCCGAGCGGCCGGAAGTTGGACAGCGAAAAGGCAGCCATCAAGAGCTATGAGGCAATCTTTAAGCGCACTCCCGAGACTGCAACTGCCTGGGACGCGGTGCGGGCGATCGCCTACAGCGGCGCGACCAGATAGCCAGAAAGTATAGTTTGATGTTATAAAAACAGCCCGCCGATTCGGCAGGCTGTTTTTGATTGGTAAGATTGTTTTGTCGGCGAGTACGCCTCCTCGCAATGACAATCGTTTTAGTGTTCGCCGAGTTGGCGCGCCAGCGCTTCTTTGCGGCCGAATCCCGCATACAAGACCGGAATGATGACGAGGGTCAGGAATGTCGCGGACAGGAGGCCGAACACAATGGTAATACTCAAGCCGCGCCAGAGCTCGCTGGACCAGATGAGCGGAAAAATGCCCGCCACCGTGGTGAAGGTCGTTAAGAGTATGGGTTGGACGCGGGAGGTGCCGGCATCAATGATCGCATCCAGGAATTCTTTGCCTTCCGCGATGTTGCTGTTGATTTTATCAATCAGCACAATGGCGTCGTTGACCGCGATGCCGGCGAGCGAGACCAGGCCAATGAATACGGGAAACGAAAATGGCTGGCGCGTTGCCATCAAGCCCGCGATAACGCCGATCATGGCCAAGGGCAGGGTGAACATGATGATGAACGGCTGGCGGAACGAATTGAACTGCAGCACCAGAATGATGAGGATCAAGAGCACCGCAAGGATCATGGAGTAGAACATTTCCGTAAACGACTGCTGGATATCCTCCACTTCCCCGCCGATTTCAAGGCTTATGCCCTCGGGCAGGGCACTGCCCTCGCGCGCCTGGTTGAAGGCGTCAAGAATGCCCGGCACGCTCGCTCCCTCAGCTGCCTCCGCGCGCACGGTTATGACTTTGTCGCCATTGCGGTGGCTGATGGATGCGGAAGCGGGCTCAAGCGAAAGGCGCGCCACCGAGGAGAGGGGAATGGCGGCTCCGGACGGCGTTTCCAGGATGATGTGCTCCAGGCTTGAACTGGTGCCAAACGCCGCATCATCATACTTGACCATAATGTCAACGTCTTCCCCGGCAATGGTTGCTGTGGACGCGGTGGCCCCAAAAATGGCCGTGCGCGCGGAGGCGGCCACGGCCGCGATATCCAGGCCGTAGTAGTTGGCTTTTTGCTTGTCTATGGTGTAGGTAAATTCAGCCGGGGATTCGCTGATGCTCGTCTCCACATTGATAGCGCCCGGGATACTTTCAAGCGCCGCAGTGATATCGCGCGCCGCCTCGGCGAGCGCCTCGCTGTCGTTGCCGATGATGCGCATTTCAATGGGCGCGCCCGTGGGGGGCCCTGCGGACAATTCCTGCACGCGGACCGTCCCGCCCTGGATTGCTTCAAGCTCTTTGCGGACCGCATCCGCGACTGCAAAACTCGTGCGCTCGCGCTCGCCTTTATCAACAAGGTTGACCGTGATGGTTGCGCGGTTGCCGGAGTCTCCGCCTCCTGATGAGAACGCATCCGTAAGGCCAAGCGAAGCCGAGGTGCCGAGGTTGGTGACGTAGTTCTTGAGTTCCGGAATGCGGGCGACGACGCGTTCCGCCGCTTGCGTGATGCGGTCCGTTGAGGCGAGCACGCTGCCCTCCGGGAGTTCCACGTTGATGACGAAGTAGTCCAAGTTGATCCGGGGGAACATTTCTATTTTCATGAGCCCGGAAATAGGCAGGGCAAGGCTTACCATAAAGAGCACCCACACAGCCGCGAGTATGGCGCGCCGCTTTTTCTTGCTCGGCAGGATGCCTACAAGGAGCCGGGCGTAGGGCTCTTTGTTGCTCTCAATGAGCCTATGCACAATGCCTCGGCGAGTTTCGGCCTGTATTTTTTTCGTGCCGTTCTTGAGGGCGCGGGAGATAATGGTCGGCAGGATCACGAGCGCCACGAACAGGGAGGCGAGCAGGGTCCAGGTAATTGTTTTCGGCATGTAGGAGAGGTAGTCTCCCACAATGCCGGAAACGAGGAGCATGGGCAAAAACGCGGCAACCGTGGTGAGGGTTCCGGATACAATGGGCCACTTGTAGGCCGCAATGCTCGCCAAGGCCGCGTCCCGGGAATTCATGCCGTGTTTTTCCATAAACTCGTTGATGCCCTCAATGATGACGATTGAGTTGTCAACCATAAGCCCGAGCGAGAGCACCAATGCAAAGAGCACGATGCCGTTCAAGGTCATGCCCTGGATCTGGAGCGCGATAAACGCCGCGAGGAACGCAATGGGGACCGAAAGCCCAGTGATCACGGCTTCACGGAACCCGATGACCAGGGCGAGCAGAATGAAAATCAGGAGCATGGTTTGGATGCCGTTTGTTCCGAGCGTTGCGAGATCGTCCCTGATGAAGACCGCGTTGTCGTTGGTTTTTTCAACATGCAGCCCGTTGGGGAGCGATTGGTTCGCCTGCAGGGTTTCCACGGCCTCCTTGGATTCATCAACAATGTCCAAAATGTTGCCGCCGGTCCGCTTGAAAATTTGGAGCGAGATGGTGTTCTGGGGTTCCTGGCCCGGAAAACCGATGCGGGATTCGGTTCGCTTGGACGCCGTGGTATCCAAAATCCGGGCAACGTCTGAAACATACACCGGAGTGTTTTGCGCGGTTGCGATGACCACGCCCGCGAGCTCTTCGGCGGCCTGGAAAGAGCCCTGCACGCGGACGTTATAGGAGAAGCCGTCAATATCAATGCTGCCCGCGGGAACGTTTATATTGGCCCTTCCGATTGCTCCAGCCACCTGGCCCAAGGAGATGCCGAAGTTCGCAAGCCGCGCGGGATCCGCGATGATTTGGAATTCGCGCGCGGTTCCCCCGAGAATCGGAACCTTGGAAACTCCTCTGATGTTTTCAAATGCGGCCTGCAGGGTTTCGGCGAAATCTTTTAGTTCCTGGCCGCTATAGCCGCCCACCAGGCTGTAGGTGACGATCGGGAAGTCATTGGCGCGTATCTCGGTGACCACGGGGTCAAGGGCGTCCGAGGGCAGGGACGGCGCGGCCTCGCTCACCGCGTCCTCAAGCTTGCGGATGCTTTCCGCGAGGTCTGCTTCGGCCTCGTACTCAACAAAGATGGAGGAGATGCCCGTGTTTGAGCTTGAGGTGAACCTGCGCACCTGCTCCAGGGTTGCTATTTTGTCTTCCAGTTTGTCCGTGACGAGGGCTTCCACATCCTGGGGTGTGGCACCCGGGTATACGGCGCTCACGACGGCAAAAGGAATTTGGACTTCCGGGTCAGCTTCGCGCGGCAGGGTGAAGAGCGAGAACGAGCCCAGAAGGATGATTGCCCCAAGAATGAGGTAGGTGAGCCGGAATTTGGCAATGAAAAATCCGAATAGCGACCTCGCTTCGCGCTCTGCTTTGTTGCGGTGGTTATTGGTCAGCATACACCTCTTGCCCGTCCCGGAGCCCGCGGTTCCCTTCAACAATCAGCTCGTCTCCCCGTGCGAGCCCCCTCGTGATTTCAATGTCAAGGCCTGCGGTTGCCCCGGTTTCAACGAGGACTTTTTTCGCTTTTCCCTCTTGCACGACAAACACGTACCGCTCGGCTGGGGCAATGGAAACCGCTTTGAGCGGAACAAGGACGCTTTCGTTGGTTTCTTTGTTTGCGGGGGCGAGCGGAATTTCAACGTTGACGAACGTTTCCGGAATGAGGTCCTTGTTAGTGTTGTCAAAGGCGATTTCCATATTGATTTTCCGGCTGAACGAGTCTGCGGTTGGATCAATGCGGCTTATGACTCCATAGAAGGTTCCCTCTATCACCGCGGCGTCCCCGATCCGGACGCGCTTGGCCAGTTCAAGGGAGAGCCCTACTTCAATGGCGGCCAAATCAGTTTGCGACACTTCGGCGATTTTTTGGCCGGGCGCGACTTTGGTCCCGATTTCAACGTAGCGCGCCGTGGCCGTGCCGCTGATGGGCGAGCGCACGGACAAATCCGCAACTGCCTGGGACGCCAGGTTGCGGCTTCCAGACGCGCTATTGAGCGACGTTTGGGCGCCCGCAAGCTCGCGGTCGTAGCCCGCACGGGCGCTTGAAAGCTGGGCTTCGGCGGAGTCGCGGGCAATGCGGCTGGCCTCCAGCTGGTTTTCCGCGGTTTTGGCGGCGTTTTGGAGCGCGGTTTGCTCTTTTTGCTGGCTGGTTTTTATAGCGCCAATTGCGTCAAGGCTGATCGTGACCAATGCTCTGTTCTGGGCCACGCCCGTCTTTAAGCTGACCATTGCGGTTTGCTCGGCCTTCAGCTCGCTTTCCGTAAACAGGAAATTCGGAGCCGTGTACTGCAATACCGCGACCGCGTCATTGGCGGCTGCGAGCGTTTGCCCGAGTACGCCCGCGAGCTCCGCGAGCCGCTCTTTGATGTTTTCCTCGGAAGTTTCTCGGAGAATCTGGCTGTTATAGCCCGCTTTTGCGGTTTTCCAGCTTTCGCGCGCACGAACCAGGGACGCGGGGTCGTTTATGGAGAGCGTGGGTGAAATATCTTCCAATTGGCCCGTTCCCTCGGCCCGTATGATGTAGTTGATGTCATCCAAGCTTGCCTGCACGCCTGCAAGGTTCGTGTGGTACGAAACCAGGGCATCCTGGATGGTTTTTTTTAACTGCTGCTCGTGGATGGGCAGGGTGGCTTGGTAGCTTTCCTCGGCGCTCGCCAAGCTTGTTTCCGCGCTTGCAACGGACTGGTTCGCCTGTTCAACAGAAATCTGGGCCAGCCTTACCGCTTCTTGGGCGGATTGCTTGGCTGCGGCAACGGACTGCGCCACGTTTTGGTAGTTTGCGCTGGTAGTCTGGTAGCTGGTAAGCGTGCTGCCGTCGTACAAAGTCGCAAGCAGTTGGTTCGGGGAAACGCTGTCGCCCACACTAAAGAGCAGTTCCTGCACCGTGCCTCCGGCAAGCGCTGACACATCAATTTTAGTCTTTGCGGTTACCACGCCAGCCGTGGAAACAATCTCCCCCGAGGCCTGGTCGCCGACTGAAATGGTTTTGACCTGTATGGTTTTAAGCTCTGATATGGCTGGCGCGTCAGATGCCTTGCTTGGCTGTAAGGCTTGTTTTGCGGCGGCTCCCACGGCAACCGCGAGCGCTGTGCCAACCACGAACATGGCAATGCGGAGGCGCTTGAGCCGTTTTTCCTTATTTGGCATGGCGTTGACGAAATTCATACAATAATCAAGTAATGGACTATACCACAGCGCCGTGCAAAAATCAAGGTACCCCATTTGCATAGGGGCCGCGGATTGGGTACAATTAAGCAATGCACCAGGCAACCATTGAGCGAGTATTGGCACGGATTATTAAGGCGTGTTTGTGCCTTGCGGTTTTGGCGCCGCTTTTGCTTTCGGCTGATTACTTTTTTCCGGCCATTTTTCCGAAAGCCGTGTACTTTCGGCTTTTGATTGAGGTCGCAGTGGTTGCATATGTTGCGCTGGCAATCTTGTCACCGGCGTTCCGGCCGCGCTACCATGTGGCGTATGCGGCGCTGGTTGTGTTCGCGGCCTTGGTGCTTTTGACTTCGCTTGCGGGCGAGAACTTCAGTTACAGTTTTTGGGGCAACTACGAGCGCATGGATGGCATCTTCAGCTGGCTGCACTACTGGGCTGTGATTGTTATCGCTCCAAGCGTACTGCGGAGCCGCAGGGACTGGCTCGTGCTACTCTCTTGGTCCATTGCCGCGGCAAGCTTGATATCGGGCTATGGGTTCCTGCAGCGCGCCGGGGTTGCAACGTTTGGGCCCTTGACTATTTATGAAACTGACCTCGGCCGTATTACCGGCACCATTGCAAATCCCGCATTCCTCGCGGTATACCTTTTGTTTAACATTACCTTTGCGCTGATCATAATCATTGAGCGCTCAATCGGCATGTGGTGGCGCGGCTCGGCCGGAGCTGCATTGGTTTTAATTTTTAGCGCGTACCTTTTAACTGGAGTGCGGGGCGCGTTTCTCGGCTTTATTGCTTCGGTTATTATATTTTTCCTAGGCACGCTCCTGTGGGGCACTACCGCGCGCATAAAACGCAGGGTGGGGCAGGGATTTTTCGCGTTCGTTGTGGCGCTCGCCTTGCTCTATGGCTTGGTGGGCAAGAGCGCACTCGTGACCCAGAACTTCGGCCGGCTCTTTAGGATTGACCTGGCTGACTCAACCATCCAGACGCGTTTGGTTTCCTGGCGCGGGGCTGTGGCCGGGTTTAAGGACAACTTCTGGTTGGGCGTGGGACCGCAAAAATTTGACGTGGTGTTTAACCAGTATTTTGACCCCGCGTTTTACGGGCTTGTAGGGGATGAGACCTGGTGGGATCGGGCGCACAATATGGTGCTTGAGGTTGCGGTGACCATGGGCATTTTCGGGTTGCTTGCGTACCTTGGGGTGGGGATTGCGCTCGCATACAGCTTGTACCGGATGGGCGTACGCGAGCTAGAACACCGCATGGAAGCGCTCGTTATTCTGGCGTTTCTGGCCGGCTACTTCATCCAGAATTTATTTGTGTTTGATACGGTCAGCTCGTACGTAATGCTTACGGCGCTCGTTGGCTACATTGTGGCGCGCACTGGCAAAGCCGGGGACGCGGGAGGCGCGCTTGGGCGCTTGCTTTCCGGAACTCTTGACCAGGCGCGCGAATTCCTTCCCCGCATTCCGGAGCGGCACTGGTGGGTTGGCGGGCTGGTAGCGCTCGGGCTCATGGCGCCGGTCGCATACGCGGGCAACATCAAGCTCGTCACCCACAACCGGCTGTTGCTTACGAACCTTGCGTACGCGCAGGCCCAGCCCTTTTCAAAAACCATGGAAAGCTACAAAACAATTTTTGAACTTTCCGGTTTTGACAGCCGCGAAGTGGGCATCAAGCTCTCGCAGTACCTAGGCCAACGCGCTCTTTCCGGGGAACTGACGGTTGCGGAACTACAGCGCGGGTACTCGTTTCTTATGGATGCGCTTGACCAGATTATTGAGCGCAATCCCAAGGACGTGAGGCTTTTGCTCTCCTACGGGAACACGTTAAACGTGTACGGCGAGGTACTGCGGCAACAGCAGGATGCGCAAGCCTCGCGACGCGTCCTGCAGAAAGCCGAACGCATCCTTACGGAGGCGGCAGAACTCGGGAGCGCGCGGCAGCAGGTGTTCCACTCGCTCGCGAACACCTACTTGATTATGGGCGACCGAGAAAAGGGAATTAGCACACTTGTTGCGACCACAGAGATTAATCCGGACAACGGGATAACCCATTGGTTATTGGCGTTCGCGTACCTGCAGGCAGGCGAGTATGGGCCCGGCATTGCAAGCGCGGACGCAGCCCTTTCCGCGGGCTACACGTTTCGGAGCGAGAGCGAAGCCCAGCCGGTCGCTTCCGCGCTTGCAGGGCAGGGCGATTGGGAGCGCCTGCTCCGGCTTTACCAAAAAGTCGCGAAAGATACTGGAAGCGGCAATGCATACGCAAAAGTTGCGGCGACTCTCGCGCAGATGGGAAGAACCGAGGAAGCCATTGTTGCGACAGAGGACGTGGTAGCCGCTGATCCATCGCTCAAAGGCCAGGTTGATGATTTTGTGCAAAAAGTGAAAAGCGGGGCCGCTGATTTTATCAGTGAGTAACGGGCATGCGGCTTAAGAAGAAAGAAAAAATCATACTCGCTCTGGGCGCGTTTGGGGCATTGGCGCTCGTGGGGGGAGCCGGGTTTGGAGCATACCAAAAGCTAAAGCCGGATGTTGTGGTTCTGCCCAACATTACGGACGAATACCGCGAAGAGCTTGAGGCTGAACTTGCAAGCGTGCGCCAAAAATCACTTGAAAATTCCCAAGACGTTGATGCTCGCATTTCCATGGGCATCCTGGAACAAAAGCTCGGGCGGCTTTCGGCTGCGGAACGGGCATTCAAATCAGCGCTCAAAATCAACAGCCGCGATTATATCGTCTACATGCACCTCGGTATATTATACGGCGACATGGAGCGTTTTGAGGATGCGAACAGCGCGCTCCGCGCCGCAACCCAGCTTGAGCCGCGCGACCCCAAGCCGTTCCAAGCGCTGATTACGCTCTACAAGCGCCATTTCCCAGGGAGATCGGACGAGCTTGAGAACATTTTTCGGGCCGCGAGCGACTACACCGCAAGCCCTGAAATCTGGGCAGAGTACGCGCAATTTTTGGAAGACCGCGGCGACATTCGGCAGGCATGGGTGTACTGGAGCGAGGTGAGTGTTGCGGAGCCGGACAATAAAGATGCGGCCGCGCACGTTGAGCGGCTCGGGCGCGCGCTGGGCGTTGGAGAGTAACTATGCGGAAGCGAGCGCCACAACTGCTCCTTGCTTCTATTGCGGGCCTGCTCGCGCCGGTTTTTGCGTTCGCGGCTGTGGCGCCCAATGACCCGTTCTATGCCGAGGAACAGGCAGCGGATTTTAACCAGATACAGCTTCCCGGAGCCTGGGATTTGACTACTGGGTCGCGCGGCGTCATTATTGCGGTGATTGACGCGGGCACGGACACAGATCACCCTGACCTCATCGGAAACATGTGGTTCAACCGAGGGGAAAAACCCCTCAACGGCATTGATGACGACCAGAACGGCTATGTTGATGATTTGAACGGCTGGGATTTTTTGGATGAGGTTTCTGATCCGCACCCGAAGTTTGGGAATGGCTATACGTTCGGCGGGGCAAACCATGGCACCACCGTGGCTGGGGTCGCGGCTGCTGCCACCAACAACGGGATCGGCTTGGCCGGGGTGTGCTGGACCTGCAAGATCATGGCTTTGCGCGCCCTGGACTCAAACGGCGAGGGCGACACCGCGCACATTGCGAAAGCCATTGATTATGCCGTGGCAAACGGGGCTGACATCATCAACATGAGCTTTGTGGGAGCGCTCACGGACGCGGCCCTCTCCGATGCTGTGGCTCGGGCGTACGAGGCGGGCGTGATCCTGGTTGCGGCAGTGGGCAATGACGCGGACAGTGGGTTTATTGCAGGGGACCTGGATTTCAGGCCTTTGTACCCGGTGTGTTTGGACGGAGGCGCAAACCGCGTCCTGGGCGTGGGGTCTCTCGGCAGCAACAACGCTAAGTCCGATTTTTCCAATTACGGGTTTTCGTGCATTGACATCAACACGCCGGGGGACGGCATTGCCGGGCCCCAGCTCTATGACCCGGCTTTAGGCAAAGATTTTGAGAACCGGTACCGCGGAGGCTGGCAGGGCACGTCAGTCGCCGCACCTATTGCGTCTGGAGTTGCGGGCTTAATGAAGTCAATAAACCCAACGCTCTCCAACAGCCAAGTTATTTCCATTGTCCGCGAGACCGCGATAAACATAGATCGTGCCAACGGCATCTATGGCGGCCAGCTCGGCGCCGGGCTTTTGAACGCGGCTGCAGCAGTCAAGAAAGCCGCTGAAACAGCGGGGGACGGCTCAAAGCGGACCGCATCACCGGCGCGTTCAGCAATTTCGCAAGCGCCGAAGCGCATTCTTGCCTCATCCGGCCAGAACCGCACCGTTGACGTGCGTATGTCCGGGCCGGGCGGAGAAGGGGCATTTTCGTGGCGCGCCTACCCCGCGTTTTTCCGAGGCGGCGCTGAAGTTGTTTCCGGGGACGTGGACGGAGACGGGGAGCTGGAAATCATCACCGGAGCAGGGGGTGGAGGCGGGCCGCAAGTGCGCATATTCAATACTCGCGGGGAAGTGGAGGGCCAGTTCTTTGCGTATGATTCGCATTTCCGCGGGGGCGTGCACGTGGCAGTGGCTGATTTTGACAAAGACGGAATTGACGAGATTGTGGCATCAGCCGGCTCCGGGCTCTCAAGCGAGGTTAAAATCGTTGACAAAGGCGGCGCAATCAAATGGTCATTCAAAGTTACAGCAGACGGCTTGGTCGGCGGGGTTACGGTGCAAGCGGCTGATATTGACAAAGACGGCGAAGTTGAGGTTATTACAGGTACCGGAGGCGGCTCGTTGCCGCTGGTCCAGATTTTTGATAAGATGGGAGTGCAGGAGGCATCATGGCTCGCGTATCCCAAGTTCTTCCGCGGAGGCCTCAATGTTGCGGTGGGGGATGTGGATGGGGACGGGGCGCTTGAAGTGGTCACCGCGGCCGGGTTCGGGGGAGGGCCCCAGGTGCGCGTGTTCTCATCAAACGGAGACGTGGAAACCCAGTTCTTCGCATTTGAGCCTTCGTTCCGGGGCGGCACCAACCTCGCGGTCGGAAATGTGGATGCGGATGCTACGGCAGAGATTATCGCGGGGTCAGGCCGGGGCAGGGCTACCGAGGTACGGGTGTTCAGCAAGTTCGGCGTTGACTTTGCGCAGGATTCCGTGTTCAAAGTTTTTGAAGATGGTTATAAGGGGGGGGTGAATGTTGGAACATAGATTAGGCAATGAATTGTCAGGGGTACGAAATTTCTCCGCTCCGAAGGGAAGCTTCGCTTCATCATTCTCGCTACGAAATTTGTACCCCTGAAAATTCATTACTGCGTTACTATATGTCAAACACTCAAGGAGTATTCAAAAAAAAGAATGTGATTGTTGCGGGAGGGGCGGGGTTCATCGGTTCGCACATCTGCGAGGCGCTCGCGTCCGATGCGGGCGTGAACGTGATTTGCATTGATAACCTGGTTTCGGGCACCGTGATGAACATTGAGCGGCAGCTAGCACTGCCGAATTTCAAATTTCTGCGGCACGACATCACCGAGTCCATTAACTTGGTACGGTTCCCGGAGTTGAAAGTGTTTGAGGTTGAGTTCGCGGGCATCCAGGAGATCTACAACTGCGCGACCCCGACCTCGTACAAAGACCCCAAGCGCTTTGCCATGGAAACTGCGCTCGTGCACTCTCTGGGCGCCAAACACGTGCTTGACCTTGCCAAGCAGTATGGCGCGCGGGTTGTACACCTTTCGTCATCCGCGATCTACGGCGACCCGCCCCCCGAGGACGGGCACTTCAAGGAAGACTACTGGGGGTTCATTGACCCGGTTGGCTCGCGCGCCGCGTACAACGAGGGCAAGCGCTTCAGCGAGGCCCTGTGCACGGTGTACCGCGATCAGGCAGGAGTTGACGTTTCCATAGCCCGCATATTCAGCACGTACGGGCCGCGCATGATCATGGCCGAGGGGCGGCACATTCCGGATTTTATTGCCGCTGCCATTGACGGGAACGACATCACCATCTACGGGGAAAAAGAAAAAGCGAGCACGTTCTGCTACGTGCGGGACACGGTTGAGGGCATCCTGAAGCTCATGGAGTTCCCCAAAGAGCAGGGGCCGGTGAACATCGGGAGCGATGAGGAGCACCATCTTGCGGACATCGCCGAGCAGGTCATCACCCTGGTCGGTTCCGCATCCAAGGTCATTTTTGATAAGCCGTTGCCGGACATGCATGACCAGGGTCTTCCGGACATCAAACGCGCCAAAGATTCGCTCGGATGGTTTCCGGTGGTCAAGATGGAACAAGGGCTCAAAGAAACCATTGAGTACATGCGCAGCGTCAAATCCAGTTACGAGCAGCAGGGCTTGTGGGAGGAGAGCACGCTTGACAGGAAAGAGTAGCATGAACGTCCTGGTCACCGGCGGAGCGGGGTTCATCGGTTCGCACATTGTTGATGGTTTGATCAGCGAGGGTCACGAAATCGTGATCCTTGATGATTTTAGCGCGGGGAATCGCGAATTCATTAACCCCGCGGCAACGGTCATAAAAGCTGATATTCGTGATGCTGATAGCGTCAGTCGCGCGTTTGCAGAACACAAGCCAGAAGCAGTGTTCCATTTGGCTGCTATGATTGAGCTTCGGGAGAGTTTCAAGGATCCTAAAGCTGCGTACGGCGTGAATGTCACGGGATCAATGAACGTCATCAACGCGTCAAAAGCCGCGGGTGTCACAAAGTTCATCTTCGCGTCGTCAGCGGCAGTGTACGGGGACAACCAGAATCTGCCCATCAAAGAGTCAGAAGCAGTTGCGCCGACATCACCTTATGGAGAGCAGAAAGCAGAGATAGAAAGAGCGTTGAAAGAGTCCGGCATTCCGTCAATCATATTGCGATATTCAAACGTGTACGGCCCGCGCCAGGGAACCATGGGAGAGGGCGGAGTGGTGGCAGTTTTCTGCAAGAAATTGGCGGTTGGATCGTCATTAACTATTTTTGGAGACGGGGAGCAGACCAGGGATTTTGTGTTTGTGGATGACGTAGTACGCGCAAACATCAAGGCATTGTCATCAAACCAGAAATTTGGCATGTATAATGTTTCAACGGGCATAGAAACCAGCATTAACACGATTGCTTCCATACTCTTGCAGGAAGCGCAAAAAGATACTACTATTGAGCGTACCAAACCAGTTGCAGGAGAGGTAGTGCGGAATAGTTTGGATAATGGTCTCGCGGCCCGAGAACTCGGCTGGCAGCCGAGCGTTGGCATTCAGGAAGGGCTTGGGGTGACCTGGGAGTGGTTTAGGACAAACGTATGAAACTATCCATCATTGGAGCCGGGTACGTGGGTCTCGTTTCCGGGGCCGCATTCGCGGAGTTTGGGCATGAGGTCATCATCATGGATATTGACCGTGAGAAGATTGAGAAGCTTGAGCGCGGCATTATTCCCATCCACGAGCCCGGACTGGAGCGGCTCCTGAACAAGAACGCGGACCGCATCTCGTACACTACCAACATGGAAGAGGCGGTGCGCGAATCGTGGGTGCACTTCATCTGCGTGTGGACCCCGCCCCTTCTGGACGGGGGCGCTGATTTGTCCGCGGTGCGCGCGGTTGCCCGCGAGCTCGGGAAGCAATTTGCAAAACTGAAGGTGAAAACGCCGATTGTCGTGACCAAGAGCACGGTGCCTGTGGGTACGGGCAAGCTCGTGGCTCGCACCATCCGCCAGGCGTTTAAGGGCGAGTTCAGCGTGGTTTCAAATCCGGAATTTTTGCGCGAGTCGCAGGCAGTCGCGGACATGATGCGGCCCGACCGCATTGTGGTGGGTTCCAATGACGAGGAAGCGGCACAGACGGTTGCGGACATGTACCAGGGAGTGAAAGCTCCGGTTGTCATGACGGACCTTGCGACCGCTGAAATGATCAAGTACGCGGCAAACGCGTTTTTGGCGACCAAGATTTCGTTCATCAACGAAGTGGCGAACATCTGCGAGCTGACCGGCGCTGACGTGGACAAAGTCGCGGAAGGGATTGGAACCGACCCCCGCATCGGCAAGGCGTTCCTGAAAGCGGGCATGGGCTACGGCGGCTCCTGCTTCCCCAAAGACGTGCGCGCCCTGCACCAGTTTTCTGATGCCGAAGGGTACGCGTTCAAACTTTTGAAATCCGTGATAGAGGTGAACGAGCAGCAGCGGAGAATAGTGGTTGACAAGGTGAATAAGCGCCTGAAAATTTTGAACGGCAAGAATATCCTGGTGCTGGGTTTGGCGTTTAAGGCGCACACGGATGACGTGCGCGAATCCGGCGCCATTGACATCATCGGCCGGCTGCAGCAGCAGGGCGCCAACATCAGCGCCTATGACCCGCTCGCCTTATTGAACGCGAAAAAAGTTTTGAATGACCTGGTCATTTTGGTGCGTGATGCCCACGAGGGCGCGTTGGGAGCTGATGCCATTGTAATTGCGACCGAGTGGCCGGAATTCAGGGAGCTGGACTGGGCTAAAATCCGGACCATCATGCGCAAGCCTTTGGTGATTGACGCCCGGAATTTGCTTGACCCCCGCGAGATGAAAAAGCTTGGTTTTGAGTACGAGGGGATAGGCCGCTAATATATCACCCCAGAAATGCCTTCGGCAGTTTCTGGGGACCCCAATTATGCGCACGCTCGTCGTTGTTCCAGCATACCATGAGTCCCGAAAAATTTTTGGCGTTGTCCGCTCCGTGCGGGAGCTCGGGTACGGGGTGCTTGTGGTTGATGACGCGTCTTTAGATGCCACGGCGGATGAGGCTCGTCGCGCCGGTGCTGCGGTACTTCGCCATTTCGTCAACCGGGGGTATGGCGCTGCTTTGGAAACCGGAAATCAGTACGCCTTGGGGCATGGGTACGATATTGTGGTGCACTTTGACGGGGACGGCCAGCATGATGCGGGCGAGATTGCCCGGGTTATCGGGCCGATTCAGGCGGGCGAGGCTGATGTGGTGGTTGGGTCGCGATTTTTGCGTGGCAATGCGTCAACGCCGTTCGTACGTAAAGTTCTCATCAAGATTGCCATTATTTTTACGTGGGCGTTTTCCGGCATCAGGCTCACGGACAGCCACAACGGGTTCCGCGCGTTTTCGGCGCGCGCTCTGGAGGCTATTGACTGCAGGCAGGACGGCATGTCCTATGCGTCCGAGGTGATTGACCAGATCGCGGAGCATGGATTATCCGTCTGCGAAGTTCCGGTGACTATCGCGTACACGGACTACTCAAAAGCGAAAGGAGAGAGTAATATAAAGAAAGTGCTGCTCGGGGTCAGATTCTTATGGGGGAAAGTGATAAAATAATGTTTCCGTAATAGGTGTTCGGGTGTGTAAAATTTTTCGCTCCGAAGGGGGCTTTGCCCATGCATTCTCGCGAAAAATTTTACACACCCTGTACACCTTATTCCTATGCTTATACAAGTTGTTACCATCATTGTCGTTCTGTTCCTGATTACGCGCGTTGGCGCCAAGCTCAAGCGGCGCGAAATCACGTTTCGGGAAGCTGTGTTTTGGGCGCTCCTGTGGTTTGGCGTGGGCATGGTGGCGCTGTACCCCCAGCTTGCGGACCGCGTTGCATCATACATTGGGTTGCAGACGGCAACCGGAATTGATTTGGTCGTTTACATTGCCGTTGCATTGGCGTTTTACCTCATCTTCCGGTTATTCGTGCACATTGAGCGCGTGGAGCGCGACATTACGAAAATCGTGCGCCATGTGGCCATGAAATCGGGGCCCCCGGCGATTCCAGAGGAATCGTCCGGGGTGATTGGTGATGAAGAATAAAGTCGCAGTAATTATCGTTACCTACAACGGAAGCAGGTGGATACAGAAATGCCTAGCTTCCGTTTTTCGGAATGCGTACACGGGGGGCTTTGGCGTCATTGTCGTTGACAACGCTTCATCCGACGGGACTGCGGACATCGTGGAAAAAGAATTTCCTGATGTTGATGTAATCCGTTCCGTAAAGAATCTCGGGTTTGTGGGAGGCAGCAATCTCGGCATCAAGGAGGCGCTTCGCCACAAGTACGAATATATTTTGATGCTGAACCAGGATATGGAAGTTGCGCCTGATTTTTTGTCTGAAATCGTAAAAGCCGCGTCACCGGATGATGTCGGAATCGTGCAGGGGATGCTGGTTTTGGGCGATGAGCGGTCATTGGCGAATAACGCGGGCAATGCCTTGCACTACCTTGGATTCGGATTTGTTTCGCATTATCGCGAGCCTCTGGAGCGATGGAAGGATCGCGAGCCGCTTTCCATTGGGTATGCGTCCGGCGCCGCGCTTCTCGTCAAACGCAGCGCCTTAGAGCGCATTGGCGTGCTGGATGAGAAGTTTTTTATGTACCACGAGGATCTGGATTTGTGCTGGCGCGCGAAACTGGCCGGCTACCGCGTGATGCTCGCGCCACGCGCGGTTGCATACCACTACTACCAGTTCAACCGCAACAAGGAAATGTTTTACTGGACCGAGCGCAACCGGTGGGCCGTGCTTTTGCAGAACTACAGCGTCAAGTCGCTGGTATTGCTTAGCCCCATGCTTTTGGCGATTGAGGCGATGATGCTCTTGTACAGCATTGCGGGCGGCTGGCTCGGGAAGAAATTGAGAAGCTATGGTTGGATTTTGGTGAATATTCCCTCAATCGCGCGCCAACGCAGGCGCGTGCAGTCAATGCGCACGGTCAATGACCGAAAGATTTTTAGGACCATGGATGCGGGATTTTCGTTTTCCGAAATCAGGAATCCGGCGCTCACCTATGTCATGAGCCCGTTTTCGTCACTGTATTTCCATATCGTGCGACTCATATGAAGATAGCCGTTGTCACGCCGGTATTTCCTCCGTACCGCGGAGGCATGGGGACCATCGCGTACCATCATGCGCGGCTTTTGGCGGGCCAAGGGCAGAGTGTGTCCGTGTTTACGCCGAATTACGGATATAGCCCCGCACCTGACCACCCCCCGACCCCCTCCTTAATAAAGGAGGGGGAGGTGATTCTGCTTGAGCCTAAGCTCAAATACGGGAACGCGGCTTGGGTGCCGCAGTTGGAACGTCAACTGCGCGGTTTTGATGCAGTCATTTTGCAGTACCCGTTTTTCGGGGGCATGCGGGCCGTGTATCGCGCAAAAAAGAAATATGGGTTCAAGCTTATCCTCAACTACAACATGGATGTGGTAGGTTCGGGGTTGAAAGGCTTAGTATTTTGGTATGCCACGGCATTTTTTCTGCCGCGGATCATCAACGCCGCAGATGCGGTGCTCGCATCAAGTGAAGATTATGCGCGGCATTCGGATTTGCGGCGCTTTTGGTCAGATGACAAAAAATTCCGCGTCATTCCCATTGGCGTTGATTTTGAGCGGTTTACGTTCAATCCCGCGCCGCGGGAGAATATAGTTTTGTTCGTGGGGGGTTTGGATAGGGCGCACTATTTTAAGGGCGTGGAATACCTGATTAAGGCATTTTCGTTGGTTGCGAGACCCCCCCTTGGTCCCCTCCTGAATACAAGGGGGGAAGTAAGGCTTGTCATAGCCGGAAAAGGGGAGTTGGCGGAACAGTACAAAAAATTAGCCCAAGAGTTGGGTGTCAGTGGCCGCGTCAACTTTGCAGGCGGCGTATCAGATGAGGAATTGATGAAGCTGTATCAAACCGCGGCAGTCACGGTTTTGCCGTCCATTGACCAGTCAGAATCATTCGGGATTGTTTTGGCTGAATCCATGGCAGCTGGCACGCCGGTGATTACGTCAAATTTACCCGGGGTCCGGTCCGTGTACGAGGATGGCGTGTCCGGCATCACAGTGCCTATTAAGGACGAACAAGCGCTCGCTGCCGCAATCAGCACTGTGCTTGCTGATCCGTCAAAGCGCGCAGTCATGGGGAAAGCTGCTCGCGCACTTGCGGAAAAGAGGTATAATTGGGATAGTATTGGAAAACAATTGCTCGCACTATGTGGCGGATCATAACACGCACACTGCTCCTCATAGCGTCAGTTGCGCTCTTGTACGGAAACTGGACCGGGGGCCAGTCGTTTTTGGTCGGCGTTTTTGGCTTGATCCTGTACTATGGCGTGAACGCCATGGCCTGGGGCGCGGTTCTGGAACGCGTGCTTCCGTTTAGCGCCGCATGGGCGCGAGTGTTTGGATTTCTCACTGGATTCTATCTCTCCGCGTTTGCCATTGGCATTCCGGTGGTGGTGTGGAAGTACGATAGGATTGCGGTTGCCGCGGCGTTGCTTGTTGTCGGGCTGGTTGGAGTGCTCTTGTCATTGCGAGCCGAGCGACAGCGAGGCGAAGCAATCCTATCAACGCGACGATGGCTTGGTGTCAAAAGGACATTCTTAGGCGCGACGTTAAGATTGCTTCGCTCACGAGTACGTTCGCTCGCAATGACACGGGACTGGCAGGTCATTGGTTTTATAGCCCTCTCGGCGCTGTTCGCGTTTTTCATCTTCCACAGCCGCACCGGGGTGTACATCCTCTCCCCGTGGGCCGCGCTCTCATCATTCACATTGATGCTGTTTTTCGGGCTCGTGTTTCTGCTTGGGTATATGGTGTTTACCCGCGGCTCCGTCAAGCTCGTGCTCGGCCTCATTATCCTATTCTCGTACCTCTCGCACGCGTATCTGCCGGTGGTGTATGAAACCGGATTCGGAGGGGACAAGTGGCGGCACCTGGGCGCGGAAGAGTGGCTCCAGGAGGGGAACATCTACACCCCGAGCATCTGGGGCGAAGAACGGTCAAATATTTACTTTGGGCCCATTGCAGTGCCCGAGGCCCTGGTTGCGGGCAACAAAACATCATACGCATCACAGTGGGCATCAACAATTTTTTTGAGCGAATCCCTTGGGGTGAGCTTGTTCTGGGTTGATCTGCTGCTTGTTTTTGCGCTCTGGTCGCTGTTTCTGCCGCTCATTTTATACTGGTTCGGGCGGCTGGTTTTTGATGAAGGACCACCCCCCGGCCCCCTCCTTGGTAAGGAGGGGGAACGAATAGGTTTGCTGTTCGCGTTTTTGCCAACGCTTTTCTACACCTTCCAGTCAGAAGGGGCCATCACGATTCCGGTTTCGTTCGGGCACTTGTTTTTCTTTTTCGTGTTGCTCGTGTGGGCGCACTACGCAACAGAGGGCAGGCGCTCCACGCTTGTTGCGGCAAGCTTCTTCTCGTTCGCATTTTACTGGGGGTACATCCTGAATTTTTTTGCGCTTGCCCTGTTCGGCATTCTCGCTGTCGGCTGGCGGAAGCTCTTTATGGAGCGCAACCACTGGTACAAGCTCAAGCTCAAGTTCGGATTCAGCGACCGCAGGATAGCGCTGCGCGACAAAACCATTTTCGGTTTGCTCGTCATCGCGTCCGTGTTCGCGATTCCGTTTTTGGAGCTCTTCCAGGGCCTTTCCAGTTATGCGCCAGGCTCTCTCTCAATTCCAGGCGTCATTGACGCTCTGGCTGACGCGTTCGGCAGGCTGTCCGGGTTCATCGGAATCGTGGTGCCCCCGGATTTCATTGACCAGGGGAACTTTTTATATAACCAGAGTAAAGAATCACTGTCGCGGCTGCCCTTGTTCTCGTACCGCATCGTGCCGTTCATTGTCTCCATGGGCGCGTGGCTTGTGATTTGTTGGGCGCTGTATCGCCTTTTGAGGCGGAAGCGCGAGCGGCGCGTTATTGTCCTGCTTGCGGTCCTGTTCGGAGTAACGCTCGGCGCGTACTTCATTTCCTGGTCATTCACCGAGGGCGTGCACATCCTCGCGCGCAGGCTGAACGAGACCATTGTGTTTTTTATGATTCTGTTTTTGGGGTGGGGGATATGGCTCTTCCTCCACGAGAAGCGCATCAAGATTCCCATGCGTAAAAAAATACTTGCCATCACATTTCTGCTCGCATTCGGGGCAACATCAACCTATGCCTCGGGCCCCAAGCTTGAAGTCGTAACTACAGATGAACTGGAAGCGAGCCGCCTGGTATGGCAAGAGCATCAAAAAGACGGGGAACCTTATTGCGTCATCGCCAACACCTGGCCCTTGCTTGGCTTGGAAGCGGCATGTCAAAATCCCCGTCCCAAGCCTGGATGAGCGCCGCATTCCGCATTACCGGAGCAGATGTATGCTACTACATGACCGAGAACAAGTGGATCAATGATGTTGTTTTAGATAAGACAGTTGAGCTCCTGGGCGAGCCGCGGCGCGTGGGGGATGTGCACATATGGAGAGTCAGCCGCAATTAGGGTATAATGAAACCAGGCAATAGGGCCTAACAAAATGAGAGGAGGGCAGGGATGTTCCTTGACGTTTGGATATTGGGGTGAACGGCAGTCTAGCCGGTTTCATGGACCGGTGGAGGGGGGACCGCATTACTGTACACCACCGCTTTCCGAGCTGTTTGGGGGGCACACGCCGGTGGCCGAAAGGCAATGCGGAGCTGATCCCGGAAACGCCGCACCAGCTCTGGCACCACATGGTGTTTGCCTGGCGGGGGGACTGGATTGCGGATGACCTGACCCGCAAGTACCCGCTGGAAGGTTCCCGGATCAGGCCGGTCCTGCTCTGGGGACGACGCAGGGACCCCGAGCCGATCCGGCACAAGCGGTTCCGGCTCAAGCAGCCGCCGAACCTGGACGCGTGGTTTGAGCTGTTCCCTCCGGGGACGGATCCCCAAACAGCCGTTGATGCCATCAACGCGTGGTTCCTAGATCCGCGCTGGTCGTTTCTGCTCGTGAGGCAAGAGGCGCTTGTCCTTGCCGCATGATGAGTGAGCTTTCTTCTCCGGAGAGAGAGGGAAGCTCATTTTTTTATAGGAGATTTTTAGGGTCCGCGTATGCCGTCAAATACGGCTCTTATCATCACCAGGGGCCTGCCTTTGAACACATAGCCTAAGAAGATGAGTTTCCAGCCCAGGATGAGCCAGAATAGGTTTCGCAGGCATAACGTCAAGGGATAGTTTTTGTATTGCGTCCATATTAGATTCCGGTAGGTATGGTACACCGCAAGGTCGGAAAGTTTTGAGGTTGATGCGGAGCCTTTGTGGTATACTATTGCGCCTTTTGCATACCCAGGCTCAAAGCCTTGTAGCCGCGCCCGGAAGCCGAGATCCAGGTCTTCGGCGTACGCAAAGTAGAGCGGGTCAAAATACCACTTCCTCACCCCCTCCTTAGTAAAGGAGGGGACATACATTGCGACTGTTTCCAAAAGTTTCCGAGAGTAGAGTGCGCATCCGGCAGACGGGCAGAAGAGCTTCTGATGTTCATCACGCCGGTTGAAGGGCAGGCCGCTCTTCATCATGACCACGCCGAGATTATCCACTGTATCGCGTTTGTCATACTGCATCATGCAAGCGGCTATCATATCGCCCTTGGCATGTGCCATTTCAGACAAAAAATCCGATTCAACTTCGGTGTCATTGTTCAATATCAACACCGCGTCTGTTCGGCTGTCTGCAAGTGCGTGCCGAATACCGACATTATTGCCTTCGGCAAACCCCGCATTGCTCTGGTTTTGAATCAGTGTAATGTCCGAAAATTCGTTTTTCAGCGTTCGCCCGTGTTCAACCGCGTCATTATTCACCACAATCACTGAGTATTTCGGGTAGTCAATTTTTTCCAACGACTTTAAGCAGGCCTGGGTATCATCAAGGTTTTTGTAGTGGAGCACAATAATTGAGATATATGGTTGTTTCATGTGATTCCATATTAGCATTTACAAGAGGTATTTGACAAAAATATAATACTATGATATGGTAATAAATCGCAATCATGCGATAAATCAGGAGGAAAGGCATGAAGTATGCGTTCGTTCGTTTTATGGAGAGTCATGGTGAAGGGAGTTGGAACGATCCCCTCTCCATGCTGGTAAGCGGCGAGGCAGCTGAAAGCCGCGAGGCTTTCATCAGCTGGTGGAGTGAATGTTCCGGTGTTTCGGTGACGGTAACCGGGTGGTTCGAGGTTCCGGCAATCTGGAATAACGCCGTTTCGGAAGGTCACGTGCACGAGACTCTCGAAGCAGTCCTGGCTCTGGATGTTCTCGGCGAGACTCCTGTGGTCTCCGACTTGCTTGCCACGATTTTCGCGGCGGGTTTCGAGTGCGGCGAGCAGCACTCCCGGGATACGCAGGCGCCATCCAAGAGGGGGATGGGGGAGTGGCTCCCCGGCTGACCCATCGCGTCAGCATTTGATCGGTAGCCACGCCGCCCGACTGTTCCGCGCCCGGGTTCTCTTCGGAGGATCCGGGCGCTTTTCTTTTTAGGCAATTTTGATATACTGGTTGCATGAGGGAGGTGGTCTATTCAAAACACTTGGAGTTACGATTAAAACTGCGGTCAATCCACCATGAACTGCCTCGCATCATATACCAAACATCCAGCGAGCGATACACTGACGCCATAACCCAACTGTCGGTCGCCATCAACAAAACTGCATACCGGGGCAAGGTGCGGGAAGTGGCTCTGGTGTACCGCGAGACAGCCAAAGAGGCGCGGCTCATCACCATACATCCGCTCAAGCCGGGCCAAAAGAACAGCCGGATAAAATCCGGGAGATGGAAAAAATTATGAACCAATCCATTGCAAAGAAAAACGTATACTACGACAAGGAGAGCGACGTGCTCTACTTTGGGGTTAAGCGCGGCGCGGAAGAGGAGTTCGCGGAAGTCGCGCCCGGGGTGAGCGTTGAACTGGACAAATTTGGCCGCGCCATTGGCGTGGAGGTGCTGAACGCGTCACAAGTGCTGAAACCCGTTGCCAAGTCTTTGCGTTTGGCGGCTTAGTTGGGTGTTTCAAAAAGACACTGGGAATAATTCTTTTCTCAACGCGGCCCATTGTCTTGGGCAGTTGATTTTTTTGTGTTTTCTCCAGTATCTGGTACTGTAGTGGTATATGAATCACGAACAACGTATTGTCATTGCATGGCGGGCAGTCCTGTGGGGAGGGGCATGCTTGCTTTTAGGGTGGCTCTTTTTCCAGAACCTGGTGCCGAGCGGCGAGTTCGTTCTTGAGTACAAGAAGGGGAGCGCCATTTCCCCGATTTCGGACATCCATCCGGAGAAGCGGGTGATTGATTTGGATGATAATAACCAGAGTTTTTTCATAGACCCCGTGTACTTTGACGCAAAGGTGCCGCGCGAGTTTAATCATGTCACGGTCACCATGGCGTTCCAGAATCAGTCCCAGCCCATTTTGGAATTGGGGGCGCGCAAGCTGCGCGGATCTTGGGGATTTGTGATGAAGCCCTTGCAGAACAAAATCATTGATGGCGTCAATTGGCCGTGCCAGCGGTATGATGGGGTGGTGTTTTGCCAAAAACAAGAACGTTACGCAAATCTTTCAGCGCTCCTTGCCCAGCCGCCGAGCGAGCCGGTTCTTGCGTACAACTATGCGCTTCCCGCGAATGTCAAGCATGATGTGATGAATGTGAACACAGATATCAATCAATATAATTATCTGGTGGCAACATACACGCCCCCCGAGTCATTTGGAGATGGCTGGTACCAGGCTAGCGTTACCTATGATTGGAGCGACTTTGAGCTGTACATCAATGAGATCAGTTTTCTCATTTCCGCGCCCGAGCTTAACAAAGGGCACGGGCAAATTGTGCTCGCAGACATTTCCATCCGGCTCTTGCGCGACCCATTGGATTGGGATGGATTTGTTGAGTATGTCGCCAACCAACTCAAGCGCCTTAAAAAATGAAACCACTCATCCTACAACTCAACACAGAACTGTTCCGCGCATCAGGCAGCCTCACGCTCATCCTATACCTCTTGGAAACGCTGAAGGACGGATATGTGTCGTTTTTCATCAATCCGGCCATAGCGCTCGCGGTGTTTATCGCAACCGGCGCAATCTGGCTTTTTACGCCTGATTCTGGTAGAGTAGGGGTATGATAGAGGGCGTTGTCATCAAACCATTGGAGCGCTTTTCTGATGAGCGCGGATGGCTCTGCGAGGCGTGGCGGAATGATGAATCAGATTTCCAGCCGAGCATGGCATATATCTCAAAGACCGAGCCCGGAGCCGTGCGGGGGCCGCACGAGCACAAGGAGCAGTCAGACTGCTTTATTTTTACGGGTCCCGGGAACTTCCGCATGTACCTCTGGGAGAACCGCGAGGGAAGACTTGGGTACCGGGAACTTTCAACCATGGAAGTGGGCGAGGACAACCCGTGCATGATTATGGTGCCTCCTGGGGTGGTGCACGGGTATAAGTGCATTTCAAAAGAGCCGGGCTACTACGTCAATCTGCCGAATCAACTCTACAAAGGCGAGGGCAAGCAGGATGCGGTTGACGAGATACGCTGGGAGCAGGAACCTGGCGCGCCGTTTAAAATTAATAACAAGATATTATGAGTAATTACGAAGATTTTAAAAATCGGTTCAAACTACTGGCAAGCAAAAATCGTCATTTGGTGGTCAATACACTATCCAATATTTTTACAATGCGGCTGATAGGCAATAAAACACATGGCGATTTGGCGGAAATCGGCATGGCTGAATTTATTAATCAATTCATGTACGATTTTAAGAGTATTCATGTCGGCAAAGATCTTTTTCGGGCAAAAGAGCACGAAGAAGACATAATGATAATAAACGAAGTCAGTAAAACAAAATTTCCAGTCAGCTTAAAAGCTTATGGCGACGGGCCGCTCCAGCTATCCACCGACAGCAATCAAAAAATGTTCCCATTTCTCCAAAAACACGGATCAGAGATTAAGGGCGTTGCGCACATAGCCAACATTTTTGAATCAGCTGAATTTTCTGAATTTGGGGCTATAAACATTATGCCATTGATTTACGATGAAAAAAATCAACGTTGTAATATAATGATTTTTGACCACAAAAAAGCGATGGCCAAGACCAAAAGAATTATATTTGTGGGAAAAGGGCAGAGATTCGATTTTTTGACTGGCAATATTGTTCCAGGCAAGGGTCGTTCGCACCCAATTTACATGTTTGTTGACTCAAAAAACCGTTACCTATGCGAAGTGAGATACGGCGGAGCGTCTGCCAATGCGTTACAGCGGGGACTTTGGACCCACACAAAAAATGCCGTAGATTACTTTGATTCTCTGACAAACGGATGGATAGATTATTCGCATAATCACACGCTTGTTACGTTATTCAGCCTTGCATTAAACAGTTCCGAACAGGGCCATAAGGCAGTAAATGAAATTTTGCAAAAAGACATTGATAGGCTTAAAAAATTATGAGCGGCCAGCAAATAGATATTTTCGGCAATAAAAAATTGAGTGTTCCCAAAACAGAAGGGATTAAGTATGCGGGGTCAAAATTAAAAATATTGCCGTATATTGTCCAACTTCTAAGCGAACTTGACGGAGTAAAAAATATACTTGATGGATTTAGCGGAACGACCAGAGTGTCACAAGCGCTTGCTCAACTTGGGTACAATACGACTGTCAGCGATATTTCAGCTTGGTCTGAAGTTTTTGGCACATGCTACTTAAAATCAGAAAAAGAAGATAAGTATTACCAAGAAATTTTAGATCATTTAAACAATCTAAAAGGATATGATGGTTGGTACACAAAACACTATGGCGCGGAATTAGATGAAGGCAAAAAACCGTTCCAAGCTAAAAATACCAGGAAACTAGATGCCATCAGAGATGAAATAGATAAACTCAATTTAGGGTGGGAAGACAAATGCGTTATTCTGACAAGCTTGATTTATGCCCTTGATTCCGTTGACAGCACGCTCGGCCACTATGTGTCATATTTGGCAAAATGGTCTCCAAGATCGCACAATGATTTATTCTTAAAATTGCCAAAAAGATTTAAAACTAACAAACAACATCGCATAATTCGCGGGGACATTTTTGACACCATATCAAAAAATGAATTTGATCTTGCGTATTTTGACCCGCCGTACGGATCAAATAATGAAAAAATGCCCCCCAGCAGGGTTAGATATGCTTCTTATTATCATATTTGGACTACCATTATCAAAAACGATAAACCGGAATTGTTCGGGAAGGTCAATCGCAGAGTAGACACAAGAGATTTACTCTCCGCTTCCGTATTTGAAGAATTTAGAAAAAACGAAGAAGGATTTTTTATCGCCATGGAAGCCTTAAAAAAACTTATCCAAGAAACTAAATCTCGCTACATTCTTCTTTCATATAGTTCTGGCGGAAGAGCAACGAAGCAAGAATTAAGTGATTTAATGCATGAATCAGGGAAGCTGCTGAATGTGGTTGAGATTAACTATAAAGTAAATGTTATGGGTGGCATGCGCTGGACAAATGAATGGATACATAGCGACAGCAAACATCATGAGTACCTGTTTTTAATGGAAAAAGAAAAAAGCCTCCACCCCTATTTTGCTCCGCTATACTCCGAAAAACATCAGATATACGCGAACGTTAGAATATGAATACTATAAAATCATTACGATACGAAGCCGTATGTATGTCTCAAACAGAAGGCGGGTATACCGTGGAAGTCCCGGACCTTCCTGGATGCATTTCAGAGGGAGATACCTTGGAGCAGGCAAAGGTGAATATTCGTGAAGCTATTGAAGTTTATATTGAGACATTGCACGAGCGCCATAAGCCAATTCCAGTTTGAAACGGGCAGGGCTGGACAGGGAAAAACTATAGACGAAAATCATTATGCAGGATTGCATTTTTTGCAAAATAGTTTCCGGAGACATTCCGTCTCATAAGGTATATGAGGATAGAGAGGTGCTTGCGTTTTTGGACATCAATCCAGTAAATCCCGGGCACACGCTCGTGATTCCCAAAGCGCACCATAGAGATGTGCTGGATATGCCCCCGGAGCTTGGCGCCAAACTCATGAATGCCATCCAGAAAATCGCTCCCGCGGTTCTTGCGGGCGTTGGGGCTGACAGCTTCAACCTCGGCGTAAACAACGGGTCCGGAGCCGGACAGATTGTGTTCCACGCGCACTTCCATATCATGCCGCGGTTCGCCGGAGATGGGCATCAACTGTGGCACGGCACGCAGACCAATCAAGGCGAGCTTGCAAAGGTTGCGGAAGATATTAAGAAGAATCTCTAATCAGTAAAGGCATTAGACCCTTCACTTCGTTCAGGGTGACGTGTGAAATATGAACATCGCGGTAACCGGATCGCTCGCGTACGACCGGATCATGGATTTTAACGACCGCTTCCGGAACCACATCATTCCGGATAAAATCCACATGCTGAATGTGTCGTTTGTGCTGGAGCGGCTGGAGGAAAAGTTCGGGGGCACGGCCGGCAATATCGCGTACAACCTCAAGCTCCTGGGTTTTGATCCAGTCATCATCGGAAGCGTTGGGAAGGACTTCGGCAGGTACGCGGAGTACCTCAAGAGCCTTTCTATTGGCACGAGCCACATCACAACCCACGAGGATGAGTACACGGCGGTTGCTACCATCATCACTGATTTGGACGACAACCAGATCAGCGCGTTTTATCCGGGCGCGCTTGGCCGCGGCGGCGAATCCGGCATTCCGAGGCAGTTCGGCAGGGGCGATTTCCTGGTGGTGGCTGCTTCGTCCAAGCAGGAAATCATCAAGCGCTGCAAAGAGGCGCGCGACCGCAAGATCCCGTATTTGTTTGACCCCGGGCAGCAGATGACCGCGCTTTCCACAGAAGAGCTCTTGTACGGCGCCGAAACCGCGGCAATCGCGATTTTCAACGACTACGAGTGGCAGATGTTCCGCGAGAAGGCGGGTGTGGAGCTGGAAGATCTCACCAGCAAGGGAACCGTGGTTATGGTGACGCAGGGGGCTCAAGGCTCGGTGATCTATTCAAAAGACTTGGATTATGATTTGGAAATTGGGGCGGCAAAGCCTCGCGAGGTGATTGATCCGACCGGAGCCGGGGATGCGTTTCGCGCCGGAATCGTGGCCGGGTATATGAACGAGTGGAGCTGGAAGGAAACCGGGCAGGTCGCGGCAACTATTGCCTCATATGCGGTTGAGAAGTATGGCACCCAGGAGCATTGTTTTACCATGCGGGAGTTCAAGGAGCGGTACAAAAAGAATTTTAATGCGGAAAGCCCGTTAGTATGAAATTATTAGTCACCGGAGGAGCTGGATTTATCGGCTCCAACTTTATCCGCTACATTCTCAAGAACTATCCAGAAGATAGCGTGTTAAATTTTGACAAGCTGACCTACGCGGGCAACCTTGAAAATCTGCAGGAGTTTAAGGATGACAAGCGGTACTCTTTCATAAAAGGCGATGTGTGCGACTATGATGCGGTCGCTGGCGCATCAGGAGGGGTTGATGCGGTGGTGCACTTTGCGGCGGAGTCGCACGTTGACCGCTCCATCCACTCAAGCCATGAGTTCATCCAAACCAACGTGTTTGGCACGCAGGTGGTGATAGATGCAGTGCGCGAGCTGGGCGTCAAAAAAATGATTCTCATCAGCACGGACGAAGTTTACGGCGACGTGGAGGCGCCGCGCAAGTCAAAAGACGGAGACGCATTCAAACCATCCTCGCCCTATTCCGCGTCCAAGGCTGCCGCGGAATCTTTGGCAATCGCGGCAATACGCACGCACGAGGCGCCCATCATAATTACGCGGTGCACCAACAACTACGGGCACTACCAGTTTCCGGAAAAATTGGTGCCGCTCTTCATCACCAATCTGATTGAAGGCAAAAAAGTCCCTTTGTACGATGGGGGTACGCAAATCAGGGACTGGCTGTTCGTCACCGACCATTGCAGCGCTATTGACCTCGTGTTGCGCAAGGGCGCGCTCGGCGAGGCATACGATATTGCCGCAGAAAACGAGCCTGAAGTCACGAACGCTGAAATCACTGAAATGGTTTTTGAGCTGTTGGGCCAGAATAAAGACATGATTGAGCCGGTAAGCGGCTTGCGGCCCGGGCATGACCAGCGCTATGCAGTTGACTCCTCAAAAGTCCGGGCCTTGGGCTGGAAGCCGTCCGTGTCGTTGGCGGAAGGCCTCAAGCAAACCGTCAAATGGTATCAAGACAATGAAGACTGGTGGAAGCGCGTGAAAAGCGGGGATTACCAGACATATTATCAAGAGCACTATCACCCATGAAAACACTTATCATCGGAGCAAAAGGAATGCTTGGCCAGGAATTGGCAAAAGCGTTTGCGGATTGGGAGCCTGTGCTGTGGGATTTGGATGAGATTGACATTACAGACCAGAGCCAGGTGAACGGCAAAGTTGAGGCGCTCGCCCCGGAACTCATTATCAATGCCGCGGCATACACGAACGTGGACGCATGCGAGGAGAACGAAGCGCTCGCCACAAAAGTCAATGGCGAGGCAGTGGGGCACCTTGCGGATGTTGCGTCGCGGCTCGGCGCGACACTGGTGCACTATTCAACGGATTACGTGTTTGACGGCACAGAGCAGGGAGGGTATACGGAAGATGACGAGCCGAATCCGATTAACGCATACGGACGGTCAAAACTTGCCGGAGAGCGGGAGTTATTGTCGCTTATCAGAGAACCCCCCCTTAATCCCCCCCTTGGTAAGGGGGGGAGAATATATATCATCCGCACCGCTTGGCTGTATGGGCATGGAGGCAAGAATTTTGTGGAAACCATGCTCGCGCTCGCGGACCAGGGCGGGCCAATCAAAGTCGTTGATGACCAGATCGGGTCTCCCACGCATGCCCCGGACTTGGCGGCCGCTACGCGCGCGCTCGTAGCGTCAAAGGCTGCGCCAGGCATCTACCATCGCACCAACAGCGGAACCACAAACTGGTATGGATTTGCAAAAGAGATATTTACGGTGTTTAATAGGGATGTTGATTTACAGCCGTGCAAAACCGCGGAGTATCCGCGCCCGGCAAAGCGGCCCAGCTATTCCGTGTTGCAGTCAACAAAACTTCCGCCCCTGCGAGCGTGGCAGGATGCGTTGCGAGAGTACGCGTCATTTCGTCATTAAATTAGATCCCTCGGCTCGCGAGTACGCTCGCTCGGGATGACAATTAGAACTATGAAAGGAATTATACTGGCAGGAGGCTCTGGGACGCGGCTTTCTCCGCTCACCAAAGTTACGTCAAAGCAGCTTTTGCCCATCTATAACAAGCCCATGATCTACTACCCGCTGGAGACGCTCATGCGGGGCGGGATTACGGAAATCCTCATTATCACGGCGCCGGACCGGGCCGGCGACTTTTTGCGCTTGCTCGGTAGCGGCCGCGAGTTGGGCGCAAAGTTCACCTACGAAATCCAGGACAATCCCGAAGGCCTGCCCCAGGCGTTCGCCATCGGAGAGAACTTCATCGGCGATGATTCGGTTGCCCTGATCCTCGGGGACAACATTTTTGAGGATGATTTCTCGGAACAGATCAAAGGGTTCAAAACAGGCGGGCACGTGTTCGCCAAAAAGGTGCCTGATCCGGAACGGTTCGGGGTGGTCAAGTTCAGCGAAGCGGGCGTTGCAGAACAAATCGTGGAAAAGCCCAAAGAGCATATCTCGGACTACGCCGTGACCGGGCTCTACCTCTACGACAACCGCGTGGTAGCTGCCGCAAAAAATCTCGCCAAATCCGCCCGCGGCGAGTACGAGATCGTTGACCTCCATAATTTTTATCTCCAAAAAGGCGAGCTTACGGTGAGCGCCGTAAGCGGCGCGTGGCTTGATGCCGGAACCTTTGATTCGCTCCTGGAAGCGAACCTCTTAATTGCCAAACGGGAAGGCTCGGTTGTCCTCTCGGGAGAGGGCGAGCGTTTGTAATGTGCCGTTTGCGCCAATAAAGGTGAGCGCGTTGCCTAGCTCATCATACCTAAGGCCGCTTATTTCGGGTGCGCCCCCCGCCTCTTCGGCGGACAAGGAAAGCAGGGTGGTTGAGCGCGGGTCGCTTGCTGCGGCCACCTCATTCACCCGGAGCTCGCCGGAAACCATGTAGAATACGTGCCGGCCGTCCGCAGAGACCGCGAGCGATCGGACCGGTTTTGAGTAGCGCGTTACCAGGGTGCTCTTTTCGTACGCGGCCGGGAGCACGGAGAGCGGTGTGGTGAGAGAGCGCGCGTACATGCCAAACCCGTCCGAGTACACCACCGCGCTGCCGTTCTCGGCAAACACGTACTCAACCACCCCGGAGATGGCCACTGGTTCCGCGATTGCCGTGCCCTGTTTGACGGTGGGGTCAATGATGATGAGTTCGCGCGTTTCCGGGCGCGCGAGAGCTATATACTGTGAGTTGGTTGGGATGATGCGGTAGCCCGGGCGCCGCGGCGCGCCCGGAACCAGGTGCACGGTTCCCTGGTCAGTTGGATTGATCCAGGAGAGCTGGGAGAGGCTGTTGCCGCTTCCGGGTTCGGAGATCATGATGATCCTGTTTTTTTCCGCGAGAAAACTCGCAATTGGGCCGTCCGCGACCCGGTATTCGGTTGCGAGCAGGTAGTTGAGGCGCACGATGGCCCCGGATTGGGTTCGGGCGTACAAGGATGCCCTGGTTTTGGGGTCCCACTGGATCTGCCCAACCGCTGTACTCGCAAGGCTTGCCACCGGAATGATGCGCTCCGGAGACCCGGTGTTTACGATGATAACTTCTTCCTTCCCCCGTCCGTTCTGCCGCGTGAAGAAGAACGCGTCTTCGTGCTCGGACCAGGAAAGTTCAGTGCTGCCGATGGGTCCCAGGTTCGCGATGAGCTCATCTTTTTGGTTGAGCGCGTTAAAGAGGCGCAGGGTGCGCCCGGTTGTTGCGTAGGCAAACTTATCCTGATTCCGGTTCCACCAGTACTGCGTTATTGCCTCTCCCGCGAGCGCCTCCGGAGCGCTTTGGGCGAACAAGGTGATGTCCTCCTCAAAGCTCGTAACGCGGGGCTTGATTTCTATCTCCTTTTCCCACGAGTGGTACCCCTCCTTTTCCACGAGTAGCTTTATTTTTCCAGGTAGTATAGTATTAATGATTGTTGGGGTGGGTTCTTTCCGCAGTTCGCCGTTCAGGCGCACGGTTGCATCCGAGGGGTCGGATTTAACCACGAGGCTGCCGGTTTCAACGACCCGGCGGTACTCAAAATCATACCGGAATCCCGCGGTATACAAGACGAGCGGCGGAGCCGCCAGGAAGAAGATGGCCGCAAATGTACTATAGAGGATTCTCCGGGTAGTTAACGTCATATGCCAACATTCATCATCAATGGGGGGAGAGAGCTCTCGGGCGCGTGGCGCGTGCAGGGAATGAAGAACGCGGCCACGCCCGCGCTCGCCGCAACCCTGCTCTCGGCCGAGCCTTCACGCATCCGCAATATACCGCGAATCTCGGACATTAGCCACATGCTCGCGATTTTGGAAGATCTGGGCGCGCGCGTCGCCTGGGAGGATGAGCACACGGCCACCATCTCAACACCTGATATCAAAAAACATGAGATGGACTATCTGCTCACCAAGCGCATGCGCTCGTCCGTGCTTTTTATGGGGCCTTTGCTCGGGGCGCTCGGTACCGTGCGCATGCCCGAGCCCGGGGGATGCAACATCGGCAACCGGCCCCTGGATGCCCATCTCAAAGGCTTTGAAGCGCTGGGAGCTTCTGTTGCGCGTGGGCAAGATGCATACTATACCATTACCGGCGATTTTTTGCAAGGCGGTGAAGTTGAGCTCATTGAGCGGTCTGTGACCGCAACCGAAAACATGCTCATGCTCGCGGCGAGCATTCCGGATGAAACAACCATCACGAACGCGGCGCGCGAGCCGCACGTGGCGTGCTTGTGCGCTATGCTCTCCCAGATGGGCGCCGAGATCACAGGCGCCGGGACCAACACCATCACCGTCAAAGGATCAAAAAACCTGAAAGGCGTTGATGTTGAACTGATCCCGGACCAGATTGAAATCGGCACCATTGCCGTGCTTGCAGCCTTGTGCGGCGGGGAAGTTGCCATCGCTCCCGTGGTCCCCCGGGATGTCTCAATCATCAAAGAGAAGCTGGTAGAGGCAGGCGTATCCATCACCGAGAGCGGGAGCGAGTGGCGGGTGAGAGGTTCGGCTGGCGGCCTCAAAGGATTTGAAATTATCACTGCCCCGCACCCCGGGTTTCCGACTGATCTGCAGGCCCCGTTCGGCGTGCTCGCAACCCAGGCGCATGGCGAGAGCCGCATCCAAGACCCCATGTACGAAAACCGCTTGGGGTATGTGGAAGAGCTCGGGCGCATGGGCGCTTCGGCGGAGATCAAAGACTCGCATACAGCGCTCATCACCGGCCCTACCCAGCTCTCCGGCGGCGCGTTTGACAGCCTTGATCTGCGCGCCGGCGCAACGCTCATTATCGCGGGTTTGGTTGCATCCGGGCGCACCATGGTCAAGGGCGCTGAAATCATTGATAGGGGGTATGAGAAAATAGACGAGCGCTTGCGGCTCTTGGGTGCGGATATTACGAGGGTTGAGTAGATGGTTCAGGGTGTGCTACAATAGCCGCAGGCGCAGCCACACATCAAGCGCATCAAACCGCGCATCAATTTACTTATGCTTTTTTTGAAAAAATACAAAATCATTTTCATCAGCGTGGCTATCATCGCCGCCGCGTTTGCGGGCGGCTTTTATGCGGGAAAGAGCAAGCGCGAAATCACGGTGGTGAACGAAAAAGGCGAACCGATTGCGTCCGGTGAAGTCACCATCCGGCCGAGCGAGGTCAAGGAGTACCTGGGAAAGGACGTTGACTTTGATTTGTTCACCCAGGTCTGGGGGTTAATTCGCGGGAAGTACGTGGACCAGCCCGTTTCCGAAACCAAGCTCTTCTATGGAGCGCTGCGCGGCATGGTGGCTGCTTTGGATGACCCGTACTCCGTGTTTTTAGAGCCCCAGGTATCTGAAGAGTTTACCGAATCATTAAACGGCCGGTTTGAGGGCATTGGCGCTGAAATCGCCATCAAGCATGACCTTTTGACTGTGGTGGCGCCCCTTTCCGGATCCCCGGCCCAAAGCGCGGGCCTGAAAGCCCAGGATGTTATCACTCAAATTGACGGAAAGGGAACCGCGGAGCTGACGCTTGATGAGGCAGTGAACCGCATCCGGGGCGAGAAGGGCACGACTGTGACGCTCACCATCGCGCGCGAGGGCGCGGACGATTTGTTTGATATCGCCATTGTCCGCGACACCATTAAAATAGAGAGCGTTTCCTGGCAGATGGAAGAGGGTTCAATCGCCCGCATCACGATGCGGAATTTTAACGCGGACACCACGCGCGCGTTCAAGGCGATCCAGCGCGAGGTGGTGAGCGAGCATCCGGAAGGCATCATTTTTGACCTGCGGAACAATCCGGGCGGGTTTCTGCAGACCTCCATTGACGTGGCAAGCGCCTGGATTGCCGAGGGGGAGACCGTGGTGATTGAGCGCTCGGTGGACGGGTCCACCACGTACGCGGCAACCGGCAGCGCGCTCTTTGCGGGCATTCCCACTGTGGTTTTAGTGAACGGCGGCAGCGCTTCTGCTTCCGAGATTGTCGCCGGAGCCTTGCAGGATTACGGGTTTGGCCGCGTCATCGGTGAGCAGACGTTCGGCAAGGGGTCGGTGCAGGTGCTGGAGGAGCTGCCGGACGGCTCCAGCGTCAAGTTTACGGTGGCTAAGTGGTTTACCCCCAAGAACCGGTCCATCAATGAGGAGGGCATTGCTCCGGACGAGGTGGTTGAGCTTTCCGAAGAAGATTTCGGCGAGGACAAGGATCCGCAGATGGACAGGGCTTTGGAATATTTGCGGAAATAGATGTGCGTCATCACGTATGAAAATCATACTTATCAAACCAGTTCATAATCTTGGGGCGGCAGGGGATATTGTTGAGGTTGCTCCCGGGTATGCTAGGAATTTCCTCATTGGGCAGGGGTTGGCGCGGGAGGCTACGGCTGATGCGATTGCCCACGCGCAGGCGGTCCGCCACAAGCGGGCAGCCAAGCGGGAACAGTCTGATGCGGCCAAGAACAAAATCCGTGGCGCGCTTGAGGGCCAAACCATCCTCATCCGGGCTCCGGCCAACGAGGAAGGCCATTTATTCGGGGGCATCGGGCCCAAGGAAATCGCTGAATCAATCGCCAAACGCAAGAAATTGGTCCTAGACCCAAAGGCTATCCGACTTGTCCACCACCTCAAGACTTTGGGCAAGCATGAGGTTGTGGTAGACTTAGGGGCGGGAGAGCCTATAACCATAATCGTGGATATTGCGCGTAATGACTAACACCAGGTATCTATTTGTAGTCGGGGGGGTGATGAGCTCCGTGGGCAAGGGCATTGCGAGCGCCAGTATCGGAAAAATTTTGCAGTCCCGCGGCTTTAGCGTTTCCATCATCAAGTGCGACATGTACGTGAACATTGACGCCGGCACCATGCGTCCCACGGAGCACGGCGAAGTGTTTGTGGGGGACGACGGCATTGAGGCGGACCAGGACCTGGGCACGTACGAGCGGTTCGTGGACCAGGTGTCCACCCGGCTGCACTACATCACGACCGGGCAGGTGTACCAGGAGGTGATCCGGCGCGAGCGCAATTTGGAGTACGGCGGCGAAGACGTGGAAGTGGTGCCCGACATTCCGGATGAGATTTTGCGGCGCATCAATCTGGTGGTGAAAAAAGACAAGAGCGACTTTGTGATAGTTGAAATCGGGGGAACCGTAGGAGAGTACCAGAACGTGCTTTTTTTGGAAGCGGCGCGCATGATGAAGCTCAAAGCCCGCGAGAACGTGCTGTTTGCCCTGGTGTCGTATCTGCCCATTCCGCCCATGGTCGGAGAGATGAAGTCCAAGCCCACGCAGTACGCGGCGCGCACCCTGAACGGGGCCGGCATCCAGGCGGATTTTATCATCTGCCGGAGCGAACAGCCCTTGGACAAAAAGCGGCGCGAGAAAATTGCCACGTTCTGCAACGTGAGCGCGGAGAACGCCATTAGCGCGCCGGACGTGCGGTCCGTGTACGACGTGCCGGTCAACTTCGCCAAAGAGCGCCTGGACGAAAAAATTTTGAAAGCGTTTGGATTGGCGCCGCGCCGCCGCAATATGAAGGAGTGGCGCGCCTTGGCGCGCCAGATCAGGCGCCTGAAGCGCGAGGCCAAAATCGCGGTGGTGGGCAAGTATTTCGGCACCGGGGATTTTGAGCTGGCTGATTCTTACATCTCAGTGATAGAAGCCGCAAAGCACGCGTGCTGGGCCGCGAACGTGCGCCCGAATTTTACCTGGGTTGATTCCGAGGACTATGAAAAAGACCCCAAGGCCGTAAAAGAGCTCGCGCAATTTGACGGGGTCATTGTCCCCGGAGGGTTTGGCACGCGCGGCATTGAGGGCATTATCTCCGCGATCAAGTACGTGCGCACGCACCACATTCCGTACCTGGGCTTATGCTATGGCATGCAGCTTGCCACCATTGAGTTTTCCCGCCACGTTGCGGGCATCAAGGGCGCAACCACGGCAGAGCAGGATCCGGGCGCCAAACATCAAGTCATCCACATCATGCCGGACCAGGAGAAAAAGCTCCTGGCGCGCGACTATGGGGCAACTATGCGCCTGGGCAGCTGGCCCGCCAAGCTCGTGCGCGGCTCAAAAGTCCAAAAGGCGTATGGAAAAAGCAGGATTGACGAACGCCACCGCCACCGCTATGAGTTCAACAACGCGTACCGCAAGCGGCTTGAGGCGGCGGGGCTCGTGATCTCCGGGACGAGCCCGGACAACCGGATCGTGGAAATTATTGAACTCAAAAACCATCCGTTTTTCGTGGGCACGCAGTTTCATCCGGAATTCAAGTCCAGGCCTTTCAAACCGCACCCGCTGTTCCGCGAGTTTGTGAAAGCGAGCTTGAGGAAGCGGAGATAGCAAATCAAAAAGCCCCGGCGAATGCCGGGGCTTTTTGGGCGTCAAAATTACTTTGCGGCCACGTTCACTTCAACGCGGGGCTTGAGGTTGCCGTCGTAGCCGCGTTTCATCTTTTTCTTGAACGCGACAAAACCCTCTTTGAGCGCGAAGATGGAATCATCATGGCTGCGCTTTACGTTCTCCCCCGCAAAGTAGCGGGTGCCGCGCTGGCGCACGATGATTGCCCCGGCTTTTGCGTGCTCGCCGCCGTAGAGCTTGACTCCGAGGCGCTGGCCCTTGGAGTCCCGTAAATTAGTGGATGAACCACCTGCTTTTTTATGTGCCATAACATTTAAATGCTAACGCGTTGCTCAATAGTGGTAACTCTGCCTTTAAGATGGTTGATTTCTTTATCCTGTTCGTCATCCCGGTGCGCGGTTGCTGACTGTTCTTCCCGTATTGCCTTTAATTCGTGCATAATACGGTCTTCTCTGTTGAGAACTTCACTTTTGAATTCCCTCATTTCGTCTCTGATGGGTTGAATTTCGTCTTTGACGACTCTGCGGATTGCTTCTAGCGTGACTTCTGTGTTCGGCATATGTTTTGTTTAAGAATACTTCAAGAGTATATCACCGCATATGCTTTTGGTCAAGTTCAGCGAAAAGTGGTATAATTATCCAATATGGTAGACTTGTTAAAACCAAAAGAAATACCAAAAATCACGCCTGAAAGAGCTGGGCTGACCCTTTCACCGCAGGAAGTTCAATCACCGCAGGGGCAAGAAGCCAGGGAATCAGAGCCCAAACGCGAACAAGAGTCCCGGGCTGAACCCCGCAAAGAGCAGCCGCACAAGCCGCGGCTCCCTTCGGTGAGCCAACACATACGCCCGCTTGAGGAGCGCGTGGAAACGCCGACTACCAAGTCCGAGCGTTTGATTGATGTTGAAAAGATCATGTCCGAAAACCTTGAGGGCATTTACTCGGCGCTCCCTCCGGAAGTGCAGGCAGCGGTGAAGTACGAGGGAGAGGTTGCGGCCCAAAAAATTGAGGAGCTCATTGAGAGCGGGAAATCCATCAGCAAGAAAGTGCTTGAGATCCTGCGCTCATGGCTCGCGAAGATCCCCGGAGTCAACCAGTTTTTCCTGGAGCAGGAATCCAAGCGCAAGACCGACAGAATCATGGCAATCGCGCGCAAGTCGCGGCCGGACACCTATGTTGCTTAACCTCTACTTTTGGCTCGGGCTCGTCATTATCGCGCTCACCCCGCTCGGGTTTGTAGGGCGCATCTTTACGCGCCGCCTCGCCAACCGGTTCAATCCCTTTGACATGGTTACGTTGCGCGTGCTCCTGCCCAAGGAGTCCTTGGAAGTGGAAGATTTAAGCCGGCAGCGCGAGATACGGCAGATGATTGCACCCATTGAATCGTTCATGGCAAATCTTGCCGGGTTGCGCGCGGAGCGCGGGTGGAACGCGTTCTGGTTCGGCAGAAAGGACCACTTCGCGTTTGAGATTGTGGCGGATGAGGGCGTGATCTCGTTCTACGTTACGGTGCCGCAGGAGCTTCGCCAGTTTGTGGAGCAGCAGATCCAGGCTCAAGCTCCGGACGCGTTCATAGAGGAGCGGGAGGACTACAACATCTTCAACCCCCAGTGCGCCATTGCCGCGTGCGCGCTCGGATTTAAAAAATCATACTACTTTCCCATCAAAAATTACCAGGAGATGGAGTTTGACCCCCTGAACGCGCTCACCAACTCCCTCTCAAAGTTTCGGGATGACGCGCACGGAGGCGCTGCCATACAGTTTGTCCTTCGCAGCGCGCACCCGCGGTGGCACGCGGCGGCGAGCCAGCTTTCGCGCGAGGTGCGGGTCGGCAAGAAGTTGAGCGATGCCGTGAAGCTCGCAGGGCACGGCCCCGCAAAAACAGCCATGCGGACCATCATCCACAGCCGCAAAAAAAGCCCCGAGGAACTGGAGCGCATGGGCCGCCACCAAGAGACTATTTCCCAGTTTGAGGAGGAAGCGCTCTCGCGCATCCAGGAGAAGAGCGCAAAGAGCGCCTTTGAGGCGAACATCCGCATTGTAGTTGCGACAGGGAACGAATCAATCGCGAACGCGGCCCTTTCCGCGATTGCGGATTCCTTCAGCCAGTACGCGGGCTATGAGTACGGCAATGGATTCATCCGCAAAAAGCCGCGCAACTTGAAGCGGTTTCTGAACGACTTCATCTACCGCAACTTCCGCGAGCGCTCCCAGATTATTTTGAACACTGCGGAAATGGCGTCCCTGTTCCACTTCCCCCTGCCCTCCGCGGAAACGCCCAACATCCTCTGGCTCTCCGCAAAGCAGGCCGCTGCTCCGGTGAACATGCCCACGGAAGGACTCATCCTCGGGCACAATACGTACCGCGGGGAGGACACGGTGGTGCGCATCAAGCTAGAGGACCGCAGGAGGCACCTCTACCTCATCGGAAAGAGCGGCACCGGGAAGAGTGTGCTCATTGCGAACATGGCGCGCCAGGACATTGTGGAGGGCCGCGGCGTGTGCGTGATTGACCCGCACGGGGACCTTGTTGATGCGGTCTTGTCATACGTTCCCGAAAGCCGCGCTCAAGACGTCATCTATTTTGACCCGAGCGACCTTGAGCGGCCCATGGGCTTGAACATGCTTGAGTACAAGGATGATTCGCAGAAGGATTTTGCGGTGCAGGACATGATCCGCATCTTTGAGAAGCTGTTCCCGCCGGAAGTCATCGGCCCCATGTTTGAGCACAACATGCGCAACGTGATGCTCACCTTGATGGCGGACAAGGAACACCCGGGCACGATCGTGGACATTCCGCGCATGTTTACGGACCCGGAATTCCAGAAATACAAGGTATCCAAGCTCCTGGACCCGAACGTGCGGTCCTTCTGGGAGCAGGAAATGGCAAAGACCAGTGACTTCCACAAGTCCGAGATGCTCGGGTACCTCGTCTCAAAGGTGGGCAGGTTCGTGGAAAATGAAATGCTCCGCAACATCATCGGCCAAGCCCGGAGCGCGTTTGATTTTCGGGACGTGATGGACAACAAAAAGATTTTGCTCATCAACCTGGCCAAAGGCAAGACCGGGGAGGTGAACAGCGCGCTTTTGGGCTTGATCATCGTTTCAAAACTGCAGATGGCTGCCATGACCCGCGCTGAACTGCCGGAAGCAGAGCGCCACGACTTCTATTTGTACATAGACGAGTTCCAGAACTTCGTGACTGATTCAATCGCAACGATTTTGTCCGAGGCGCGCAAGTACCGCCTGAACCTCATCATCTCGCACCAGTACATCGGCCAGCTTGTGGACGCCAAAGGCAACACCCAGATCAAGGACGCGGTGTTCGGGAACGTGGGCACGGTGATCTCGTTCAAGATCGGCGTAGAGGATGCGGAAACAGTTGCCAAAGAGTTTGCCCCGGTGTTCAACGAGTATGACTGCATCAATATTGACAAGTACCAGGCGTATGTCAAACTCTTGATAGACAACGCGTCTGCCAAGCCGTTCCAGATGTCCACGTACCCGCCTTCGGAAGGCAGTCCGGAGCGGGCCGCGGCCATCAGAGAAGCGTCCCGGAACGCGTACGGCTCAAGCCGCGCCGAGATTGAGGCTGACATTGCGGGCCGCCTGAAGCTCGGAAAGGCGCCATCAGCTGACGAACAGATGGAAGCGGAAATCAAGAAATCGCTTTAGCAAGCGCTTTACGCGGCTTGTTATTGTGGTATACTACGAATAGAGCAACTTGGATTAATTTTTTAATTCTATGTATATGCCAGAACGCGGAGGACCCACCCCAGAAGACCTTGAGGTTGGATCTGCCCCGCAGGAAGTTACTTTGTCCGACGGCCTAATACTCCGGGTGGGAGAGACCTATGAGTTGCCTTCAGTCAGTGGAGGAGAACCCAGTACCGTACGTATTAGAGAGTTTGACTCTCGGGGCGGGTCCGTCATGTTTGAGTTGCTGGATGCAGCTGGAAACGCGCACGGAAGCGAGGGAGGGAGCATTGAGCGGTTTTCAGGCGCGCGCTTGTTAGAGAACGGGACAGGCGCGGAAGCTGCTCCGGAAGCAGCCATTGAACGCTCCGGGTCCGGCATTGGCACGGAGCGGGACCTGAAATCTTCGGATGTGGCCAAATATCACGCGGGCACTTGGTATGAGGACAGCAATGTGACGGGGCTCATCAGGCGCATCAATGCCTCGGAAAGCACCATCACCGTGGTTGAGGTTCCGCGGACCGTGATGGTTTATAGCAACACCATGGGCCGGGCCGTGCAGTGGGAAGTAAAAGGGTTTGCAAAAGAAGCGGGATATGATGTGCACGTGACGCGCAAACCAACCCCCGAGGAAGCGCGGAAAAATCCCGAGGGAAGTATTATGGGAAAAGACATACGGTTTTCGGAGATTGCCGCCTAATGTGTTTTGTGCTATAATGACTAGCGAGGGAGAAATGAGCGCTTGCGCTCATTTCGGCCGAGCGACGTCATTTCACGGCAGTATACTTCCTCTGTAACAAAAATCAAAATGGCACAAACAAACCAAATTGCGCTGTTACAACAGATGATTCAGCGCGCCCAGAAGCAGATTGAGACCGCAACCAAGATGCTTGAAAAGGTGCAGAGCGGACAGAATGTGGATATCTCATCCCTCACTTCTGTGCGGCCGCGCAGAACTTCTGCCGAAGATGAGGGCGAAATCGTTGAGGGCGTGTTTGACGGCGTGCAGATGCAGGGCAACGACGGCAAGAGCTACTCCGTGCCGCCGAACTACGCGTCCAAATCAAAGCTCGTTGAGGGCGACATACTCAAGCTCACCATCCTCCCGGACGGGTCGTTTTTGTACAAGCAGATCGGCCCGGTTGAGCGCAAGCGGCAGAGGGGCGCCCTGATGCAGGACGAGGACACGGGCGAGTACGCGGTGATGGCAAGCGGCAATTCCTACAAGGTGCTCTCCGCGTCCATTACATACTTCAAGGGCGAGGTAGGCGATGAGGTGGTGATCCTCGTCCCCTCGGACAAGCTTTCCCACTGGGCAGCGGTTGAGAACATCATCAAACAACTTGAGCCGGCTGGTTCGTACCAGGAGGAGGCCCCGGAAGCAGTGCGCCAGGATGCCCTGGATAGGGCAACGGCTGATTTATTATAGCGCCAGTGCGTGATTATTAGGTGTTCGGGGTCGTAAATTTCTTCGCTCCGAAGGGTCGCTTCGCTCCATCATTCTCGCTATGAAATTTACGACCCCTGCACACCTCTTGATCGGCGGGGTGTTTTTGGGTACACTAATCCCATGACGCTCTACCGAACCTACCGCCCCAAGACCTTTGCCGAAGTCATTGGCAGGGATGACATCAAGCACATCCTCACCGAGCAGATCAAGGCCAACGCGCTTGCCCATGCGTACCTGTTTTCGGGCGTGCGCGGAACCGGCAAGACCACCCTGGCGCGGCTCGTGGCCAAGGCCGCGAACTGTTCTTCCCGCGACAAAACGTCAGGCGAGCCGTGCAATGCGTGCGCGTCCTGCCAAGCCATCAACCAGGGGAGGGCCCAGGATCTCATAGAGATTGACGCGGCCTCAAACCGCAGGATAGAGGAAATTAGGGAGCTGCGGGAAATGGTGAAGTACGCGCCCGCGAACTCGCCGTACAAGGTGTACATCATTGATGAGGTGCACATGCTCACGCGCGAGGCGTTTAACGCGCTCTTGAAAACCCTGGAAGAGCCGCCGAAGCATGTTATCTTTATCCTCGCGACTACGGAACTCGCAAAGATTCCGGACACCATTTTTTCGCGGTGCCAGCACTTCAGCTTCGGCTTAGTGCCGCTTGCGCAGATTGTAGAGCGGTTGCGGGCCTTGCTCGCGCTTGAAAAAGCGGTTATGGATGATGCGGTGATTGTGGACATCGCGCGCCGGAGCTCGGGCTCGCTGAGGGACGCGGAGAGCTTGCTCGGGCAGATCCTCTCAATCGGCAAAAAAGAAATCACCGCCCAAGACGCGAGCCTGTTTCTGCCCAAGGTGCCGTTCGGTGAGACTCTCAACTTCCTCGCGGCGCTCGTCAACCGAGATGCCCACACGGCGCTGGAATTGCTTGCGGCGCTGGAAGCGCAGGGAATCAACCTCACTTTTTTTATCGCAAACTGTCTTGAGTATGCGAGGCAGCTGGTGCTGTACGCGGCAACAGGGGACGAAAAGCGGCTTGAGCTTCACTACTCCAAAGATGAAATCACAGAGTTCGTTGCCCTGGCCGGACAAACTGACAGCCAGCGCTTGCGCGAAATCACGTCCGAGTTGCTCCGCGCGTCCCATGATTCAGAGCTTGCGCCGGACATGCCGTCCTTGGCCCTGGAGCTTGCCGCGGTGCTCTTGTGCGGGGAAGAAGAGCCAAAAAAAGAATTGGCTGAAACAAAAACAACTGAATCCAGCGCCATTGTTTCAACGGCTGTTATTTCATCGCCGCCTCCAGCGCCATCAATCCCCGCTGTCCCATCACACACCGAACCGACCCATTCTTTGGAAGAAATCCTGGACGGCTGGGGCGAGGTGTTGGCCAAGGCACGCAACAAAAACCAGGCCCTGAACTTTGTGCTCGGGGTTGCCGAGCCGGTGCAGGTGAACGGAAACACCCTGGAGCTTGCGTTCAAGTACCGCCTGCAGCAGGAGAAGGTTCTGGAGCTCAAAAACCGCGAGACAGTTGAAACAATCATCAAAGAGGTGTATGGTACCTCATACCGCATCCAGCCAACCGTGCAGGAACGCTTGAAAGCCACGAAAGAGCCCCGGGAGCAGGATGATCTGGTGAAGGCCGTACTGGAAGTGTTCCAGGGCGCGGAGATATTGAATTAAGATTTCTTACTGTTCGGGGATCGTCTAATGGTAGGACGCCAGGTTCTGGCCCTGGTAATCGGGGTTCAAATCCCTGTCCCCGAGCCATAATCAAAAAGCACCTTTCCTTGTTGCGGGGAGGTGTTTTTGGGTATGCGGGGAATTACGTTTCCAGCGGGCTCTTCTGCTGGTAGCTCGCGTGGTAGCGCCGGTTAAAGGCGTCCAGGGTGAACATGTGCTCCTGCGGGCCGAAGGTTTCAACGGCAAAAGATGCGGCAACCGAAGCAACCTGCCCGGCGTCCTGCCAGTTCCACGCGCGCGCGACGCCCAAGGCCAAGCCCGCCAGGTACGCGTCCCCGGCGCCGAACGGGCTTATCACTTTGTCGCGCCGCGCGATGGGGATGAAGTACTCCTGGTCCTTGGTGTAGATCATGGATCCGGCTTCGCCGCGCGTGATGGCCACGGTAATGCCGTGCTGGAGCATGGCCGGAAGGTCTTTGCGCGCCCGCTCCTGGAACTCTTTCCACTCGTAGTCGTTGAACATGCTTACCAGGCTTGAACGGTACCCGTCCCGGAGCTCGGTTTTAGTGAGGCCGCCGATTGCGGATCCGGGCGCGAAGATATACGGGATGCCGAGGCGCACCGCCTCGGTGCAGCGCTTGACGATGACCTGTGGCGGCGCGGCCGCGATGATGATGAGGAGGGCATCCCGGCTCTGGGACCCGTTCGGCACATCCAGCTCAATGCAGTGCCGCGCCGCGCCCGGCAAAAAGGCGATGATCTGGTTGTCGTCGCGGTCCACGATGATGGTTGCGCTCGCCGTGGCCTCATCCTTGAATTCCTGGATTTGGCGGGTGCTGATCTGCAGTGACTCAAACCGATGCCGGTAGCGCTCAAAGTCCCGGCCCACGGCGGCGATGACGTGCGGCTCTTCTCCGAACAGTTTGAGCGTATAGGCGATGTTGCCCGCGGACCCGCCGAGCATGGTGAGGCTCTGGTCCAGGTAGAAGAATGCGTTCAGAACGTGAACATCATCCAGGTGCAGGCGTGTGCTGAAGCGTCCGGGAAAGTTGAGAATATGGTTGTACGCCACTGATCCGGTGACAATGATGCTCATACCAGGAGCGAATGATATTAGCTTGTTGCGGTGGCTTTTTTGTATTCTACCAGAACGCTGATTTTTTAGATATGGGCTCCTAGCCTTGACAGAGGGCAAAAAATGGTGTATACTGCCTCTAGTAGTACCATTAAACAGATATCAAACACCTTTTTGCGAGTTGTTGTGGGGTATGGCAGGCATACAGTGTGTGCCTGGTTATCCACAGCCAATCAAAGTGTTGCCAAGCCGCAACTCATAGTATGAGGGAAGCACGGCGTTACGACATGAATACATTGCATAGGAACAGGAACGCACTGAACGGATCCGGATCGTCATAACCGTAAACCGAGAGCAAGAAAGGTTTGGTGACACGCCACATTTGGGCGTGTTTTTTAGTATACGCACGCTGAATGATTTATGCATCTATGCGCACCACCCATCCACATCCAATCATCCTGCTGACCATACTTACGGCCCTCTCGCCGCTTGTTATGCTCGGGGGCAGTGTTTCGCGCGCCCAGGACGCGCCGCTTGAGGCGCTCCTCTTGTGGGACGGCGAGACTGCGGGAACCGAATACCACTACGGAACTGCGGACACTGTAGCGCCGCATGCCGGTATGGCCAGTTTTGCTGGAGCTCCGGACAAGTGGCACGAGGCCGGACTCGGGCTCAAAGGCCTTCCGTCCTGGCGCTTGGACATTTCCGAATACGATGAGCTGCGCTTTTTCGCCAGAGCAAGCGTTGAGGGAGTGGTTGCCACGGCGCATATCTACGGCTGGCCCTACTTTACCAAATCCGTAAAACTGGACCCCTACATCCAGGGCGGGAAACTCACCACCGAGTACCGCGACGTGCGCATACCCATTGATGCGCTCCGCACCGAAAAGCCGGTGCTTGAGCGCGTGGAAATCATCTACTTCGGCGCTACTGACCCGCCCGCGGGGTTTCGGATATACATTGATGACGTGCGGGCGGTGCGCGATGCGCGGGACAGCCGCGGACAAGGCGGGCAGGATGGAGCCGACGGGCCCGACCCCGCGGAACAAACAGAAACCGGAGATGCCTCCTTGATTACGCTGCCGAGCCAGATGGAGAGCCTGGCTCGCGCAACACTGCCGAATGAGATACGCGGTCTTTCAGTGAAAGACGCAACATCCTTTTCAGTGACGCTCGGATGGGAGCGCATCTCCGGCGCTGAAGAGATCCGCATTGCCGCAGGCCCCGAGCCCCCCCTGATCCAGGGAGGCGAACTGCCGCTCGGGGCGGCGGTTGCAACACTCTCCGGAGACGCGAATGAGTACACGATCGGCCCGCTCGCGGCAGGGGTTGATGTGTTCGTTCGCATTGAAGCAACGTCAAACGGTGCGCGCGTCTCTGGCGTTATCCACGCCCGCACCGTGGGCGGCCCGCGCGCATCGCTTGCCACGCCCCTGCGCGCGGTGCACGCGTACGGCCCGAACATCCTTATGCTCGTGCTCGCGAATGAGGGTACCGAGTATAAAGGGAAAAAGCTCAAACGCAACACCGGTGCCGCGTGGCAGAAGGGGCCTTGGGGCGTAGCGCGGGCGGACGGAAGCGCGATTGAGGTTGTGGAGGTATTCCGCGATTCAGTTCCTGTAAGCCAGCCCGACTACGAGGTTGGGTTTGGCAAAACGTACAACGATACTGTTGTTGATGTTGATCACCGAATCTTTTTGGCGCTTGCCGAACCCATAGGCAGTCCCGAGATTTTGAGCGTAAGCGGACCCCGCGAATTGGGATTTATGCTGCCTTTCTCGGACCAGTACCTGGAAACCCCGGTCATCCAGCTGAACCAGGTTGCCTACAACCCGGCCGCCGAGGCGCGGTGGGCGTATGTTTCGGGCTGGATGGGGGATGGCGGCGCGCTTCCGCTCTCCGGGTTTCCACAGGCCGCGGATGTGCTTGTTGAAAGCGCTGATCCGCTCGCGGCGCGTGCGCCCGCGGCGCGCGGTATTTCCCTCGCGCTCCGGTCAGCGCATGACAGCGATGCCGGAGGCGAGGTGCGGGAGATTAATCTCTCAAGCGTTCCCGCGTCGGACGAGGCAATCTACCGCGTGCGCATTCCGGGCGTCGGTGTTTCGTGGCCAACCCGCATATCCGAGAAAGCCTCCAATGAATCGTACCGCACCATCATCCGCGGCTTGTTCTACAACCGCTGGGGCGGGGATTTGGCGCCCGCATACACGGACAACACCTATGTCCGCTCGCCGGACCATTTGATTGTGTACACGTCAGACAAAAAGGAGGCAACCGCGTTCCACTCCGCGCGCACCCCCAAAACCGAGCAGCGCACCCTTGCTGGGGGGTACCACGATGCCGGAGACTTTGACCAGCGCCCCATGCACGTCGCCGTGCCGGAACTCCTGATGCGCGCGTTTGAAATCAACCGCGATGCATTTTCGGACGGTACACTCTCCATTCCCGAGTCGGGAAACAACATTCCGGATCTTCTGGATGAAGCGCTCTGGGGGATTGCCGGATGGGAGCAGCTGCAGGAGCCTTCCGGCGGCGTTCGCATGGGGGTTGAATCGTACCGCCACCCGGTGGGCATCTACTATGCGCACCAGGACGAGCTTCCGTACTGGACCTATGGCACGGATGCAAACCACACGGCGCGCGTTGCCGGCTTGTTCGCGCAGGCATCTCGCCTGGTTGCGCCGTATGACCAGGGCCGCGCAAACCGGCTTTTGGTGCGCGCCACATCCGCGTACGAGTATGCGGCGGAAAACGGCGCGAGCAACACCAATCTCTTGTACGCGTCCGGCGAGCTCTTCCGGCTCACCGGTGATTCGCGGTACGAGAACCGGTTTGCTTCATCCTGGGAGAGCATCGGCCCGTACGGCGCGTTCTCGCGGTTTAGCGAGGACCAGTTTTATTTGGGAGACTATTTCAACAACGACCGCACACAGCCTAATTACATTTTAGGCTACCTCTTAAGCGATACCCCGCTTGCCAGGCTGCTTGACGCGTCCGACAATCAGCTCTCATCACAGGCCGAAAAAGCGTACCAGAGCGTTGCCAATACAAAGCATGCGCACCGGTCCGCCCGCAAGGATAATCCGGACTGGGGTATGGGCGTTGTCTTGGGTCAATTTTTGGACCCCATCTACGCGCGCATCCAGATGGGCGGGCTTTCCGCGGATGAAGCGCAAAAGTATTTTGACGCCGCAAGCCTTACTATGGACTATGCGCTCGGCGGCAACCCGGACGGCAGGGTGTATTTCACGGGCATGGGGTCCCGGCCCGTGCAGGAGCCGCTGCATCTGGACAGCTTAAGCTTTATTAAAGATGGGAAAGGCCCGATTCCCGGAATTCCAGTGTTCGGCCCCACGCGCTCGCTGCCTTCGTACGAATACTATAAGCCGGGAGCTGCCGCGTTCTATCCCGCGTTCGCGGATCGGCCGCTCATGCGCAGGTACGCGGATATCCGCACGTTCGTGGTGACCAATGAATTTTCAGTGTGGGAGGTGCAGGCCCCCCATGCCCAGCTCGCGGCCCTGCTTGCGAGTCCGTCCGGTTCCGGGAACGAAGCAACCACGCTCGCAACCGCAACGCGCGTAAGGCCGGGGAGCGCGCCAGCCCCGGTTGGGGAGGCGGACCGCATTGCTGATTTCATCGCCTATGGCACGCCTGCCACACAAACGCTCGGCGTGGGCGAGCGCGCAGGCGTGATCCAATCATTCACCGAAGCGTACGGCCATGCGCCGCAATCGGACGAGGACTGGGTTGACGTGATCAAAATCGCGAACGGCCGCTGGCCCTCACGGCGCAATCCGGAACGCGAGGGCCTCGCCGAGAGCAGGTTTGAGCAAATTTATTTGCGCCCCTCAAGCCGCGATCAGGAACCGGATGATGCGGCCATTGTCATTATGTCCTATGGCGTGCGCCCGCCGGAGCGGAACATTGCGCAGGAGCAGAGTGGATTGCCTCTATTTACGGAGATTTTTAACCGAATGCCGGATTCGGCATTTGACTGGGACACAATTCGCGCCATACTGCACAGCGGAGCTAGCCGGTAATGTTTAGTGAACGCCGCCAAGGAGCTGGTCCGTCGGGCCAGCTCCTTGTTTTTTTGTCCTATAAGGAGTAGGTTCAAGACAGAATAGTAACATAAATCATATGGACCAGGTTCAAGAGACCTTTCGGAGCTTCCAGGGGAGGAAATTCGGCAGGCGCGGCCTGTACGCCGTGATCATCATCATCCTGCTTTTCTCAAGCTTCGGAACCGTGGGCGCAGGGGAGCGCGGCGTCTTATTGCAGTTCGGGGCTGTGCAGGACAGAGTATTCGGGGAAGGGCTGTATTTCAAAATTCCGTTCATCCAGCACGTGGTGAAAGTGGACGTCAAGATCCAAAAAGATGAGGTGCCCGCATCAGCCGCATCAAAAGATCTGCAGGTGGTCACCTCAAAAATCGCGCTCAACTTCCACCTCGCGCCCGAGAGCGTGAACCGCATCTGGCAGGACGTGGGGCACGACTACAATATCCGCATCATCGCCCCGGCAATCCAAGAAGCCGTGAAGGCGACCACGGCCAAGTTTACGGCAGAAGAGCTTATCACCAAGCGCGAGCAGGTCAAAGAAGAGGTCAAGTCAAACCTCGCGGAGCGCCTGCTTGAGCGGTCCATCATTGTGGATGAGTTCAACATCATTGATTTTGATTTTTCCAAGGCGTTCAACGAAGCCATTGAGCAGAAGGTGACGGCAGAACAGCTGAAGCTCAAGGCCGAGCGGGACTTGGAGCGCATTGTTATTGAAAAGCAGCAGCAGATCACCCAGGCCGAGGCAAAGGCCCAGGCCATCCAGATAGAGGCCCAGGCTTTGCGCACCAATCCGGGGGTCATACAGCTGCGGTGGATAGAGAAGTGGGACGGCAAAGCCCCGCAGTACTGGGGTAATGTAAATCCGTTTTTCGGGCTGAACCAGTAGCAAACGGGTTTTGTCAACCAGGCTTTTATTCAGTTTGCGCATATGCTATACTTGGGGGTGTTGATAAATCAAAAATAAAACCTATGCGTGAAATGAAACAAAAGAATTTCAATTTGGTCGCGGGCATCATCCTATTTTTGGGAGGAACCCTGCACTTTGTGCGGAGCGTAAACGCTTGGGAGCTCGGCCTGAACAACTGGGACGTGCCCTTGTTTTTCAGCTGGATTGCCGTCATCGTCGGCTGGTACGTGGGGCTGAACGGCTTGCGGCTCTCCAAGTAGCATCAATAATATAAAAGAAAGCGCATTACCACGTTCCTTCACCATAGGAGGGCGACGTGTACCTTTACATATTTTCGTACCAGTCCGCAGAAGCTCCTGAAAGCAGGGAGCGCGGACAAGTCCTGCTCATGATCTCGGGCAGGGCGATCGCGTTTTCCGTGTTGAGTTGCACAGTTCATCCGATGTGCGAACAGACTGTCTATGACGCGCTCTACTACCTCCTGCAGGCGCACGGCTTGCGCGAGCGGGACCTGATTGCATACCACATCAAGACGCACCGCAGCCACCCGGGTATTGGCCGGGACCGGCCCGAGGTGGTGCGTTTGTACCTGCGTTATCTGGGCAACACCTGTTGCCCGTACAGCGAGCATCCTGTGCCGCATCCGTCCGGCCCACTGCTTGAGGCGATGATGCAGCGCGTGCGCCTAACTGACCTTGCCACGGTCCTGTCCAATCATCTCATCACGGCCGGAGCGCTGACATAGGCAGCCAGGGAGTTCGGGGTTTTGTGGGCAGTGAATCTCTAGGCAGCGCCTCCACGGGTGCTGCCTGCTTTTTTTGCCTTATTTTATGATAGGAGTAAAATGACTAGACCCCTCGACTTCGCTCGGGGTGACGCTCTACTATGGAACCCCTTGCCTCAAAAATCCGCCCCAAGTCTTTGGATGAATTCATGGGCCAAGAGCATCTTGTGGGCCCGGACAAGCCTTTGCGCGTTGCCATCCAGGAAAAGCACCTCTTTTCATTCATCCTCTGGGGCCCGCCGGGTGTAGGCAAAACCACGCTCGCCAAAATCTATGCCCGCGCCCTGGATGCGGAGCTGTTTGAGCTGTCTGCCGTGTCCGCGGGCAAAGCAGACATCAAGCACATCATCAGCCATGAAACTGAAAAATCAAAAGTATTGTTTCTTGACGAAATTCACCGCTTCAACAAGGCCCAACAGGATTTTCTCCTGCCCTACGTTGAAACCGGGGAGCTTACGCTCATTGGCGCGACCACGGAAAACCCGAGCTTTGAGGTCATCAGCCCGCTCCTCTCACGCTGCCGCGTGTTCGTCCTCAACGAGCTCACAAAAGATGATATGCTCTCCATCATCAACCGCATCCTAAATTCCCCTCCTTACCAAGGAGGGGCTAGGGGAGGTTCTGTGGACCAGGATGCCAAGGACTGGCTCATTGCCATGGCAAACGGAGACGCCCGCGCCGCCATCTCCATGCTGGAGGCAACCGCAACCCTGTACAAGGATATCACCGTCGCAAACCTCAAACAGGCGCTCCAATCAAAACATTTGCGTTACGACAAAAAAGGGGAGGAGCATTACAACGTCATCAGCGCGTTCATCAAAAGCATGCGCGCGAGCCAGCCGGACGCCGCCATCTACTATTTGGCGCGCATGGTGGACGCGGGGGAGGACCCGCTCTTTATTGCCCGCCGGATGGTGATATTCGCGAGCGAGGACATTGGCCTGGCCGCGCCCACGGCTCTCGTCGTCGCCAACGCCGTGTTCCGCAGCTGCGAAACCATCGGCTACCCGGAGTGCGCCATTAACCTCGCCCATGGAGTGGCGTATTTGTGCCAATGCAAAAAGGACCGCTCCAGCTATGATGCCCTGCGCGCCGCTCAAGCGGATGTGAAACAGCACGGCAACCTCCCGGTTCCCCTCAATATCCGCAATGCGCCGACAGGGTTGATGAAGGAGCTGGGTTATGGCAATGGGTATGAGAAGTATACTGATGAGAGCTTTCTGCCGGAGGAGTTGAAAAATAAGAAGTATCTATGATAAAAAAGATTTTGGTTATTGCAATAGTTGGATTGATAATGTATGGGGCATTTTGGGTGATAGACCCGATGCAGACTAAGACGCGCGTTGGAACGATTCAGTATATAGATCAAGATGGTGGTTGGTGGGGGATTGAAACCAGCCGCACCTTTCTTGGTATTCCGGTAAAAAAAGAACGTCTTTCTTTTTCAGATACGTCGGCTATTTATGAATTGCCGAATGAATTCAAGAAAGTTGGATTGCCGGTAAAAATCAGGTATGAAATTGTTGATGTGATCGGTATGTCGGATTGGGATATATATATTGTGCCTTCTACGATTGAAAAGATTTCAGGATGAGAGTCTTCTGCCGCCTGTCGTCCGAAGCTCTTGTACTCAAGAGCGTAGGATGAGATGATGAGCGTGGTTTATGCTTTGTCTCTATTGAATTTTTAACGCACCACTACTGAAATGACATCTCAATTCGTGGGCTTGACTTTTCCGGGAGGCGTGGTATACTGCCACCAACGGTTGGATGCCTTAGTGACCAACGTTCATAATCGGCGTTCTTAGCTAAGGATTATCCCGGCTGGACCGGGATCTCCAACCTTTTTATCTCTCGTACAGCGTCTGTAAGGCGTCTTGGGCCGTGACTATGATGTCAGGGCGCTTTTTATTTTGGAACACCGCAAGCGCGGCTTTGTGCGCCATACTCTTCTTCCCGATAGTGTCAAACCGTATGGCCGGAGATTTTTTATGGGCTTTCCGGTAGAGCTGCAGCAGGAAGTTTTTGATAGTTGGTTCTTTGCCCGGGTATTCCCTGTCGATGGTGACGCTTGTGGAATCGCTTGCGCGCATGTCGCGCAGAAGCATAAATATGAGCGTTGCAAATATGGTGTACACGTATGTGGTCTTGGGATGCCTGTTTGTTTTCATCGTTCGTATGAGTTTTTGTTTTTCGCTCGCGCTTATCTGCAAGCTTCTTGAACTGCCGTTTGCGTAGGCGATAACCGTGGTTTTGCTGGTGTGCTCAATTTTTCCGGATTGGTCTATTTCTATGTGCATACGCACTTTATTATATCATGGACCAGATTAACCCGCCTCTCCCCGCCTCCTCGGCGAGCAGGCGGCGGACCGGCGGCGGGGTGTTTTTGTATAAAAACCCCCGCACCTAGCGATAGCGTGCGGGGGATCGGGGGTGGCGCGCTGAGTGATTCTACGCGCCAGTAGGTGCTTCTGTGGGAACTTCCCACAGATCGCCGACGGCATTCCATCCGGCGGCTTCCATCACGGACCGGTGGATCCTGGTCAGATCCTCGCGCTTGAAGGTGCCGTACTTGCCTGCTGCTTTGAAGATCTGTACGCAGCGCACGAGCGACGTGAGGGCGTCGCCGGGCATGTCCAGCGCGAGCTGGCACTCGGCGGCGTAGCGGAGGTAATCCCCCGCGTCCAGCCAGTTGGGGTTGTCGGGCCCGAGTTTGCGCTCCTTGCAGAAGCGCTCACTGCGGCGGTGCGCTTCCTGGTAGCACTGCAGCGCGAGGTAGCGATCCTCGAGGTGCCAGTAGGCGTGTCCGAGGAAGCACATCGACTCGCAGCTGGGGCAGAGCGCCTCGATGAGCTGGCAGAGAAACAGTTCTTCCTGGTGGCGCTTCTCCGCGACCATGAGCGTGGTGATGGCCGTCAGGTTGTACGGCTCAATGTTCGGGAAGTTGGCCGTAACCGCGCCCACGAAGCGAGACCAGTGAAACGTGAATTCTTCTGCGGGGAGTGCTGGGCGGGGGATCCTGCGCGGCACTCCCGTGCGGAACACTTGGTCGGTGTTGAGCAAGACGATGTTTGTGATGCACTCATCTACTGCTTCCGAGTGTCCGGGCTTGAAGAATCCCTCGTCGTACAACTTCTGGAGCGATTTGGTGCTCACTGTCTTTCTCCTTGTGTAGGTGCATTATGGTTGGTTTTTGTGAATATAATGATAGCATATTTTAATAAAAAAGTCAATAGTTGTCAAATCAGCCTCGCCTCTCGCGAGGATCAAGGTAAGCCCGCCTCTCTCCGGCGGGTAAACTCGGCATCCACCTCATCGGCGGGCACGCTGGCCTTGGTGCTTGCCTCGCCGAGTGGCGTGTATAGGATAGAAAGTATTTAGGTGGTATGATGAAAGAGGAAGGGATACATAAATGATTTGACCTTCCAAGATTGGAGTGGTACGGTGTTGGCGTGAATGTTGAGAATGTGGTATAATAAAAGAAATTAGAGATCTATGGACAAGGCAAGATTTTTGAAAGTTTACGCAAACCTTCCCATTAATATTCGGGATGATATTGTCTTGACGGTTGAGCGAGAGAATGACAGGCGCATTCCCATAACATGGAATGTTGCTTATGTTGAGATCAGTAATGATACCGAGCTTGGTAAAAAAATTTTTAACAAACTCGTCGAACTTCAAATTATATGAGTACGACACAAACACAAAATGCACAACAGAGCGGACAGACGGAACAGGAAGAGCGTGATGAGGATGTTCGAGAATTGGTTAAGGCGCGTCTCGGTGCGATGCCTGTTGGTTTTAGTATGTCGATTGGCGGCGAGGGGTCTTTTAGCAGAGATGATTTAATCCAGCATGTGAGCGATGGAGACGAGATAGGCAAAAAAATGATTGAAATTGATATGAATTTTTTGCAGTCATTAAAAACTGGCGAACTGTATGAGTATAGCGTGCTTAGTGACGAGGCCTAATCATGATATTCCAACTCGGTATTTATCTGCATGGGCTGGCAAGGTAATAAAAATTATCAATGCAAAAGGATTTAGGCTATTTGATCTCCATGGCGAGAAAGCAAATAAAAAAGAATTTGAAAGCAGAGTCAAGAAGCTCAAGCCCTCATTTGTTTTTATAAATGGTCATGGTGGTCCAGGTCATGTCACCGGACAAGATGATAAGATTCTAGTTCGGGCGGGTGTTAATGAGGATATTTTTGAATCTAGGGTTGTATACGCTTTATCGTGTCAATCAGCAGTTGAGTTAGGACCTAAAAGCGTAAAGTCCGGCACTTTTTCGTATATAGGGTACGATGCGGATTTTATTTTTTGGTACGATGAGCATCAGATTTCACGCCCCCATCAAGATACAGTGGCCGAACTTTTCCTTGAGCCCTCAAACCAAGTGGCTATCTCCTTACTCAAGGGAAATTCAAGCGCTCAAGCCAGTAGAAATTCAAAGAAGTTTTTTGCACGAAATATACACAAGCTTTTGAGTAGCGAATCATCGCCTGAAGAAACTCACTACATTAGATACTTATTATGGGATCTGAAGCACCAAGTGTGCCTAGGCGATGGGAATGTGCAAATTTGTTAGAGATAGGACTTACGCGTTTGACGTCATTCTGGAGCGAAAGTACTCTTGAGCGATAGAATCTATGCGTTTTTCACGGAGATTCTATCGGCTTTGAGTACAAAGCCTCCAGAATGACGACTATTTCTGTCAAACGCGTAAGTCCTAAGAGAGTAATCTCGGTACAAATGTTGATATGCTATACTGACATCATAAGGAAAGCCTAAAGGTACCTTTTTGCCCTATCATCCAATCAATGCAACAAGAAACTCCCGCAATTACACCTGAACCCTCGGTTGAGCCAGCCGCGTCCGTGCCGCCGGTGGAACCCGTGGTTCAGTCCGAATCCGTTTCTCCGGCGGACGTACCCACACCATCACCCCTACCCGAGCTAGCCGCGCCTGAACCATCAACCCCGCCTTTGGTCCCAGTTACTTCATCATCCCCAGCTCCTGCCGCCTCTCTGGCAGGCACGGAAAGCGGAGTGCGGGGGCTGTTGTCGCGGGCACGGGAGAGAATCCAGTTCCGCAAGCGGGCAAAGCTGGAGAAAATCGCGGCCCGCGCCCGCGCAGAGGGGAGCATCACCAATGATGGCGTGCAAAAATTGCTCCGCGTCTCGGATGCCACGGCCACCCGCTACCTCTCGGAGCTGGTCCGCGCCGGGCGGCTCAAGCGGGTGGGCGCTGCCAGCCATGCCCGGTACGAGCCGGTTTCCTAGGCTGTGGCTCATCTCCGGGCATCGTGAGCCGCAAGGCCCCCGGGGCTTTGGAGGGGTTGAGCCGCCTGTCCCTGCCTCGCCGGCAGGCGGGCGCCGATGAGGTGGGTATTTTGGGGTGCGTTGGGGCGGTTTTTGGATTGACAAAATGCGGTTTCGGGCGTAGGTTAGGGGTACGTTTCGCCGAGCGTCAATCGGCGTAAAATGCAGTTCATTTTTTTGTGGAGGCCATCATGGCTACGCACGCACCTACGAACGAAGATGCGGCACCAGCCCGAGAAGAGGGACACCATCCGCTCCTTTCAGTCACCAGCAGCATGACTTTGTGGCGCGAGTGGAAGCAGGAGTTTGGCGCGGCCACAGAGGCAGGCAGGAAGCGTGATCTGATTCTTGGCGGCTACACCATGCAGGTTGCGGGCGCGGAAGAAGAGGTGGAGCGCGACTGCCTGTATATGGAAGTGGCTGACGGCCACAACGACACGGGGAGCTTCAACAGGGCAGGTGAGCGCGGTTTGGGCTGGCATTCGGACTCCCGGCCGTTCTTTCTTGGCGAACGCCGGAGCTGGCCGGAAATCCGCCAGCGGATCGCTCGGGACGCGTTTGAGGTGTTCGCGCGCGAGCGGCTCCGGAGCCACGAAACGCACCCCACCATACCTTCATGGGCCTGGGTGGAGCACATCTTCGTGCCCGAGGTGTTTCGGAAGGTGCTCTGGTTTTTCCGCCGCGAGGGGGGCGGGATTCGGAACTACCCGCACCGTCACCCGGAGCGCGGGTTCTACCCCAGAATCGTCCGCGCGTTTCTCATGGACCTGTGCGAGGTCGGCTGGAAGTTTGAACAGTACCGGGGTCATGGACTTGCCCCGCATCTGCCGGGCATGCGCCATATCTTGGAGCGCGACTCCCGCATGCAGATGCTCTTGTTCGCGCGCCGGGATCGGTTCATTGAGATCCTGGACAGCCTCGACGAGATCATACTTCTCCTTGGTCAGAGCTGGGAGTTTGACACGGCCTGTTTCCTGAAGCTGGAACAGCTGGCGCTGGGCACGGAGCTGTCGGATATTCCCCGGCTGACCGAGAATGGGTTGCGCAAAGAGCGTGGTGTGCCCCGGTCCATGGAAGAGGCCGCGCTGGCCGGTTCCAAGGCCGCAATCGTGTACCTGTATCGCCAGCGGACCGAAGCGCAGATGGCGCTCCTCCGCGAACAGGACAAGGCGCTCCAGGCCAAGCTTGATGCAGAGGAGCGTCTTGAGGTGCTCTCCCAGGAGGAGGGTCGGTAGCTCCATAGTTCGCGCACTGTCTGTTTTTAGTGCGCCGCACACCCGCCCTGTCTTGCCACGCGCGAGATGGGGCGGTTTTCTTTTATCGCCCACCAGGTCGCCTCACCACCAGACTAAAAGTCGGCTCATGTACACCATTTGAGCCGATGGGGGTACACGGAGGCGCGCAGTGGTGCGTTTTTGTTGTGGAAAAGGAGTATTGACAAAATATAGACATTGTCATATTATGTGTACATGAAGGATTACCAGTGGAACAAAGACAAAAATTCGCAATTAAGAATTCGGCATGGAGTCTGTTTTGATGACATGGTTCCGCTACTAAATAAAAACGAACGGGTGCTGGACATTATTCGGCACCTGAATCAGAAAAAGTATCCCAACCAGAAAATGTTCGTCGTGGAAGTTGGCGGATACGCGTACCTTGTTCCGTATGTGGAAGATGATGAGAAAATTTTTTTAAAAACCATCATACCAAGCCGAAAGGCGACAAAAAAGTATATCACTAAGAGATAATCTATGCCACAGGATCTAGAGGAAAAATATTACGAATCATTAGATAGGGAAGAGAAGGAACTTCTGGACGCCTATAACAGAGGCGAGTTTAAGAGCGTGCCCAATCTTGAAGAAGAAAAGCAGAAGCTCGTGGCCGCCGCGCGCGCAACGCTGATCAAGAAGCGCAACATCAACATCCGCATCTCGGAGCGGGATTTACACGCGCTGAAAGTGCGGGCGCAGGAGAAGGGTTTGCCCTACCAGACACTGGTGTCGTCCGTTCTGCACCAGTACTCAACCGGCAAGATGAAAGAGTTGGCATAACGCCGAAGAGAGCGGCGCCCCAGCTGCCGCCGCGACGAGTTGGTTCTCTGGGTTGTGGCTCATCTCCGTGCATCGTGAGCCGCAGGTGCGGCTCAAATGGTGTAAATGAGCCGCAAGGCTCCCAGGGCTTTGGAGGGGGTTGAGCCGTATTTTGCCGTATTTTTAAGTGGTCTTTTTTGCAAAATAAATACCCCCCGCAGCTAGTTGAGCCTGCGGGGGGTCGTGGAACGCGCGCGTTGTTGTTACGCGCTTGCGGGCGCTACTCTGACGTCTGTTCCGACGTATTCCTCATGTGCGGTTGCGGCGGCAGTGAAAACGGCCCTGGGGACAGGAGCGTGGCGTTCCAGGCAACCGCCCAAACCATGCACAGCACGAGTCCCACGACCGCGCGATCAATGCTCGGATTCGCGATCAACACATAGACCGTGAACACGATTGCGGGTCCCCCCAGGAACAAACCAGTAAAGAGCGCTTCTTTCGTCATCTCGTCTGCCGCCTCCTGCGGCTCGGAGGGTGGAAATTCCGAAATAGTTGGGCCACTCCGTTATACCAGAAAAATCACAAAAGCGCAATGCAACCTTTCCGCCACCCCCGCGTTATAGTATACTAGACGCGGATTTTTGATTGACTGACCCTCTCACCACCCCCTAGCCCCCTCCTTATGAAAGGAGGGGGAACTGTATGGACAAGCAACAAGAAAAGCAACTCATCACACAAGCGCAAAAAGACCCCCAAGCGTTCGGGGCGGTTTTTGACGAGTACTATGAGCCCATTTTCGGATACATCTTAAAGCGCACGGGCAACGTGCATGCGGCCCAGGACATCGCGTCTGAAACGTTTTTCAAAGCCTTGGACAGGCTGTGGCAATTCAAGTGGCGCGGCATCTCAATTTCATCCTGGCTCTACCGGATCGCGACCAACGAAATCAACCAGTATTTCCGCGCCGCCAAAAAGCGCCACTACTCGCTGGAGGCCCTGCTTGAAAAATCCGGCATTGAGCTTGCCGATGAGCGCGATCTGGCGCGGGAATTGATGGAGCAGGAAGAGGAGCTGGAGCGCGCGCAATCGTGGAAGCTCGCGCACGCGGCCCTGCGCAAACTTCCGGAAAAATACCAGGAAGTATTATCACTCCGGTATTTTGAAGATAAAAAGATATCAGAGATTGCGTCAATTTTGGGAAAGCGGGAGGGAACCGTCAAGTCATTATTGTCCCGCGGTACCGCCCTGCTTCACAAGAAGATGCCCGCCTCATCGGCGGGCGCTGTCGCGCAACCAAAAGAGGACGGCCGCGTTGTAGATGCAGAAGGCGCGATTAGTCCCGCGCCCAAAGAGAGCTAAACGTATGCACACGGAGAACCATCCATTTGAAAACCTTGCGAAACCGCAAGTCGCGCGCATGGAAAGCCATAAGCGCCGCCTCAAGGTGGCGTTGCTTACCGCGCATGAACACCGCTCCAGCGTGCGTTCGTTTGGCCACATTATTAATGATACGGTACACACTATGTCATTAGGCAAAAAGAGCACCCTCGCAGCCACGCTCGGCGTGTTCGGCCTGGTCGTGGCTGCCGGCGTTTTGGGCCCCAGCGCTTCCGAAGTTGCGCAGGCCCAGGCCCAGGATTCCGTAAAGCGCATGTTTGCGCGCTTCATCAACCTCACGGACGAGGAAAAAGCTGATTTAGAGGTTAAGTTCGCTGACCGCGTGCACTTTAGGGAGCCCGGCGAGGCGGGCTTGTTCCGCGGCATGATGGAGATTTCGGATGAAGAGCGCGAGGCCATGCACGCGCAGATGAAAGCATCCCTTGCGGATTCGCTGGCCGAGGCGCAGGCAGCTTCGGACCTTGAAGTGGTGAGTGCGGACGAGATGCCCATCCCCGGATTTATGGGCAAGGCCGGGCGCGCGTTCGGGTTTAAGATGATGCGTCATTCCGCCGAGGACCTTGAGAACCTTCCCGAGGAAATTCAAGCCAAGATAGAGGAGCACGAGGCTGATATGGAAGAGATGCAGCCCGCCAAATTCCTGCGCTACACCAACGCGGAAGGCCAGCAGGTAACGCTCGGCGTGAACGTGGCGGATGAGCCGGTGATGAAGTTCGTGGAAGGCGAAGGCCCGTTCCCTGGAGGCCCGGGCGGCGCGGCAGGCATGCACCGCGGCGGACAGTGGAAATTGTTTGAGAAGAAGGTTGAATAGGTACCAACCCCCCAGAGAGCGGCCTTTCCCCCAGGGCCGCTTTTTGGTATGATGGAGAATATGGAAGGCGAGCCCCACGAATTGACTGCCCAGTACTTGCACAACCTGGGTACCATAGAAACTATCAGGCTTTTACAGATCCTTGGCGCGGACCAGAAAGACGCAGAGCGTTTGGTTGCGCTTGGTGAAACCAGCAGGCAAACCCAGTTGAGCGAATCAGAACGCAAAGAGCGCGCCGACATTGTTAATCGTTTGCGCGAAAAAGGAATTCCCTTGCCGGAGTTTGAATAAGCATACAGCATACTCCCCCACAGCCAGGCGGACGCGGCGGCGTTCTTGGCGCGCGACCGCGCCTACTGCAGTTTCCGCCACACCCACCAGGAGTAGCCAACCGTGTTCACCAGGAGCAGTACCAGCACCGCGATAAAGAGCGGCAGCGCAAAAGTGTTAGGCAGAAACGGGATGATGATAAAGGCCGCGCCCGCGAGCGCAAAGAGCACGGCGCCCACGCGGTGGGTTTCGGCCCACACGGTTTCCGAGGAAAGGGTCCAGGGCGTGCGGATGCCAAAAAACCAGTTGCGCTTGATGCGGGGCATGAGTGTTCCCAACGCCACAAACATAATTCCGACTAATATGGGCGTAACCGTGCCCACTGGAATGTTGTACCCGATGCCGTTTGCCGAGGCAGTCGCATACAGCACCGTAAGCACCACAACCACCAGCAAGCGCATGGCATTGTACGCGCCCGAGAACTCTTTGTACCGGTCGCGCTTCGGGTCAATGAGCGGCAGGAACGTGATGAGCAGATAGATGGCCCACGCGAGCGCCGGGAAAAAGAACGCGGCAAACGCGCGGCCCGAAAATCCGTCCGCCTCTCCCTGGAAGTTCCAGTGCGTTGCCACTTCCGGCGGGAAGTTCGTATAGAAGTAGAATGCCGCAACAGACGCCCCAAGGAGCACGAGGAGGGTCAGCGCCTCCAATTTTGGATTGATTTTGTAGGGTAGCTTCATATGCTTTCAGTATAGCACTAAACTTGGTACACTACACGCATATGCGAATTACGTTCCACGGGGCAGCGCAAAACGTCACCGGATCCAAACACCTCATAGAAACTGAAGGCGGTTTTCGGCTCTTACTTGACTGCGGGTTCCACCAGGGCCACCGTTCCGAGGCCGAGAGGCTGAACCGCACTTTTCCCATGGTTGCTTCGTCAATAGGCGCGGCCATCCTCTCGCACGCGCACCTGGACCACTGCGGCCTGCTCCCGCTCCTCGTGAAGCAGGGTTTTGACGGTCCGATTTACGCAACACCCGCGACCATAGACGTGGCCGAAGCCATGCTGCTTGATGCGGCGCACATCCAGGAGTCGGACACCGAGTACTTGAATCGCCACTTGCAGAAAAATCAGAACCCCATTGAGCCGCTGTACACGCAGGACGATGTCGCGGCAACCATGCGGCAATTCAAACCCGCAGAGTACGTCCATCTCGGCGGGGGCTGGACATCATTATCCGATTCAGTCAGGTTCAAAATGTATGATGCGGGCCACATCCTGGGGTCTGCGGTTGCGGTGATAGAAATCAAAGAGTCTGGCCGTACCAAGACGCTCGCCTTTACCGGGGATTTGGGCCGGAAGAACGCGCCCATCTTGCGCGATCCCGACCCCATCCGGGAGAACGTGGACATCCTTTTATCGGAAGCGACGTACGGGGACCGCGTGCACGAGCCGCAGGCTAAAACCGAGAAAATCGTAGCCGAACTCATAGAGCGCGCCATCAAGCGCCAATCAAAAATCATTGTGCCCGCGTTCGCTTTAGGCCGCACCCAGGAACTCATCTACCTCCTGCACCAGATGTTCCACATCAAGGGGTTTCCCCGGATTCCGGTGTATTTGGACAGCCCCTTGGCGGCCCGCGTCACTGAGATATTTAAGAAGCACCGCAATGTGTTTGATAACCAAACCTGGAAAGATTTTGATCCGGAAAAAGATGTGCCCCTGATGTTTGAGGGCTTATCCTATGCCGTAACCACGGAAGAGTCAAAGCGCCTCAACGAAATGGGCGGCCCCCTGATGGTCATATCGGCAAGCGGCATGATGGAGGCGGGACGCGTGCTCCATCACCTCAAGAACAGCATCACTCATCCCAACAACGCCATCCTCATCACCGGATACCAAGCCGAGAACACGCTGGGCAGGCGCATCCAGGACGGGGTTTCGCCGGTGCGCATTTTTAACCGGACGTATGACGTAAAAGCGCGCGTGGAAACCGCGCACGCCCTGTCCGCGCACGCGGACCAAGCCGAGCTCCTGGAGTACATCGCGTCCGTGCGCGGCCTCTCAAAACTGTTTCTGGTGCACGGGGAAGCGCGGGCCATGGCTACGTTTACTGATCTGGTCAACCGCACACTGCCGCCTGTTTCGGTTGCCTCACCCAGGCGGGGAAACAGTGTTGAACTATAGTATGATTATCAGCCACCGGGGATACGCAAAAGAGCATCCGGAAAACACGTTCGCGGCATTTGACGCGGCTTTTAGCGCGGGAGCGGATGCCATAGAAACCGATGTCCGCATTGCGGGCGATGGGCAGGCCGTTGTTTCGCACGACCCGGCCAAAAGTTCACAGGGCCTCATCACCCTGGATGATCTGTTTGCGTACATCGCGCACAAAGAACCTGCGCCGTTTTTTTTGGAGCTCAAAGACTCATCAGCAGAGCTTTTGGCGCATGTTGCCCGCCGCATCAGCAGCCTGGATGTCTGGGAGCGCGTGCACCTCATCGGGTTCGCGTACAACCTTAAAACCGCTATCAGGGCGCAAGCGGATTTTCCAAAACTCAAAGTGGACCAAATTCTCTCGCTCCCGGCGTGGTCCTATGTCAGAAAGCCCCGCCCAAGCCATGCCGTGTACATCGGGTGGCTGGACGGCATACCCGGCAGCGAGCCGCTCTTCCGCCGGATGGTTCCCTTGCGCCGCCTCGCGGCGCTCAAGGAGCGGTTCCAAAACCAGGGGTTTAAGGTGTATGGCGGGGTCTTGAACCGCGAGGACGGCATCCGGTACTTCCAAAACGCGGGCATCAGTGATATATTTACGGATGAAGTAGTAACCGCAGTACAATGCCTCAAGCTTCCGCAACAATTTTAGGCGCAGGCGCCATGGGCACGGCCCTCGCGACCGTGCTTGCCGAAAACAGGTACAAAGTTACGCTTTGGGACATAGAGCGGGACGTTTGCGATGGCATCAACCGGTTCCACAAGAACCCGCGCTCCCTTTCCGAGCTTGGGCTTGAGAACGCCATCAAAGCCGAAGCCAACATCGCGAGAGCCGTGGCGAGCCGGGACATGGTTGTGGTGGCCGTGGCATCAAGCGCGGTGCGGGAAGTTGCCGGGCGCATCAAGGACGCGATTGCGCGCAACTGCGTGATTGTCTGTGTTGCCAAGGGTCTTGAACCCAAGAGTTTCAAAACCATGCCCGAGATCATTTTGGAAGAGCTGGGAAGCGCGTTTCGGCACCAGACCATGCTTTTGTCCGGCCCCACGTTTGCGCGGGAAATCGCCCTCAAAAAGCCCACGGCCGCAACGCTCGCCTCGGAGCGCTCCAATGAGTATTCGCGGCGCGCGTTGGACGCGTTTTCCAATGATTGGTTTAAGGTTGTGGAAACGCGGGACATGGCCGGGGTCGCGCTTTCCGGGGTTGCCAAAAACGCGCTCGCCGTGGCATCCGGCATCATGGCGGGCATGGGGTACGGGTACAACACGTACGCGTGGATCCTTACCGAGGGGTTCCGCGAGCTCTCGCGCCTCATCTGGAAGATGGGCGGATCCGAGGAGACGGTGTACGGCCTTGCCGGATTCGGGGATGCCCTGGCAACATGCCTGTCCCCGGAGAGCCGCAACCGGGCCTTCGGCGAGCTCATCGGGAAAGGCAAGACCATAACCGCGGCCCTCTCAAAAGTTGGGGAAACCGTGGAAGGCCTCTCTGCCATTGAGAGCCTGCACCAGATTGCGGCAAAAGAGCGGCTCAAACTGCCCATACTCGCGGCATTGAACGATATCGTGGTTGAGCGCAAAAAAGCGGACAAGGTGTTCCGCGAGCTGATGCAGAGTTTGTAGGAAAAAGACGAGTTATATGGTATAATAATCGCATGGAACGAATCCATTTCATAAAAGAAGCAAAGCACTCCACGCACGCATTGGCGTGGCAGTTGGTGGTGCAGGGCGGGGTCATGGTTTTCCTGGGGCTCCTCATTGTGATGTACCCACAGCTCCTGATCCTGTTTTTCGCGTTCGCGTTCATCCTCATGGGTTTGGGCTCCATTGCGGCGGCCTACAAAATCCGGCGGTTCGCCAAAAAGTTTGACCTGTTTTTTGACCTGTTCGGGTAGCTTGATTGCCGGGCAAGGTATGCTATAATGACATCCCAAAAGATGTCGTTTTTTCAGTATGATCCAGATACAAAATCTCACCAAAACCTACGGCCCTACCCGCGCCTTGGATAACGTGAACTTTGAGGTGCGGACCGGGGAAGTCCTGGGTTTTTTGGGCCCGAACGGAGCCGGAAAGTCCACGACCTTAAAGATCATCACCGGCTTTATTGCGCCCACGTCCGGCACTGCCATGGTGGACGGGTTGGACGTGGTGGACAGCTCGTTTGAAATCCGCAGCCGCATCGGGTATCTGCCCGAAACCAATCCTCTGTACACGGACATGCGCGTGCACGAGTATCTGGCGTTTGTGGCAGCCGCCCGCAGGATTCCCAAAGCCAAGCGAGGTACCGCCATCCGGCGCATGGTTGACGTGTGCGGCTTGGGGAGCGTGTACTCAAAATCCATTGACGCGCTTTCCAAGGGGTACCGCCAGCGCGCGGGCTTGGCGCAGGCCATGATGCACAACCCGGACATCCTCATCCTGGATGAGCCCACGAGCGGATTGGACCCGAACCAGATCGTTGAGATCCGCGATCTCATCAAGCAGATCGGAAAAGAGAAGACCGTCATCCTCTCAACCCACATCCTGCCGGAGGTTACGGCGACATGCTCGCGCGTGGTCATCATCAACAATGGGAAAATCGTTGCCCAGGGCACGGCGGATGAGCTCACCCTCGGCTCTAACCGCGAGGTCATTTACATCAAGTTCAAGGGCGACCGCGGCCTGGTGCGGCAGATGCTTTCCGAGTACCGCACCGTGGGCGCCATCAGAGAATATGCGGGCGAGGGCAGGGACATCTACGCGTTCGGGGTTGAGATTACGGAAGGGGACGGCAGGGAGTTGATTTTTAAGTCAGCCGTGTCCAACAAGTGGACCCTGCTGGAAATGTACAAGAAGCACGAGAACTTGGAGGACGTGTTCAGGAGATTGACGGTATGAAACTAACAGCCATCACCTCAAGCATCTCAAACATCACCCCTATTTTCAGGCGGGAATTTGCGAGCTACCTCGGAAGTCCCATTGCCTATATTTTCGCGGCCGTGTTTTTGGTGGCCACCAACTGGCTGTTTTTCCAGAGTTTTTTCCTTACGGACCAGGCAGTCATGCGGCAGTGGTTCGGGCTCCTGCCCTGGGTGTTCCTCCTCCTCGCGCCGGCCATTACCATGCGCAGCTGGGCCGAGGAGAAAAAGAGCAACACCGTGGAGTTTCTGCTCACCTTGCCCATCCGCGACTTTGAGGTGGTGCTTGCAAAATTTTTGTCCAGCTTTGCGTTCCTCGCCTTGGTGCTCGCCTTTTCTTTCACCCTTCCCGCAACCATTGGCTGGCTCGGGGACATTGATACCGGGGTGGTTGTCACCGGGTACCTGGGCGCGCTCCTCCTCGGTAGTGCGTACCTCTCGCTCGGGCTCTTGGCGTCATCATTCACGCGCAACCAGATTGTGGCGTTCCTGGTGAGCTTGTCCGTGATGTTTGTACTCTTTATCATGGGTTCCAACCAGGTGCTCGGGTTCGTGTCCGGCCCCGTGGCCGCGGTGCTGCAGTTCCTCTCCACAGCCTCCCACTTTGATACGCTCTCGCGCGGGGTGGTGGACACGCGGGACGTCATCTACTACCTCTCATTCACCGGCCTTTCCGTGTACCTCAACGTCCAGGCCATTAGCTCGCGCAACTGGCGGTAATCCTATGGCGCTTTTCAACTCCAAAAAACAAGTGAACCGCGCAAGCGCCCTGCTCGCCATTGGTTTGGTTGCGGCAGTGGCAGTGGTGCTGAACCTGGTGTCGCTCAAAATTTTTGCGCGATGGGACGCGACCGAGAACAAAGACTACAGCATCTCGCGCACTACGAAAGATATCTTGGCGAGCATGGATGACGTGGTGAACGTCAAAGCCTACTTTACGAGTCAGCTGCCCGGGTACTTGCTGGTGCGCAACCAGGACGTGCGCGGCATCTTGTCCGAATTTGAAAACTCAAGCTCCGGCAATGTCAAAGTTACGTACCTTGACCCGGGCTCAAGCGACGAGCTCGCGCGGGAGGCGCAGGGCGTCGGCATCCCGACCCTGCAGTTCAACGTGGTGCAGAAAGATGCGTTCCAGGTTACGAACGGGTATTTGGGGCTTGCCGCCTTTTACGGGGATAACCAGGAGATTATCCCTATTGTGCAGGACGCATCCACGTTGGAGTATGATCTGGCCGCGGCCATCACGCGGGTGGCCCAACAGGAGCTCCCCACGGTTGCTTTTGTGGCGGACAAGGGAGCACAGCCCGGGACAGCGCTCGCGCGCGTGCGCGGGATGCTGGAACAGCAGTACCGCGTGGAAGACATTACCCTGCAGAACGTTGAGCTCATTCCGGAGCGCATCGCGACGCTGGTGGTTCCGGGGCCTACAAGCCTCAACCGCAGGGACCTCTACGTGCTTGACCAGTTCTTGATGCGGGGCGGCGATCTGCTAATCCTTGCCGAAGGCGCGGACGTGGACTTTAACACCCTCACCGCCCAAAAGCGCGAGGGCTCGCTCGGAGAATTTTTGGCGAGCCACGGCATCCGCCTGAACAAGGATTTGGTGCTGGATGTTTCCCATGAGCTCGCGCCGTTCCGCACGGACCAGACCCAGTTCTATGCGCCGTACCCCTTGTGGGTCAAGATCCAAAAGGGAGGGTTTAACCCGGATTCAAACATAGTGAACCAACTGGAGTCCCTGGTGCTGACTTGGGCATCAAGCATTGACGTCATTGAGGAAAAACTTGATGAGCGCACCGTGCGCACGGATTTGGTGCGCACCACCGCAGGCGCCTGGGCCCAGGACAGCAACTGGCAGTTGAACCCGCGCCTGATACAGGCTCCCGCGCCCGAGGACCAGCGGTCATTTGTCGTGGGAACCATGCTCTCCGGGTATTTCAAGAGCATGTTTACGGCTGACGACATTCCGGGCCGGGTTAGTATTGATGGCGATGGAGAGGGCTCCGAGCCGCCGGCCGCAGCCGAGCGTGTGCAGTTCAAATCCGAAACTGCGGAAGGCCGGCTCATTGTGATCGGGGATGCGGATTTTCCGCTTGATATCAACGTCAGCCGGTGGGAGGCGAATGCCGTGTTTTTCGCAAACCTGGTGGACGCGCTTACGAGCGATGCAAGCCTCATTGAGATCCGCTCCAAGGGCGTCACGGACCGGCCGCTTAAGCAGCTCTCGGACCAGCGCAGATCCCAGATCAAGTGGCTCAACATCGCTGGCATGCCGATTCTGTTCGCGTGCTACGGTCTTCTCCGCGCGGCCCGCAGGCGCAAGGCAAGGGTGGAGATATAAAAAAAGCGAGGGTACCACATCCGTGTGATACCCTCCTCAAAAGTGCATGACGACTTCCTTGTCGTCAGTGAGCGATCCTGGCTCCCTTGACTCCGAAGGGATGATCGCAGATGAGTTCTGAGAGTCCCATCAGCCCGATCGGGGTTGCGATGACCCAGATCAGGCCCTCCATAACCTGATGGAGGTAAGGGTGCTGCAGGGGGACAGAGGGGAGCATCCCAGAGAACCCCCAAAAGCATGAGGCTGAGGTGATGATCATCGACGCTCCCATCAGGAATCGGGCCTTGGCCCCCGTCGACATGATTGAACCAAATATGCCGACACCGATGGCACCGAAAATGATGACCTCTGCGATGACCATCCATGGCGAGTTGCCGTCGCCGACGGTCCCGGTCATCATCGGGATCAGCACCCCGATGATCAGGAGGCTGAAGAATAGAGTGGTGGGACGCTTGGTGAAGGCGCCCCAGAAACTCAACCCCAGGAACCCCGCCAAGGCTCCCAACAACATTCCTACTGCCTCAAAAAACCCCATGGTTCACCTCCAAAAATGAAGTGAGTTGCCTAGGTCGGCCATTTAGCCAACCCATTATGACTTTTTTCTGACTACTGGTCTATAGGCATTTAACCTATAAAACAGTAGTCAGAAGAGGATAAAAAGAACTTTTTGTATGCCTACATATTAACATATCTAATATATTTTGTCAATGAAAAACTATTATTTTTAGCTTAAATTAGCCAAAATTTCTCCTTATTTTGTCCCATGCCAAATCCTATGTTAATATATAAATACTAACGATTGCTCAAACGGACGCCGTCTCGTATTAAAATATGACTTTGCTAATCTCCAAGTTCAAAAATATTTTTTTCCTCCTCGGCGTGCTCGCCGTGCTTCTTGTCGGCTTGGGTATATATCAAGGCATGGCCGGCAACAAAAATGCGCGTTCTGATGCCACATTTTTCCGCGTGGACGCGGATGCCCTGGATAAAATCCGCATCCTCGGGGTCAACGGATTATATGAGAATGTTCTGGAAAAGCGGGATGATGAATGGGTGGTCGCGAACAAGGGCGCGTACCGCGTGAATCCGGAGTACATCGCGGACCTGCTCAAGATATTTGCTGACCTGCCCCGCGGGGAGCTCGCGAGCCGCAATCCGGAAAAGCGCGAGGAACTGCAGGTGGATGATGTGGGCGTCAAGATTCAGGCGTGGGAAGGGGATACCCAGGTTATAGACGCCATTATCGGCAAAGAGGGCCCGGGTTTTTTGAGCACATACGTCCGCCGCGCCGATTCGGACAACGTCTATCTGGCGGCGCAAAACATCCGGCCCGTGTTCAACCGCACGGACTGGCGCGACAAGCGCGTGTGGATATTTGACCCGCTCAAAGTTACGTCCATTGACTGGCGCTATAATGAGGTGGAGATTTCGTTGATCAAAACCGGGGACGGCTGGAAGCAGGTAACGCCGTTTTCAAAAGATTCGTCCGATGCGGTGATCGGGCCTGTGCTCGCGTCATTGGCAGATTTATTTGCGGCTGATATCAAAGAAGATGTCACCAAAGAGCAAGCCGGCATTACCGGCAGCTCCTCTTCTTCGGCGGACAAGGCGCAAACTATCCGCATTGAGCTTGGGTTTGAAACCGGGGAAAAAGACGCGCTGTACGTGGGGGACAAGCTGCCCGCGCCGAGCGAGGAATACTACATCAGCCGCGAGAATTCAAAACTCGTGTGGACCCTTGATTCGTTCACCATTGAGGAAATCTTCAAAAAGGAAATCGGCGACTTTTAGGTTTCCTCCCCTTACCAAGGGGAGGACTAAGGTGGGGTTCTTTGCAAACGTGTGCGCATTGCGGACAAAAAAAGAAGCCTCGGGCGCGGGGAGCGCACGAGGCTTCGGTTCGGGGTTGTTGCGCCCCAAGGAGCGGTCAGGCCGGAACCGCCTGTTCGGTTTCCGCGAGGATTTCACTCACCCGCGCGGTCCATCCCTCCAACTGGCGCTGGAGCTGGGGCAGGGCCATCTGCTGGATGGAACACGCAGCCTCTTTGAGCATGTGCCGAAAGAACTGCGCGTTGGTTGTGTCTGGAAGCCACTCATCCGGCGTCCTTTTGTAGTCAACGTTCTTAAACACCAGGAACCGAGCTATTCCGTGGCCGACTCTCGGAAACGTGATATGGCACATAGCGCTCGGTGCGTTCCCATGGAAACCTGTGTTGTACACCATCTCCACCGGCATTCCGAGGCGCTCTTCCAGGAACATTGCGAGCTCGCTCGCCAACAGCGCGGCAGGTCCATCCTCTTCCCGAAGAAAGCGGACCACACCGTCGTACGAGGTTGCGCTTTCAACACGGAACATACTCTCCTCCTTCCGGGTCAGCGGATCGTGAGCGCCATGAGTGCGCCACGTGGGAAACGGTCTGATCGCGGTTTTGACCACAGTGCCCTCCTTGCGGCAAAGGGTGGGGTGATTGGTTGTCCAGGTGCGGATTACAAAGGTACCTTTATCACAACGTTCGTGTTCTGTCAACAGATTACAAGTGGCACCGTTCATTCTGTGGTTGGTAAATACAGAAACCCCTTATTTTTACCGGGAATTTGGGTATATTGACTTTTATCAAAAATCCCGGTAAAATATTGGATAAATGAACATAATTTGAGTTTATGAAGATACATTTGCCAAATAGCGCTTTTTTGGGTAATATTGATTCTTTTTTTAAGAGTTTTGACCCATCAAACAAGGGGAAGCTTGAGATTACCGCGAATCCGAATTGGATATCCATTCATCCAGTTGTTTTGGCAATGGTTGCGGCACTTGGCCTTGAGTTAGACCCCTCATATATTACGTGTGAAAAATTTACTGCGCGGTCAAAACACTACTTGGAACGCATGGGGCTTTTTAAATTTTTAGGTGTTCAGTCGGACATGGTAATAAAAAAACATGAACCAGCCGGACGATTCATACCTTTAACTCAAATTAACACCAGCGAGGAATTGAAAAAATTTATCACCGAGATGACGCCTCTTTTGCACCTTAGTCCAAAACATGCGGAACCTATACGGTATATTATCAGCGAGTTGGTGCGTAATGTGCTTGAGCACTCTTTGTCACAGTACGGTGCTCTTGTTGCGGCGCAATATTTTCAAAAGAGCAATACTATCCGAATCGGAATAGCCGATACCGGGGTCGGCATCTGGAAGACTATTAATAATGCGTATAATCCAAAAGATGATCTTGACGCAATACGCCTTGCGTTAACTCCTGGCATTACTGGTACGACGAGAAAAGAAGGCGGGACAGAACAAAATGCCGGAGCTGGATTATTCTTTATCAAATCAATTGCTAACGTAAATCGGGATTTTTTCGTGATTTACAGCGGCACGGCAATGTACAAACTGTTAAAGAGACAATCGTCGAAGATTAAGAAGATTAAATTGTATGCTGACCCGTTGCGCGACCGTCATTCGAGCGAGGTTCATCTTCCCAATTGGGAGGGCACGGTGGTTGGCATAGATATTTCTTTGGCGACCACGAGCGAGTTTTCGCTGCTTTTGGATTTAATCTCGCAAACATACCGCGAGGCTATTAGAGAGAGAAAAACAGCGCGTTACAGAAAGCCTAAATTTATATAACCTATGAGAACCATTACATTATTCGACAAAACCGGCTCGTTTGCCGAAGACAAGGATTTAGCCAGGAATATAAGGGTTGCGCAGCTGATACCCGCGTTGGAAAAAGGAGAAAGCATTGTTTTGAATTTTGAAGGCGTTGATTCTGCGACCCAGTCTTTTATTCATGCGCTGATTAGCGACTTGATGCGGAAGTATGGAAATGACGTTTTAGATAGAATTCAATTTAAATCATGCAGCGAGACGGTGCAAAAAATTATAGCTATAGTCGTTGACTACATGCAGGAAAGCTAGTCGGCAGTTTTAGAATTTTCAGTGGAAGTTCCGAGAGGCGTTGTTTCTGCGGGAGTTTGCACATAGGAGACGTGCATCTTGCGCACCGCGTTCATTGCATAAGTTCAGATACGTTTGACGGCTAAAAAGGCGGATGATATTATCAACCCATGGCAAAATACATTTTCATCACCATCATACTGCTCGCTGCCATGCTCGGCCTCGCGTACAAGCAGGCGCCGAATGAGCCCGAGGTGAGTCGGCCGCAGGAGGACTCAAGCCAGGAAATAATTGCCGATGTTCCGCAAGCCGAAGAAGGCGAGCCTGTTATTTCAGATTCCGGGAACGTGCGAGTCACCCAGCCCCGGCCGGACGCAACAATAACAAGCCCCATGCTCGTTAAAGGCTCTGCCAAGGCCTCCGCACCCGCGCTCCACTTGCGCCTTAAAGATGCAAGCGGAACCGTGATTGCCGAAAAGCAGGCAACCGCGGCCGCGGCAGGGGAAGACGGGTTTGGTTCGTTCGGCGAGCTTCTGCTGTTTGAAAACGTTGCCGCTGATTCAGGCGTACTGGAAGCCTTTTCCAAGAGCCCGTTTGACGGCTCGGAGCAGGACCTTGTTTCAATACCAATTAAGTTTTAAGCGCGTATGCAAAAAGCAAAATTGTTCCCGCTCGTGTTCGCAGTTGCACTCCTCGGGGTGTCGTGCGGCCAAAAGGACCAAGCATCAGTATTTAATGAGCCCCAAGGAGAAGAAACCATGGCCCCAGAATCAAGCGCGCCCGAAACCCCTTCCGCAAACCCAATCGCGACCCTCAAGACGAGCATGGGCGACATTGCGATTGAACTGTTTATGGACAAGGCCCCGATCACCGCAGGCAATTTCCTCAAGCTCGCCAAAGAAGATTTCTATGATGGGGTCGCGTTCCACCGCGTGATTCCGGATTTCATGATCCAAGGCGGAGACCCTTTGTCAAAAGATGATGATCCGGCAAATGACGGCACCGGAGGCCCGGGCTACTTCATAGAAGACGAGTTTTACCAGGGCTCATCCAACGTGCGGGGCGCCATTTCCATGGCAAATGCGGGACCCGGAACCGGGGGCTCCCAGTTCTTCATCAACATTGCTGACAACACGTTCCTGGATTACGACAAAGAGCCGCTTTCATCCAAGCACGCGGTGTTCGGCCAGGTCACAAGCGGCATGGATGTGGTGGATGCGATTTCCAAGGTTTCCCGCGATCCGCGCGACCGGCCCAACAAGCCTGTGGTCATAGAAGACGTTGTTGCCCAATAATCCAAAATATAGTATACTAGCTGCATGCTGAAGCTTGTTCAGACCATCGCAGTAGTGAGTTTAATACTGCTCGCTCCGCTCGCCGTATCTGCGGCTGATTTGGCCGTGCCCAAAGAAAACGTCTACTTTTCCAATACAAAGCCTCTGGCCGGGGAGATTGTCCGCATCTACGCGACCATCAAGAACCAAAGCCAGCAGGACGTGCGCGCGAGCGTGGAGTTCAAGGTGAACCAAACCCAGGTCGGGAGCGTTCAGCCCATCACCGTGCTCAGCCAGAAAGAATCCACCGTGTTCGTGGACTGGGGGCCCTTGGAGGGGTACTACGACATTGCGGTATCTGTCATCAATCCGGATGCAGGGGATGAGAATTCCGAAAACAACACCGCTGAAATCACTGATTTTATCGTTGATTTGGACACGGACAAGGACGGCATCTTTGACACCATAGACATGGATGATGACAATGACACTGTTGAGGACGGCTTGGAGCGCGTCAAAGGCTCAAACCCGCTTGTCGCGGACACGGACCAGGATGGTGCGCACGACGGGATTGACGCGTTCCCGCTTGATCCCAACGAAAAATACGATAACGACAAGGACGGCATTGGCAACAACGCGGACCCGGACAACGACAATGACGGGGTGCCAAACGGGGATGATCCTGCCCCGTTTGACCCGAACATCAAGGCCGCTCCAGCGCCAAGCGTTCCAGAGCCAAGCGGCGTGGATCCCTCGGGAATACTCGGGACAGGCTCTGGCGGCCGCGACGCTGGCGGTCAAAGCGGCTCCGCCGCCTCCGGCGTCGAAGCCGCGCCGCAGGCAGAGCAGGAACCCGATGGCGCGCCCGAATACAAAACAGAGGAAGTTGAATACACGTTCCCGGACCAGTCCGAGGCTGACTACACTTTGGACGTTTCAATCGCAAAAAGCAAAATCGCCTGGAACCGCTACCAATTTGAGGTGCTGGGCGCAGACGGCTCATTCTTGTATTTGTGGGATTTCGGGGATGGGACGTATGCCCAGGCCATGGATGCGGAACACGCGTTTCCCGGGGCGGGCGAGTATGAGGTGGCTTTGTCCGTAAGCGACGGCGCCGGAGGCCTGGGTCTTGCAGCAGAGCGCATATCCATCGGCTTCTGGAACCTGGGCAACCTTGCGGTCAAGCTCCTGGTCGGCCTGCTCGGGTTGTTCAGCCTTTTCTTGATCGGGTATCTCGTGCTCCAGGCCCTGCCAGCGCGCGCAAAAAGAACATGAAACCAATCATCCGCAACAACATCACGTGGCGCCACTTTACGGACAACGACAAGAAAACCGTAAGCGCGCTCAAAAAAGATTTTCAGTTCCACCCCCTGGACATTGAGGACGTACAGGCCGGCCCCCAGCAGCCCAAGTCCGACTTTTACAAGGACTATGTGTTCGCGATTTTCCACTTCCCGCACTACCACAAAGACGAGGAGCGCATCCACGTGTTTGAGCTTGACGTGTTCCTCTCAAACAGCCACCTCATCACGGTCGCAAAGGGCGACTCCGGAAAAATCCACGAGATCCGCCAGCAGATTGAGGCGGACGATGAGTACCAGCACGAGTTCATGGGCCAGGGCGCCGGGTTTCTGCTGTACAAGCTCCTGGATGCGCTCACCGAAGCGAGCTGGAGCGTGATCAGGAGGATGTCCACGCAGATGGGGGACATTGAAGAGGAAATTTACAGCGAGCAGACAGGCAAGGGCACGGTCTGGCGCATTGCGCTCATCCGGCGCAACCTCATCCGCTTGCAGCGCATCTTAAACCCCCAGCTCGTGGCGCTCGCCTCGCTCGTGCACGCGGACAAACCCTACCTCCCCAAAGACCTGTCACTGTACTTTGACGACGTCCAGGATACCCTTAACCGGCTCCACGCAATCACCGCGGGCAATGTGGAGGTCATGAACACCCTGCACAACGTCAATGAGTCCTTGATTTCCCAGCGCACCAACGAGGTCATCAAGCTTCTCACCGTAATTTCCGTATCCCTCCTGCCCATGACGCTCTTAACCGGGTTCTACGGCATGAACGTTGAGGGGTTGCCGCTCATAGGGCACCCGAGCTTCGTGTGGCTGCTCTTCGGGGCGCTCGGCGGGATCATCCTCGTTTTCCTCCTCATTTTCAAGCGCAAGGACTGGGTATGAAGTACGACGTGATCACTATTGGCAGCGCGGTGCGCGACACTTTCTTGTTCGTGGACCCTGCGGATGCGCCGGTCATCGCGAACCCGAACCCTGACCCAAAGCGCAAAAAGTTGATTGCGCTTGAGCAGGGCGCGAAGATTGACGTTGTTTCTTCGGCGCGGACCATCGGCGGGGGCGGGGCCAACGCCGCGGTCACGTTCAGCCGGATGGGCTTGAAAGCCGCGGCAATGGTGCGCGTGGGAAATGATGAAGCTGGCAGGGTTGTGGCGCGCACGCTTGCATCCGAGGGCATAGCCACGCGGTTTGTGCAGCGCGACCCAAAGCTTCCCACGGCCTTTTCCACGCTCATTGTTGCAGGCTCACGGAAGCGCGACCGGGTCGTGCTCACCGAGCGGGGGGCCTCCAAGGCCAACAACTTTTCTCCGGCCGCGCGTTCAGCCGCCAAAACGAAATGGTACTGCACGTCCGCGCTCTCGGGGCGTGCGTGGAAAAATGAGCTCCGCGATATTTCAAAAACCGCGAAAGCGCACAACATTTCATGGGCATGGAACCCAGGCTCGGTCCAGCTCAAAGCGGGCCTTTCCGGGGTGCGTCCGTTTATGAAAATTTGTTCTGTGTTCAACGTCAACAGGGATGAAGCGCTTGAGCTTACGGGTGCGGCCAACAACCCCAAAGCGCTTCTCGGGGCCCTGGTCGCGGCCGGCCCCGAGCGCGTGCTTTTAAGCGACGGGCCGGCCGGCGTTTACTACGCGGACGCGGGCGGGATGCTGCACATGGCTGCTGACCCGAGGATCAAGGCGCTGGAGCCGACCGGCGCCGGGGATGCGCTCCTCTCCGGGTTCATTGCCGGCTTGATTGCAAAGAATGATGTTGCGTACGCCCTGGATCTCGGCCTTGCTAATTCCGAATCAGTCATCTGTAAAATCGGCGCCCAGGCGGGCATACTGCGGCCGAGCGAGCTCGCGGCCGCCTTAAAGAAACAAAACCACAAACTTTCCCATGCCTAAAAAACGCCTAAAATTGGAAATCCTGGAGCACATGGCAACCCTCGCAACCGCGGGCTTTGGCCTGGTGGCGGCACTCGCGTGGAACAGCGCTATCCAGGATTTATTTGAAAAGGCCAACGTGTTCGGCGAACCGGACGGGATCGCCGTCAAATTCATCTACGCAGCCCTGGTCACGGCCATTGTGGTTCTGGTAACCATGGGCATCGGGCGGTCCATCAGCAAGCTCAAGGGCTAACGCGTACTCATGCGCCTCAAAAAAATAACTTAATTTCCACATACTATGGGAGCACAATTTTTTTCAATCAGCGAAGCCATGCGTTTCGGGTGGCGCACCGCCAAAGAGCGTTTTTGGTTCTTTGCGCAGGCCATCATTGTTATAGCGCTCATCACGTACGGGCCGGGCGTCATCATGCGGAGCTTTGACCGCATTGAATTACCCACGCTCGTGACCCTGTTCTTTTTCCTGGCGGGAATCGTTTTTTGGGTGGTCCAACTCTTGATTTCCATCGGGCTCATCCAGATCACGCTCTCGCACGTGGACAGCCGCAAAACAGATATTGCCGAATTGTTCACGGGCGCCCGGTTTCTGATGGATTATGTTTTGGGTTCATTTCTCTTTGCGCTGATTGTCGGCGTGGGCTTGGTGCTCCTCGTAGTGCCGGGGCTCATTTTTTTGGCCCGATTCCAGTTCTATCAGTATGTGATTGTGGATAAAGGAGCCGGATCTGTCCAAGCGCTCAAAGAGAGCTGGCGCATCACAGCCGGCGCGTTCTGGCAGCTGGTCCTTTTCTGGCTCGCAGTGCTCGGCGCGAACATTTTGGGCTTTGCCGCGCTCGGCATTGGTTTGTTCTGGAGCATCCCCGCTACCATGCTCGCGACAGGCTGGGTGTACCGGAGGCTATCGCACCGCTCGCATGCGTAACTGGAAAGTATCGGAGAAAATTTCAGAAGATTTCATTTTGCAGTTGCTCTCAAACCGCGGCATCTCGTTGCCGGAAGAAGCCGCGTCATTTTTGAATCCCGCGTATGAACAACTGCACGACCCGTTCCTGTTTCGCGACATGCAGAAAGCGGTGGACCGCGTCAAAATCAGCCGTGACCAGAACCAAACCGTGTTCGTGTACGGGGATTATGACGCGGACGGTGTTACCTCATCGGTTCTGCTGGTTGAAACACTGCGGCAGTGCGGCATCACCAACGTCCAGGCGTACATTCCGCACCGCGAAAAAGAGGGCTATGGCCTCAACACTGCTGCCCTGGATTACATCGCATCCCAGGGTACTGCACTCCTCATCACCGTGGATTGCGGGACCTCGGCCGTTGCCGAAGTCGCGTACGCGCGCGCAAAGGGCATGGATGTCATCATCTGCGATCACCACGAAGAGCCCCCCGCGCTCCCCCGTGATGTTGCCGCGTTTTTGAACCCGCACCTTTCGGGCGAAACCTATCCCTTTATGGGCTTGGCCGCGGCTGGGGTCGTGTTCAAATTCATCCAGGCGTTGTGGAAATCATGCGGGCTTCCTGCAGGACAAGAAAAATGGTTTTTAGATCTCGTGGCAATCGCAACAGTCGCGGACATGATGCCGTTGGTCGGAGAGAACCGCGTGTTCGTGGCGTTTGGTTTGAAAGTGCTGAACAAAACCAAGAGGCCGGGCCTGCAGTCGCTCCTCTCGGGCGCGCAGATTGATCCGCAATCCTTGGGCACCTACGAAATAGGGTTTGTGATCGCGCCGCGGCTTAATGCCGCGGGCAGGATTGATCATGCCAACACCGCGTACGAGCTGCTTGAAACGCACGATCCGGCTCGGGCGGCAGAACTTGCCCAGTCCCTGAATAGGACCAACAAAGAGCGCCAGTCCGAGACCTTAGCCATCACCAGGGAGGCGGAAGAGCAAGCCAAAGCCCAGCTCCCCGCGAAAGTGCTGGTCGCACAAGGCGAAGATTGGCCCGTAGGGGTGGTGGGTTTGGTGTCCGGCCGCATCACGGAACAATTTTTTCGGCCAACGCTGGTGGTCACCAAATCGGAAAAAGGCCTGGTCGGATCGGGCCGCTCCATTCCTGGGTTCAACATCACCCAGGCCCTGGCCGAGTCTGCCGAGTATTTGGAGCGGTTCGGCGGGCACGAGGGCGCGTGCGGGTTTACGCTGAAATCAGAAGAGTCGCTCGCGCCATTCGTGGCCAAGCTCAACGCAATCGCGGATGCGCGGCTCTCGGACGCTGACCTCGTCAAGACGCTCGCCATTGATATGGAGCTCTCCATGAGCCAGATAAACTGGGAGCTGATTGGGCTCCTCAAAAAACTTGAACCCCATGGCATGGGCAACCCGGTTCCGAAGTTCGTTTCCTATGGAGCGCGCGTGGCTGATGTGTTTTTGATGGGTAAGGATGGCCAGCACATGCGCATCAAACTGGATCAATCCGGCGTCCTGCACCAGGCAGTTGCGTTCGGATTCGGACAGTACTTCCACGGCACCCTGAACCAGGGCGATTTGATTGATGTGGTGTACACCATTGGCGTGAACGAGTGGAACGGCCGCAGGGATATCCAGCTCAAAATTGTTGATATTAAGCACCTCTGTCATCCTAATGAACAGTGATCCAAAATTGCATTACGGGTTTCTTGATGAATCGGGGATTTTAGAGAAGAAAGCGACAAGCGGAAATTATTTTATCATCTCTGTTGTGGTCGTGGGCAACCCGGCTGAACTCGGCCGGGTGATGAAACGCGCGCGGTACCGCGCGCGTGGAAGATTCAAGGCGCATTCCGTTTTTAAGGCCAGCAAAGAGAGCGCGGGGTTTATCAAGATAGTTTTGGAGGAAATCGCAAAACGAGACGTTCAGATTATTGCGGACGTTTGGGATAAACGGAAGAAACATTTTGACGGAGACAAAAATCAGCTCTACGCGCATCTGCTCGCGGAAACGACAGCAGACACGCTTGCGCTGCACCCCAAGCTTGATGTGGTGGTGCACAAGCGGTACGCCTCGCCCCGTATCCGCGACCTGGTGACCCGCGCCATGAGCGAGATTGCGGGATCGGGACATTTCCTCTCGGTGAGCCATCGGTCAGAGACCGAGTGCCGCCAGTTAGAGCTCGCGGATGCGGTTGCGTGGGCCATTTTTCAAAAGTATAATAACAGAGACGAAACTTTTTACCGCATTATTGAGCGCGCAATCAAAAAAGAAAACAGGCTTGCTGCCTAGGGTCTGATTCTCACCCCGGAATCGGGGAGTAGCCTCACGCTCTGGTGAGGCAGACGGTCTGGGCCTTACGCGGACCTGTTTTCTGTAAACAGTATAGCATAGATAGGAATTATGTCAAGCGGAAAATTAACCATCCACACCGATGGAGGGGCCAGAGGAAATCCGGGCCCATCAGGGATTGGCGTGGTCATTTCTGACGAGAAGCGCAAGACCGTTCGTGAAGTGTCAGAATATATCGGAAAGGCGACCAACAACCAGGCAGAGTACCGCGCTTTGATCCGCGGCTTGGAAGAGGTCAAAAAACTCGGCGCAACTTCAGCTAGCATTTTCATGGACAGCGAGCTCATCGTCAAACAGCTCAACGGAGAGTACAAGGTGCGGGATAAAGGGCTGCAGCCGTTGTTTGCCAGAGCGTGGAATCTTTTGCAGGGCTTCTCGTCATATGGCATCAAGCACGTCATGCGCGCAAAAAACAAACGAGCAGACGCGCTTGTGAATCAGGCGCTGGACGACCAAGGCGGCGTTGATGCGAAAGAACTGTTGAAGCGCCTCTAGGGTATAGACCTTTTGCAAAATAACTTAACAATTTAACAAAATTGGCTTAAAATAAAGGAAAAGACAATCTAATGTCAATGCTTTAATTGGTGTGATTGAGAGTTCATCAGAAATGTTAGGCAAAGAAGCGCCGAGCCGGGCGCGCCGCGTTCTTAAGACTGGAGATGTTATTGTATCCAGTGTGGAAGGGTCGCTCGGAAAAGTGGCGTTTGTCGATTCTGCGCAAGATGGTTATTTGGCGTCCACTGGATTTTTTCAGTTTAGGAGTAAGGAAATATTGCCAGAGGCTCTTTTGATGTTGGCAAAAAGCATAGTTTTTAATTAGCAGTTACAACAGAGAACGGCCGGGACTATCTTAACCGCAGTGCCGGGCGAATCATTGAAATCTGTTTTAGTTCCGGTTTTGCCAAAATCAACCCAACAAAAAATCGCCGATCTAGTCCGTCAGTCGCACGAAGCGAGGAAGAAGGCGAAGGATTTATTAGATGAAGCCAAACGCACGGTGGAGCGCTTGATTGAACAAGGTAAACAATAAATACGCCAGTCGTATGGCGTATTTACAACTATCATGACTATTGGGTCAATCGCACGCTTGCAGCGGACAGGAAAACCGATAAGCCGAATTCCGTAGTCCGTCCGCCGAAGAGGCGGACGGACGGCAATCATCTATCTAGACGCACGATTGCTCGTACGTTCTAACGGGCTACCATTTATGCGCCCTTTCGCCGGGTAGGGTTTACCTCTTTTCGCGCGTCACCGCGCGAACGCGTGGGCTCTTACCCCACGATTTCAACCTTGCCGGTCCTTGCGGACTTAGGCGGTATGCTTTCTGTTGCACGTGCCCTGGCTTGGTATTCCTATGAGAATTCTCGAGAGACTCCTCATAGAATTACGTATACCGGTCGGTGTTACCGATTACCCTTGTCCCGCCGGTGAGGCGGGGGTGTTCGGACTTTCCTCCCGCCTTCGCGCGAGGCTATGGCGGGCGATTGCCTGGTCTTCCTGTCCATTGCAAATGTGCGATTTTTAGTATATTATCAAAACTTGCCAAATCTGTCAACTTTTGCTTATCATGCTTTGATACAAAGGCTCCAAAGTGCTAGAGTATACCCCACATGAAACGATCTGAATTATTCTTCTCATTTCTCCTGATTCCGGTTGACTGGCTCATGGTGGTGCTGGCTGGTTTAGGCGTATACTTTTTGCGGTACCAGACGTTCTTGACGGACGTGCGGCCCGTGGTATTTGAGATAACGCTCGCCGAGTACGCCCGCATTGCCGCGCTCGTGGCGCTCCTGTGGCTGCCGGCGTTCGCCCTGGCCGGCATGTACGCCATCCAGGCCAACCGCCGGCACATCGGGGAATTCAAGCGCGTGGTGGTGGGCTGTTCGCTCGGGCTCGTGGAGATCGTGCTGTTCATATTCTTCCGGCACGAGCTTTTCGGCTCGCGGTTTATCGTGCTTGCCGGATTTTTGGCGTCCATTGCCGCGGTATTCATGGGCCGCGTGCTCATCCGTTCCGTTCAGCGCTCGCTGTATAAAAAGAACATTGGCGCTTACCGCACCGTGGTGTTCGGGGGAGGCACTGCCGCGCACCGGCTCATCCAAGCCCTCAAAGACGACTCCACTGCCGGGTTTCGGGTGGTGCGCCATTTCCGCACCCTGGATGACGCGTCTCTGGGAATGCTTGCGAACATCGCAAAACACGATCAGGCTGACCTCGTGATCCACGCCGAGCCGGACCACGGCCGCCGCGAGATCACCCGCTTGTACGAGTTCTGCCGGGAGCACCACTTTGAGTTTTCCTACGCCGCAGATGTCCTGGAAGCAACCAGCGCGAACGTGGAAGTGACGGACCTCGGTGGCACGCCCGTGGTGCACATCAAGCGCACCCCGCTTGACGGGTGGGGGAGGATCGTCAAGCGCGTTTTTGACATTGTTGCTTCCGCGGGCTTGCTCGTCTTTTTTTCCCCGCTTCTCGCGGCCACCGCGATCTTGATCAAGATTGATTCAAAGGGGCCGGTGTTTTTTACGCGGCTTGACGACGGGACGCTCCAGCGCCGGATCGGCCAGGGCGGCAGGGCCTTCAGGTACTTCAAGTTCCGCTCCATGCGCGCTGGAACGCACGGGATGCGCTACGCCGAACTCTCGGGGCTCAATGCCCGCCGCGGCCCCCTGGTAAAGATACCGGACGACCCGCGCGTCACGCGCGCGGGGAAGTTCATCCGCCGGTTTTCCATTGACGAGCTTCCGGAGTTTTTCCTTGTGTTTTTGGGCAGGATGAGCCTGGTCGGGCCCCGTCCCCACTACCCCGAGGAGGTTGCCAAGTACACGGGTTACCAAAAACGGCTCTTAACCATCAAGCCCGGGGTTACGGGTTTGGCCCAGATTTCCGGAAGGAGCGATCTTGATTTTTCCGAAGAAGCGCGGCTGGACATGTTCTACATAGAAAACTGGAGTTTTTGGATGGACCTGCAGATTCTCCTGCGCACGCCGTGGGCCGTGTTCCGGGGGAGAAGGGGAGTATGAAACTCGCATTGGTGCATGACCACTTAAACCAGATCGGAGGGGCCGAGCGAGTGCTCTCGGCAATGCACGAGGTATTTCCTCGGGCGCCTCTCTACACCTTGGTGCACGACCGGCGCATTGTCGGCAATTTTTTTAACAGCCTCCCGATCAACACGTCATTCATCCAGAAGATGCCGTTCTCGCGCACCCGCTTGCGCTGGTACCTCGCGGCCATGCCCGCAGCCATTGAATCGTTCAACCTTTCAAAGTACGACGTGGTGCTCTCAAGCGCCAGCGCGTTTGCGAAAGGAGCTATTGCGCCGGCCCACGCCATCCACATCTGCTACTGCCACACCCCGACCCGGTATCTGTGGAGCGACAGCCACACCTACGTCTCTGAAGTCGGCGGGGGCCGCATCATCAGCGCCATTCTTCCGTTCGTGCTGCAGCAGCTTCGGATGTGGGACTATGTGGCGGCCCAGCGCGTTGACCGCTTCATCGCAAACTCGCAGTTCGTGGCCCGCCGCATCAAGCGCTACTATAACCGGGAGTCAACGGTCATTTATCCTCCGGTTGATGTGCACCGCTACCCCGACGTTGCCAAACTCAACTACTTTGCCCTGGTGTCGCGCTTGCGGCCGTACAAAAAAGTTGATATCGCGATCCGCGCGTTCAACCGGCTCAACATGCCCCTCGTGATCATGGGGGACGGGCAGGAGCGGAAGCGGCTTGAATCAATTGCGGGCCCCAACATCCACTTTACGGGTACCGTGGACGAGCGCGCCAAAAAGCGCCTGCTTGCCGGGGCTCTGGGGTTTATCCACCCGCAGGAAGAGGATCTGGGAATCTCCGCGATTGAGGCCATGGCAGCCGGCACCCCGGTGGTTGCGTACCAGTCCGGCGGCGCGTGCGAGACCGTGCGCGAGAACGAGACCGGCGTGTTTTTTGAGGAGCAGACCTGGCAGTCCCTGGCGGACGCCGTGATCCGGTTCCGGCGGCAGCGGTTTGACTACGGCCGAATCCGCGCCCATGCCCGGCAGTTTTCCCGCGAGCGGTTCCAAGGCGAGCTCAAAAATTTTGTAACCAAGGCGTATGAGAATCGGCATTGATGCGCGCGTCCTTGCCGAGGGGAACGGGGGCGTGTTTGTGTACGCAAAAAATCTCCTGGAGCATCTCATACCCCTTGCCGCGCGCCACGAAATCAAGCTGTTTGCAAACCAGGCGAGCCGCGCGGATTCCCCGGTTCTGTACTCGCTCGCACAGCACCCGAACGCTACCGTGCACCAGTACCGGTTCCCGAACAAATTTTTAAACGCGTCATTCCGCTTCAAGTCCTGGCCAAAGATTGATGAGCTCGTCGGCGGCTGCGACGTGCTGTTTTTTCCGAGCATGATGTACGCCGCCTGGTCGCCCCGCACGAACACCGTGCTGACCATGCACGACCTTTCGTACGAATTTTTTCCGGAGTTTTTTACGTACCGGCAGCGCGTCTGGCATAAGCTTATGGATCCGCGGAAGCTGTGCGAGCGGTCCGATGCGGTCATTGCGGTTTCGGAGAGCACGCGCCAGGACGTCATTGCCCGCTACCGCATCCCCGAGCGCAAAGTCACCACCATCCATTCAGGCATTGATTCCGCCTTCAGGCCAATCCGCGACCGCGCGGTCCTTGCGCGGGTGCGCGCAAAGTACGGCTTGCCCGAAGGCCGGTACATCCTGCAGACCGGCACCCTCAACCCCCGCAAGAACTGCCAGGCAACCCTGGCCGCATTTGAGCGCCTCGCAACGCGCTATTCCGCCGAGTTCTCGGACGTGCGGCTTTTGTGCGTGGGCCACGCCGGCTGGAAGTCCGGGGGCCTCCTCTCCGCAATGCGCGCGAGCGCGTTTAGTGATAGAATACATGTCATACGCGAGGTTCCGGCCTCCGAGCTGCCGGCCCTGTACTCGCTCGCAAGTGTTATGGCGTACCCGAGCTTTTACGAGGGGTTCGGGTTCCCGGTGCTGGAGGCGTTCTCGTGCGGCATACCCGTGGTGGCAAGCAATACATCGTCTTTGGGAGAAATCGCCCAGGGTTCAGCCCTTCTCGTAAACCCGCACCGCGTGGATGAGCTCGCGGCCGCGCTCCGCGAAATTTTGAACACGCCGGAGCTGGCGCGCCGACTGCGAAGCGCGGGCTTGCTCGCAACCGTGCGCTTCGGGTGGGACAAAACCGCCAAACTTACCTTAAGCGTCATTGAACATGCGCATCGGCATTGATTGCAGATTGTACGGAACACGCCATCGGGGAATCGGCCGCTACACGGAGCAGCTTGTGTTGAATATTGCCAAGTACCCGGCCAGCCACCAGTACGCGCTGTTCGTGCCAAGCGTTGTTGCGGACGCGCTCCGCCTGGACCCAAATCAATTCACCATTGTCCGCGCGGACGTGCCGCACTACGGCCCAGCCGAGCACCTGCGCATGCCCAGGCTCATTAGGAGGAGCGGCGTTGATGCGATGCATTTTACGCACCTCAACGTGCCGTACTGGTGCCCGGTGCCCTACGTGGCCACGATCCACGATTTGATCGCGTTCCACTTTCCCTCGGAGCGCGCCACCGAGCTGCCGAAGTGGAAGCACCGCATCAAAATATGGGGGCTCAAGGCGGTGCTTAAGAACGCGGTTAAGAAAGCGCGTAAAGTCATCGCGGTCTCGGAGTTCACCAAGCGGGACCTTGTGCGGCATCTTAACGTTCCCGAAGAGAACATCATTGTCACGCACTTGGGCGTTGAGCAGCTGCTCTTGGGCACAGGCCTCTTGCGCAACACGCCCCAGTTTGACGCGATGCTTGCTGAAAAGTTCGGGATTGACCGGCCGTACCTCTTGTACGTGGGCAGCGCGTACCCGCACAAAAATTTGGAAAAGCTGATTGATGCGTACGCACTGCTCTGCCGCGAGCACCGGCGCAGATGGCAGCTCGTGCTCGCCGGCAGAGAGGATGCGTTCTACGGCCGGGTTCGCGCGTACGCAGATGCCGCGCTTACAGAGCCGGAGTTTCGGCGCGGCGTTATTTTTACGGGCGAGGTTTCGGACAGCGTGCTTGACGGGCTGTACCGCAGCGCCAAGTGCTTCGTGTTCCCGTCCCGCTACGAGGGGTTTGGCTTGCCGCCCCTGGAAGCGGCGCTGCGGGGCGTGCCGGTTGTGTGCTCAAAAGCAGGGAGCCTGCCCGAGGTCATGGCAGAGGGCGCGTGCTATATTGATCCGGACAGCGCCTCGGACATTGCGGACAAACTCAACGCCATTGGAAGTTCGCACAAAGTTGCGGACGAAATCGCATCTCTCGGCCGGGAGCGCGCAAAGCGGTTTACCTGGGAAAAGACAGCGCAAGAGACTGTTGATGTGTACGACAGTATTGTGGTATAATCACCGCACATGCCCAAAAAAGAAAACAAAACTCCGCTAAAATCAAAATCGCTGTCATCACGGAAAATTGCCCGGGAGGCCAAGGACAATCTTGATTTTTCAATCACCAAAAAGGTGATCCACCACGACGATTACGAGGCTCTGGTAACCAAGCGCGGGTACGAACACCGACGCGCACCGAGGAGCACCATGCCCACGGAAGCGCCCGCGCCCGCACAAGAGAGCGCCCTAAAGGCCCCAAGCAGAGAGAAGCCTGCCGCGCCCTCGTACGTCCTGGCTGTGCGCCACGGCGAAAACACGCGCTCCCCGCACGTGGTGCGCCTGCTCGGGGAGTGGGAGAAAGGGGCACAAGCCGCGCCCAAGCAGGCCGCCCGCAAAAGCAGCGCAAGCCGCGTGCTTCCGGACAATCCCCGGTGGCAGAAGGAGGTTGCGCGCTTGCGCAGCCAGGCCGCGGAAACGTACAAAAACGCCGCAGGCCGGGTTACGGTTGACCTCTTGGGGAGGAAAAGCAAATCAAAGCACAGGGCAAAGCAAAAACCTGTCGCATTTTCGGAAATAATGGACCGCACGAGCGCCGGGGTGATACGCGCCTTTTTCGCAACCATACGCTGGCTGTTTGAATTCGTACTTTCCATTCCGCTCGGATTTTTGCTTGCGTGTACCGTGCTCCTCTCCCTCATAGAGGCGGGAAACAAGGGCAGCAAGAGCGTGGTCCGGGCAGCGGCCCGATTCGTGTCGTGGGCAATCCAGCAGGCGTTTTTTACGCTCATCGCAGTGGCCAAAGCAGTGCTCGTGGTGCCCATCAAGCTCGTGACGCTCGGCGTTGCCGGAGTCTACCGCGCGGTCAGCGCTCTCGGCTTGCTTGCGGCGGGTTCGGGCAAAGCCGCGGCAGAGGCAGTTATCAATTATTTTTCCGTGTTCGCGCGCCCGCCGCAACACCTCTACCGCAAGCTCGCGGCGTTTGCCCTCATCGGCATGTTCGTGATGTTGCCGGTTAAGTTTTTAGAGACTGCTCCAGAAAAAATAAGCTTTCTGCGCGGATCGGTCCTCGGAGCCACCAAGGAAGGCTACCAGAATATCGCCCTTCTGGACCTTGCCGCGGCAAGGACGAATTTTGAGCAGGCGCGGCAGAGCCTGGATTCCCTCAATGCACCCTTGCGCGCGCTCGTGGAAGTTTTGCCGGCCGGCCAGGATGGCGTGCACGCGATCGGCGCCGGAGATGAGCTTGCCCAGGCCGGGCAGTACCTGGAGGAAGCAGCGCGCGCTTTGGGCGCGGGAGAACGCCCGACCGAAACACTCGCAAGCTTGAGTTCAGCGCTCCAGGCCGCTCTGCCGCATTTGGCAAGCGCAGAAGCGCACCTCTCGGCAGTCAGCCCAAATGCCGTGCCCGAAGAGTACCGCGAAAAATTTTCAGCTGCATCCGAGGCACTGCCCCGCGTGAATGCGGCGATCCAGGATACGCTCCAGCTTACGGGCACAGTCTCCACGCTCCTCGGGGAACGCGAGCTCAAGCGCTATGCCGTGCTCTTCCAGAACAACAATGAGCTGCGCCCGGCGGGCGGGTTCATCGGCAGCCTCGCGTTCGTGGATATTTCCGGCGGGCAGGTTGTGAACATAGAGGTTCCGGGCGGCGGGGCATACGATTTCCAAGGCTATCTCTCGGAGCATGTCAAAGCCCCAAAGCCGCTCTCCCTCATCAATGCCCGCTGGGAACTGCAGGATGCGAACTGGTACCCGGACTGGCCAACGAGCGCCGCAAAGGTCGTCTGGTTTTTGGAGCACGCCGGCTACTCCACGGTGGACGGGGTGATTGCGGTGCAGGCAACCACCCTGGAAAAGCTCTTGGCAATCACCGGGCCCGTGGCATTCCCGGAGCAGGGGGTAACGCTTACCAGCGAAAACGTGATTTCCGAAATCCAAACTGCGGTTGAGCTTGAGTATGATAAAGAAGAGAACAAGCCAAAGGCGTACATCGGGGAATTATTGCCGCGCGTCCTGGAATCCGTGCTCGCCTCAAGCGGGGAACGCGCGCTTGAACTCCTCGGGCTCATCAGGTCTGAAATCAGCCAAAAGAACATTCTGCTCTACTTTGCGGACCAGGAGGCAAACGAGTCGTTCAGAGCCCGGGGCTGGCAGCCGGGCATTGCATCCGCGAGCACGGATTACCTCTCCGTGGTCCACGCGAACATCGGCGGCGGCAAGACCGACGGGGTGATCAGTGAATCCTGGAGCCAGGAAGTGGTGATTGATGATGAAGGCAGGGCCACAACAGAACTCACCATCATCCGCGAGCACCGCGGGGACCTTGGTGATGCGTTCACCGGCGTAAACAACGTGGACTATGTGCGCGTGTACGCCCCCGATGGCAGCGAGCTTGTTTCATTTACCGGAACCAAAGCGCCGGCATCAAATTTATTTGAAACTCCGCAGGTATATTACCAGGACGATGAAGAGCTTGCTCGCATTGAAGGCAAGGTGATCATTGATGAGGCGAGCGGCACGCGCATCACCCGCGAGTTCGGCAAGACCGTGTTCGGCAACTGGCTGCAGGTTGCTCCTGGCGCTGTGGTTGTGGCGAAAATCAAATACAAACTGCCGTTCAAAATTAAGCCGTATGATTTGCTGAATCCGAACACCAGAACCGGCTACTCCCTGATCATGCAGAAACAAGCCGGCGCTCGGCCGATTCCGTATTCAATGGCGCTGCGCTACCCCTCCAATTGGTCAGTTTCATGGAGCAAGGCAGCGGGTGACGGGGAAGTGTCTGTGCTCGGCCCGGGATTAACCGTGTTTGAGGGCGACTTGTCATCAGATACCGGTTTTGCAGTCTCATTTGATGATTAGATTCCCGCTCCTGTATTCAGGAGCGGGTTTGCCTATCTACTTCCCCCTCCTTGCCAAGGAGGGGGCTAGGGGGTGGTTTTAGCCCATTTTTAGCCTAAAAAAGCACCCTGCCAAAGACCCTTGACAGGTTTTTTGATTTGTGCTATAATACCCCCTTGTAATCAAAAACCGTTCATTTACTTCTTGCCAGGACTAGTCTGGAGGGATGTGCTGATGGCGCCTTTTAGGACCATAGTGCCGTAAGGCAGTGTGGATTTGCCATCTAGCCCCAGGGTTTATATGGGAGGGCCAATTATATAAACCCATCCCCACCCTGACCTCCAGTTTAGTCTTGGCAACATCCTGTTGCCTTGCATGCGGTTCACTTTCTCACGCAGGAGATGCACGAGATGGCAAAGGAACAGAAGGAGTACGTGCGGGAGATTATGGCCGGTCCCGAAAGGACCGAGATCACGCATGTGCACTGCGGGTTCCGCGAGAATCCGGACGACCTGTCGACGCCGCCGTGCGGGTGCGCCATCCCGGTGCACCTGGCGTCGAACGTGGTGCTCCACCGTCTGCCGAGGCTCGCGAAGCCTCTGCACCAGGCGGGGCTCCTCGACATCGAGGAGGCTGGCGGCTTCCTATGCGATGAGCACCTCGCTCTCCTGAAGGAGGCTGGGTGCGTGCCGGATCTCAAGCTCACCACCCGGCAGATCGACGAGCTTGGCTCTCGGCGGCGCAACGAGTCCCTCCGGGACGAGGATCGCGCGGCCAAGGCCGAGGAGAAGCGCCTCGCAGCCGCGGAGCACGAGCGCAAGCTCGTTGCGGCAAAGGCGTTCGCCGCGAACACCTTCGGGCCCCGTCAGAAGGTGGTCAAGGGGGGCAAGAACGGCCGTCCCCACTTGCACATCGTAGCCGCCTGACCCACCGCGCCTCGCCGCTCCGGCGACGCGCGACCCCAGGCTTAGAGCCGCGCCGGAACATCCGGCAGGGGCCTTGAGCCTGACACGCAAAGTGTGTCCGCAGCCATGGCCCAAAAAGCGTCGGCCATGGCGCGGATAAGGAATCCGAAAGGAGGCAGTACATGCGAAGTACCTAAAAAATATCGCACCGCGGATGGCTCCGCGCTATAAATCGCCAAGGCGCATGCAGTCTGTTATCCCACAGAAGTTCGGGAGATAGACGCTGCGCCTTCTTTTTTTTGCTCAAAAAATATGGTAGAATAAGGCATAAAAGGGCGGCCTCGACCCTCTTTGGGGGCGTGGACGCTTGAGAGGAAAGCGTCGCGGCCGCCAAGGAGCGTCCACGCCGCTACTCCCTCGCAATGACACAAGAAAGGCCGCTCGCAATGACCGTAAAATCATTCAAAAACAAGCTCACCACCACCGCAACCGGCGGGGCTATCATCATTGCCTTCTTTTCCTTGTTCTCGCGGGGCCTCGGGCTGGTGCGGGATAGGCTCTTGTTCTCAACCTTCGGAGCCGGGGACACGCTTGATACGTACTATGCGGCATTCCGCCTGCCGGACCTCATTTTTAACACCCTGGTCTTGGGCGCATTGTCGGCCGCATTCATTCCGGTGTTCTTGGAGTACTGGCACAAGAACAAGCAAGACGCCTGGAAAATCGCGAATTCCGTGCTCAACATCATCCTCATCGCCATGGTGGGGCTCGGGCTTTTGGCGTTTTACTTTGCCCCGGAGCTCATCAGCATCATTGCGCCCGGGTTTGATCTCCAGAAACGCATCGCAACCGCGGAGCTCACGCGCATCATGCTCATCGGCATCCTGTTTTTGGGGCTCTCCAACATCGCCTCAAGCATCTTAAATGCGTTCAAGCGGTTTACCGCGTTCGCGGTCGCGCCCGTAATGTACAACATCGGCATAATCCTCGGCATTACGGTTCTGGTGCCCATGTTCGGCATTGAGGGGCTTGCCTGGGGCGTGGTTTTGGGCGCGTTCCTGCACTTCCTCGTGCAGTTCCCGTCCTTATCAAGCCTCGGCTTCAAATACTCATTTAAAATCAATTGGCGCATGCGGGGCGTGTGGAAAATCGGGCTGCTCATGCTGCCGCGCACCTTTGGCCTCGCCATCAGCCAGATCAACCAGGTGGTGTCCACCATCATCGGCTCAACATTGGCAATCGGGTCAGTTGCCATTTTCAACGCGGCAAACAACCTCCAGAACGTGCCTATCGGCATTTTCGCGATTCCGGTGGCGCTCGTGTATTTTCCCCTGTTCAGCGAGGCATGGGTCAAAAAAGACGTGCCCCACCTCATCCAGTCATTTTCCAAAGCAATGCGCCGCATCCTGTCCATCGCCATTCCGTCATCCATCTTCATCATCCTTTTGCGCGCGCACATTGTCCGGCTGGTGCTCGGCGCAGGCGAGTTTGATTGGGATGCCACCATTCTTACGGCGCGCACATTGTCGTTTTTCGCTATTTCGTTATTTGCGCAGAGCCTGATTCCGCTCATTGCGCGCGTGTTCTACGCTTTGCAGGACACCAAGACCCCGGTCATCGTGAGCGTGCTCTCGCTTGGCCTCAACATCTACCTCTCCATCACGCTGTCTGCGGCCATGGGCGTTGCCGGGCTCGGGCTCGGGTTTTCCATTGCGAGCGTTTTGAACATGCTCGCGCTCTGGCTCTTGCTGCGCAAGCGGCTCGGGGACCTGGATGATAGCCGCGTGTTTTCATCAACTATGAAAATCACGCTCGCTTCGGTCATTGCGGGCTGGGCGCTGTATAGTACGCTCGTCATCGCGGCGCCCTACGTTGATACGCATACCGGCTTAGGGTTGATGGTACAGGCCTCTGTTGCGGGCAGCGTTGGCCTGCTTGTGTATGTGGGCTTAGGGAAGCTGGTGAAACTGGAGGAGATGCGGGTGTGATGAATTCTGTTCCATAAAGAAGCATCCACACTATCAAAAATCCGCCTTGGCGGCGGTTTTTGGCTAGAGCAGGTTTTTGAATGTTTCAGGGGTCAGCCCCGCGTCTGCGATGATGGCATGTAGGAGCGATTTTTTGATGGATCTTCCCGCATGCAAGGGTACCACGGTGCGCGCCTTTGACTGCGGATGAACCAAAACAAGGTGGCTCCCTTTTTGGCGATCTTCCACGAATCCCGCTTGTTTGAGCGCTCGGACCACGTCCCTGGCGGAAAGCGAGGGCAGGTACGGCATAGTATTTAGGCGCGGACCGAGAACGGAACGTTTACGACTCCCTGGAATGATTTCGTTTCTGCAGGAAGCGGCGCGCCCGAGCCTGCCATGCTTTCCAAATAGGCTTCAATGGCTTCTTTAATATTGGCTTCCGCTTCTTCCAGGGTTTCTCCCTGGGTGTGGCAACCCGGCAAAGAGGGGACAAACGCAACATAGCCGCCTTCTGGAGCGGCTTCGTAAAAAACCGAATAGGAATAATTTTTTTGCGCTCCTGTTTCCATATTTTTATTGTAATTCCATGATTATTTGATGTCAAGCGCAGGCACCGGGTGCAAGTGCGGTGTGGATAAAAAAGACCGTGCCCGTCCTGCGAGGAGGGGCAGGGCTCTGGGTTGGGGTGCGATTGCGCCCTGGATGAGCGCTCTCCGGCTTACGCCGAGGCAGCCTCTATGGCCGCGCTGTGGCGGCACGCAGCCACGAAGCTGTCCTCGTTGGGCACGGGCCACGTGAGCGTGGAGAGGTCAAGGCCGTGTTTGCTCGCTTGCCGGAGCGCGTACACGTCAGAGACAGCGGCTCCTTCGTTGGTGTCCAAGAACCCCAGTTCAGCAGGCAGGTAGTCCAGGGCCGCCGAGCGAAGTCCCAGGGCACAAGCCAGGCGAATCCTGGCCAAAGGCGTTAACAACTGTTCCATCACTTCCTCCTTTTTGGCAGGGGGGGTGTGGTGAATGTGCGGAAACTAAAGGTGCGTTGCGAACAGATACCACGTTACTCCGCCGTGATGCGTGTGTCAAGGTGTTTTTGTTGCCCAAACCCGGGCTTTCCATTATACTTCAAACCATGCAGGACATACGGAATTTTTGCATCATCGCCCACATTGACCACGGCAAATCCACGCTCGCGGATAGGTTTTTGGAGCTGACGCACACCGTGTCCAAGCGGGACATGAAAGACCAGATGCTGGATCAGATGGAGCTGGAGCGGGAGCGCGGCATCACCATCAAGCTCCAGCCCGTGCGCATGGAGTACGAGGGATATATTTTGAATTTGATTGATACGCCGGGGCACGTTGACTTCAGTTATGAAGTGTCGCGGTCTTTGCAGGCCGTTGAGGGAGCGATCTTGCTCGTTGACGCGTCCCAAGGCGTGGAAGCGCAGACCCTCGCAAACCTCTACCTTGCCATTGACCAGAATCTTGCCATCATTCCGGTCATCAACAAAATTGATTTGCCCGCAGCTGATGTAGAGAAAGTTACGCAGGAGCTGGTCAAACTCCTGGGAGTCAAAGCAGACGAAATTCTGCTCGCAAGCGGCAAAACCGGCCAGGGCGTAAAAGAGCTTTTAGATGAAGTCATCAAGCGCGTTCCGGCTCCTGAAACAAAAAGCGACAAAACTCAAGCCCTGATTTTTGATTCACTGTACGATGACTACCGCGGGGTGGTTGCGTACGTGCGCATCGTAAACGGCGCCATCAAAAAAGGGGATGTCATTCATCTCATTAGTTCCAAGCGGGACACGCACGCCCTGGAGGTGGGCACGTTCAAGCCCAAATTCAACCCCAAGCCTGAACTCATTGCCGGCGAAATCGGGTACATTGTCACGGGCTTCAAGGAGGTGGGGCACGCGCGGGTCGGGGACACGGTCACGCTCGCAAAAGACAAGGCAAGCGCCCTCCCTGGGTACAAAGAGGTAAAGCCCATGGTGTTTGCCGGCATTTTTCCGGAATCCGGGGACGAGTACCCCAAACTGCGGGACGGCATGGAGGAAATCAGCCTCCAGGACGCGGCTTTGCAGTTTGAGCAGGAGCAGTCCAAGGCTCTTGGGTTCGGGTATCGGTGCGGGTTCTTGGGCATGCTGCACATGGAAATTCTTGCGGAGCGCTTAAAGCGCGAGCATGGGCTGCGCCTGGTCATCACCACCCCCTCGGTGGCCTACGAAGTCAAGCTCGCAAGCAACGGCGCGGTTACCATCCACTCTCCGCAGGAACTTCCGGACCCGTCAAAAATAGTGGAAATCCGGGAGCCTTGGGTCAAAGCCGAAATCGTGGCTCCCAAAGCGTACGTGGGCGGATTGATGTCCTTGGTACAGGAGCGGCACGGCTTGTTCGGTAACACCGAGTATTTAGATGAGACGCGCGTGGTCTTGCATTTTGAGATTCCGCTCGCTGGTTTAATCACGGATTTTTATGATACACTAAAGAGCGCATCCAGCGGGTACGCGTCCTTAAACTACGAGCTCAAAGATTACCGCAAAGCGGACATCGTGCGGCTTGATATCTGGGTTGCCGAAGAGGTGGTGGAAGCGTTCAGTATTTTGGTGAGCAGGGATGATGCCTACGAGACCGGCAAGCGCATGGTCGCAAAACTCAAAGATCTGATTCCTAAACAGCAGTTCGTGATAAAGCTCCAGGCAGCCATCGGCGCCAAGATCATTGCCGCGGAGCGCATCAGCGCCCTGCGCAAGGATGTCACCAAAGGCTTGTACGGCGGGGATGTTACGCGCAAGCGCAAGCTTTTGGAAAAGCAGAAAAAAGGCAAAAAGCGCATGACCTCATTCGGGAAAGTTGAGATTCCGGCCAAAGCGTTTTTGGAGGTATTAAAGCGATAATATGAAGCGCAAAACCATCATCAAAATCATCTGGACCATCATCACGCTCATCGTGGGGTTCTCGTTCGTCATCCTTCCGTTCTTGTACCGCGGATATGGATATTAGGAAAGTCATCAAGAACCTGGATGACGACGAGGACGTGCGCGGCGTGTACCACGAGTTTTGGCTCGTGTACTTTTGGCAGTGTATCGGCGGATTCCTCCTCTTTCTTTCGCCGTTTTTTTTCCTGTATTTATTCCTTACCTGGGGCACGCTTGGGAGCGTGCTCCTGGGGCTCCTATTCCTCTCCGGGACATTCTGGCTCTACCGCACCTGGCGGAGGTGGTACTACGGCATCATCGGCATCACCAGCAAGCGCGTGGTCATCATCCGCCAGAACGGCATTCTGGACCGCATGGTGTCCCAGATTGACTTGGACAAGATATATGATGTCACCTATCGGCGCAAGGGCATCCTGCAGAACCTGATCAACGTGGGCACCCTGTACCTCACCCCGGGCAGCTTTGAGAAGGTGGAGCTCGGGCAGATTAAAGATCCCGCCGCCATCCAGAAGCTCATCTTAAAGACCCAGCAGGAGTTTATGGTAACGCTTGCGCCGCGCCAGTTCTCGGAGCAGGATTTGCACCGCGTCATCGGCGAGATCCGATCGCTTGCGGGCGAAGAGCGCTGGAAGCGCATCCAGGCCGGGGACAAAGAAGACGAACAAAAGCTCATTGACGAGGTGCGCGAGGCCGAGAGCGAGGAAAAAGCCCGCGCCATTGAGCAGTTCTTCGGGGGGTAAAAAAAGGTGTCAGGTACCTTTTTTAAGAAAAAAAACAAAAAAGGTACCTGACACCTTTTTTTACTTTCCTCAAAGCCGCGTTTTGTGCTATAATACTGTAACGCTAATTGTAAAAAACACGTCTCATTTAATGCATGAAGCATATTGTATTGTCCATCATGATAATTGCGCTTTTTTTAGGGGCGCCGAATCCGGCAAAAGCCCGGTTTTATGATGGAAACGACATCCTGACTGATGCGGAACTATTTAATGGCAACGCGCTTTCCCGGACCGCAATCCAGCAATTCTTGGAGCAGAAAAACAGCGCCTTAAAGGGCGTTGCCGCGGACGTATTCGGCGTGCCTAAATTAGTTTCGGAGATGGTGTACGAAATCGGAAAGCAGTACAACATCAGCCAGAAATTTTTGCTTGCAAAACTCCAGCAAGAGCAGGGTTTGATTGAGAAGCCAACAGCTACCGAAAAGCAACTGGACTGGGCAACCGGGTACTCGTGCTTCAACAGCCGGTGCAATGAAAAGTACCGAGGCATCTACAACCAGCTGGACGCGGCAGCGGATACCCAGCGCATTTACGCGGAGCGCACGTACTTTGAGTATGCGGCCGGGAAAACCACCACCACCAAGGATGGGTACCAGGTCACCCCGGCAAACCAGGCAACCGCAAACCTCTACATTTACACGCCCTACCACGGGTCGCTTGCCGGCATTGGCGGCAACTTTTTCTTTTCGCGGGTATGGAACCAGTACTTTACAGAGCGCATCTACCCGGATGGCGCCCTGTTGCGGGACACGGCCGCCAACGAGTATTGGAAAATTGACAACAATAAGCGCCGCAAGTTTGCGTCCCCATCCATTTATCTCGCTGACCACGCCCTGGATGACGCCATTGACGCCTCGCCCGAGCGGCTCGGGTACTACGCAATTGGCGAGCCCATTGCTGTTGCCAACAACGCGGTGGTGGCGGCCGAGGGCGGGGGAATAATGTATTTACTCTCGGACGGGCTCAAGCACCGGTTGGTGGGCTCTTCTGCGCTCGCATCGCTCGGGTACCATCTCGCGGATACCGAACCTGTCACCCCGGCAGTGGTTTCCAAAGCAGAACTTGATGCCCTGGAAGAGGGCGAGCCCATCACCGAGCAGTCCGTGTACCCCAAAGGAGTTCTGCTCAAGAGCGACGGCCCGGAAATTTTTTACGTCAAGCACGGCATCCGTCGGGAGCTTTTGGACGACAGCGTATGGCAGGAGAACTTCAACCGCGCAACTCCTGCATACGTTTCCCAGGCAACGCTTTCAAGCTACCCGCCCGGAGATCCGCTTCCGCTTGCCGAAGGAAGCCTGGTCAAATCCCGGGATAACGCCTATTATGTCATTTCAAACGGCAAAAAGAAGCGCATTGCGTCCGAGGATATTGTGCGGCGCACCTATGGCGCCTCAAGGCTCGCATCCGTGCCCATTGCCACAGACCAAACCCTCGCGCTCACCTCGGTCGGGGACCCTATTGAGTACATTGACTCAACCATCCCTGACCCCGCGCATTACATTGCATACGCGGAACGCGTTGGCCAGGCAAGCTCTGCAACCGCCCCCGCCGCGTCCGCGCCCTCGCACCTCTCTCTCTACGACACCATCGGAGTTCCGGACACGCTCATAGCCGGCTCAAGCGCCACTGTGCGCGTTTCGTTCCGCAACCGCGGCACTGCAACCTGGGAGGCTGGGAAAGTGTACGTAAAATTGATTGATGAGAACAGTTCCGCATCATCCCTCATCGCTCCCAACCGCATTCCACTCGCGTCAACCGCGAGCCAGAACCAAATCGCTGAATTCAGCTTCACCGTCGCCGCCCCGCTCGCAGGCGGCGTGATCCGCGAGTGGTACATCCTTGAGTACACGGACGCATCCGGGGCTATTGTGGAAATGCCGGGCGGGCTCGTGGGCAAGAGCGTGTCAATCATATCCGGAGTTTCAGCGCAGATTATTAAGCACAACATTCCCATTGCCGTGCGCAAGAAGTGGAAGCCGATTTCCATCACCCTGGAACTTAAGAACACGAGCATTGACCAGGCATGGGTTTCGCGCCGGGCCGCGGTGTCGGTGGTCGGCGAGGATGGGGCCGCGAGCCCGTTCTACGACAGGAACGACTGGATAGACAAGGCCGTGGTCGGCGTGCCGCTTAATAAGAGCAGAATCTTGCCCGGGGAAACCGGAATCGTCAAATTCACGCTGGACCCGCGCACAATCAAACCCGGGACGTACAAGCTTGCGTTTTCCATGGAGCTCCGGGATGCCAAAGAAACCGTGTACCTCAATGGCCGCCAGACCTGGGAGCGCATGATCCGCGTTGACCCCTAGTATGCCGAACGGACTATTCAAAGCAATTGTACTGTCCAAGCCCGCTGTCGCGCTCCTCGTGCTGTTGGTCATCATATTCGGAGTGTACGCGAGCCGCGCGGTCCTGGAGAAGCGCGCAACCGAAGCGCGCATCACGGCCCTGTCCCTGGAGATCAGCGCCCTTGAGCGCGAAAAGGATAGTTTGGGCGAGCTCATAGAGTACGTGCAGACTGATTCGTTCATCCGGGAGGAAGCGCGCGAAAAACTGAATCTCACCGAGCCCGGCGAGTCGCTGGTCGTGATTCCTGATGTTGATTCCCAGAATGCGCCTGATTCCGGCGTGGATCCCTCGGCGAAGTTTATGCCGGGTACTCACGGCCTCGGGACAGGCTCAAGCGGCCCGGACGGCTCCCGGGGAAGGGTGCTCGGGGATGCGAACCTCAAGCTCTGGTGGGAGTATTTTTTTAGCCCGGAAGCGCTTTCTGTTGAAACAGAATGATAAAGGCAAAGAACAACGCGCGGCGCTTTGTTATTGCCGGAGCAATGGCGTTCGCAGCGTTTGTATTCATAAGCGGCATTGCCGTTTACCGGTTCCAGTGGCAGTCCCGGGCCGCGTACGCTGTTGCGCGCGTGATTCCGTACCCCGCGATTCTTGTTGATTGGGAAATCATTCCCCTGCACACGTACCTTTCCGATCTTGCGGCATTGTACCGGTACTGGGATTTCCAGCGCGAGAACAAGAACGTGCTTCTCGGGATTCCGGACCCGCAAGAAATCCGCGAGCGGCTCGTGAATAAACTGATTGCCGAAAAGGTGGTGCGCATCTTTGCGCGCAAGCAGCGCATTACGGTCGCGGACCAGGAGGTGTACCTGGAGTGGGAGCGGCTCCGCGAGCGCCCCGAGAGCCAGGAGGAAATCCACGCGTTCGTGCAGGAGGCCTACGGCTGGAATGACGATCAGTTCATTGAGCGGGTCCTGCGGCCGTTCTTGCTTCAGCAGAAAGTCAAAACCGCCCTGCTCTCCGAGTTCGGCAAGAGTGATGAGGAGCTGGAACAGCAAGCATTGTCCTTGGTGGTTCTCGCGCGGGAAGAGGGCGCTGACTTCGCGCAACTCGCGCGCGAGGAGAGCTATGACGCGGCCACCGCGCACCAGGGCGGCGATTTGGGGTACTTTGGCCGCGGAGCTTTGGAACCCGCATTGGAGCAGGCGATTTTTGGCATGGAGATAGGCGAGGTCAGCGATCCGGTCAAGTCATCCTATGGCTGGCACATCATCAAGCTGGAAGATGTGTTGTATGACGAAAACAGGGTCGCGCAAAAAGCCCGGGCCCGCCACATTCTGGTGCGGGGTTTTGATTTTGACGAGTGGGTGGAACAGCAAAAACGCGAGCTCGCGATTTTCAGGCTCGTGCGGTAGGCGGGTTGGAGCGGGATACGGGAATCGGACCCGCTTCTCTAGCTTGGGAAGCTAGCGTACTGCCATTGTACTAATCCCGCGTGGAGCCACCTCCGGGGATCGAACCCGGGACCTCTGCTTTACGAAAGCATTGCTCTACCAGCTGAGCTAAGGTGGCCTAGTTTGACGCGCACAGCCTCTTCGTCATGTTAGGATTATATGCTATAATGTAATATGTCGGAGGGATTTCGTCAATTAGCGGCACGCGCAATGGTTGAATTCAAAAGCGTAAGCAAAATATACCCGGGCCAGCAGACAGCCCTCAAAAACATAAGCCTCAAGATTGAGCCCGGGGAGTTCGTGTCCATTGTGGGCCAGAGCGGAACCGGCAAAACCACGCTCATCAAGCTCATTCTGGCCGAAGAGCGGCCGAGTAAGGGCCGCATTGTCATCGGGGGGTGGGACATCACAGACATCAAACAGCGGGAAATCCCGATCCTGCGGAAGCAGATCGGCGTGGTGTTCCAGGATTTCAAGCTCCTGCCGCGCAAGACTCTGTTTGAGAACGTGGCGTTCGCCCTGGAAGTGGGGGGCGAGGAGTGGGGCAAGATACAGGAAATTGTTCCCCAGGTCCTGCGCATCGTGGGGCTTGAGGGCAAGATGAGCCGGTTTCCGCACCAGATTTCAGGCGGGGAGCAGCAGCGCGTGGTGGTGGCGCGGTCCCTGGCGCACCGGCCCAAGATCCTGGTTGCGGACGAGCCCACCGGAAATTTGGATTCCATCAACTCCCGCGACATCATTGAGCTTTTAAAGAAAATCAACGACTTCGGCACCACCGTGCTCCTGGTCACCCACAACCGCGAAATCGTCAACGACCTGCACCGCCGCGTCATCACCTTGGAGGACGGGGTAGTCATCAGCGACAAGGAGCGCGGAAAGTATCTATTATAACCGTCACCCCGAGTAACGCCGAGGGGTCTAGCTAGATTCCTCGGCAGGCTCGGAATGACGAACAAACATGCTTTTTCTCTCCCTTTCCCGAATCACCAAGTTCTCGCTCCAGAATTTCGCCCGGAATATCTGGCTCTCCATGGTAACCATCACCATCATCGTGCTGACGCTCTTCAGCGTGACCTCGCTCGTGTTCATAAACGCGGTCATGAATGAGGCCATCAGCCTGGTCAAATCAAAAGTGGACGTATCCGTGTACTTTAAGCCGACTGCCACAGAAGAGCAGATTGCCGTGGTCCAGCAAACGCTTGAGGATGCGCCCTATGTCGTGCGGGTTGCGCATGTCACCAAGTCCGAAGCCCTGGCCAAACTGCGCGAGCAGTACAAGAACAGCCCCCTCATCCTTGAGTCGCTCAAAGAGCTTGCAAACAATCCGCTCGGGGACACCTTAATCGTGAATACCGCTGACACGTCGGACTACCAGAAGGTCATAGACATCCTGAACGCGACCCCGCAGTTCGCAGTACTTATAGACAACCAAAGCTTTGACGATAACAGCTATGTCATTGAGAAGCTGGAGCAGATTGCGGGCCAGCTTGAGCGCATCGGCTGGGGGGTCACTCTATTTTTCGGGCTCATTTCGCTCATCGTGATCGTGAACACCATCCGCATCGCCATTTACACGCACCGCGACGAGATTGGCATCATGAAGCTCGTGGGAGCTTCCAACTCGTTCATCCGCGGGCCGTTCGTGGGCGAGGCCATCCTGTACGCCATGGTGGGCAGCGGCATCACGTTCGTGCTTGGGTACGCGGCGGCCACGTTCTCGGACCCCTACGTGGTGGGCCTGCTCGGGCCCGTTGATTTCACCTTGCTCTCGTACCTCAACCAAAACGTAGCCCTCATTTTCGGGGGCGAGCTTCTTGGCATCATCCTCATTTCCGTGTTCGCGACGAGCCTTGCCTTGCGGAGGTATATGAGGGTATAAACTTGACGTTCTATTATTTTTGATATATGATAATGAAAAGAATTATTGCATTATTGTTAGAAATAATAATATGAACCAGATTGTGTCAATTACGCGGCAGGGGCAGCTCACCATTCCAAAGTCAATGCGCGCGCGATTCGGCATCAAAGGAGCCGCCAAAGCGCTTATTCAAGAGCAGGGAAACCGCATGGTCGTACAGCCGACGGATGATTTTTGGTCTCTGGAAGGATCACTCAAGTCCCCGGTCTCATTGAGCGACAGAGAACTTCGGTCCGCCCGGGACGCGTTTGTGAAGCAGTGGCCGCGGCGCGCATGAAAACCTGCCTGCTTGATACTAATGTATTGATTCGTTTTTTAGTCGGTGATAACCGCGCGCAACAGAAAGAGGCAGCGGCGTGGTTCCGGCAAGCCCAGCAGGGAGCGCGGCGCATTATGGTTACCCCGCTCGTGGTGGCGGAAGCGAGCTTCGTGCTTGAGTCGTTTTACCAGAAGAAACGGGGTGAGGTAGCGGAAAAATTAGAACTCTTTGTCAGCCAGCGTTGGTTGCGGGTACCCGAGCGCCGCGCCCTTATGGGTATGTGGCCATGGTACAGCAGAGGGATGCACTTTGTAGACGGCTTTTTACTTTCGCTCGCGCGGCTGCACGGGATGCCGCTCTTGACGTTTGACAAAAAACTCAAAAACAAAACCTCATAATTATTCGGGGGTCGTCTAATGGTAGGACAGCGGCCTTTGAAGCCGTGAATCGGGGTTCAAATCCCTGCCCCCGAGCCATTGATTTGAGCGGAGCCTTTGGGTTCTTTTTTGATGCAAACTTGCGTTTTTTAAGGAAGTGTGTTATACTATTTTTGCTCTTTAGTTCTACAAAAAGATGTCTTCACACCAAACCCGTTACGGAGGGTATGCGGCGATGACAGGAAGGACGAATGACTGGATGAGCGAGGGGACGCCCATGACCATCCTGGTCGTGGATGACGAGGAGCCGGTGCGGAATCTTGTTGCAGAGATCTTCCGGCGCGACGGATACCGGGTGCTGTTCGCGGACAGCGTGCTCGACGCCTTCAGGCGGTGGCGCGGTTGCCGCGGGTCCGTAGATCTCGTGGTCACGGACTTCCACCTCGGAAACCTGACCGCGGTGGCGCTCATTAACGCCATCCGCGCTGACGTCCGAACATGCCCGTTCATCGTTTTGAGCGGCGCGATGAGTGCGGAGGAGCGCGCGGCTGTGAATTCCGAAGTCGCCGAGATCCTCTGCAAGCCCGTGCGGCCCGCTGAACTGCTTGATGCGGCGCGGCGGGTGCTGGTCCGGATCACCTCCGGGGCATAAGCGGAACGCGAGGTTTTTTCAGGCCACAGGCGCCGGGGGCGAGTACGCATAGGTAGCGTGCCGCCCCGATTTTTTTTATTTCAAATTTTGGTGTATACTGAATGCATGGACAAAAACCAAAAACAACAAATGATCGCGGAAGTCAAAGCCGCGCACCATCACGGCAAAGCCATGGAGCAATACCACCACGCGGGCCGGGGCTCGTACCTGCGCAACATGGTGTACGGCGCGAATGACGGAATTGTGACCACGTTCGCGGTGGTGGCCGGAGTCGCGGGCGCATCCCTTGAGCCGAAAATCGTGCTCATCCTCGGGTTTGCGAATCTGCTCGCGGACGGGGTTGCCATGGCTACGGGCAATTTTCTGGGCACGCGGAGCGAAAACCAGCTCCAGGCAAAGGAGCGCCGCATGGAGGAGTGGGAAACCGTGAATATTCCGGATGAAGAGCGCAAAGAAATTGAGCACATCTACCGCGCCAAAGGATTCAAAGGCAAGGAACTGGAGAGTATTGTTGCAACCATCACCGCCGACAAAAAACTATGGGTTGATGAGATGATGGTGGCGGAGCTCGGCATCATTCCCGGAGAAGAGGAAAAGCCCATATCAAACAGCGTTGCCACGTTTGTTGCGTTCGTGGCTGCGGGACTGCTGCCGCTCCTGCCGTACGTGCTTGGCGTTGAATTCGGGAATGTGTTTTACACAGCCATTGGGATGACTGCCATTGCGTTGTTCGCGGTGGGCGCCGCGCGCTCTCTGATCACCAAGGAAAGTTGGATTATTTCGGGCATTGAGATGCTCGGCGTTGGCGCCATTGCCGCGGTTTCAGCCTATGGGGTAGGGTATTTACTGCAAGGTTTGGCGTAATAAAATGGGGACATGCCCCATTTTGGGCCAAGCACCGAATCGGCGCTTGACTTTTGTATGTATTTCTTGTATGATGATACCTATTTTGGGCTAAAATTAGGCTGTACTGAAACCCGCCCAAAATGGGCATGCAAAACCGGTCGTTGACAATATTCCTGCACACACGGTACACACTGGTCTTGAGAGACCGAGGAGGATACCATGCGACAGATCGTCGCACTGCTTTTCGCGGCCGCGATTCTCGGATGCGCGGGCCGTTCGGACAAGGACGATACGGTTCTGGGTCCGGCAAGCGAGCCAGTGTACAAACTCGCTGCACTGCCCCAGGACAACGCGCTCCTGCGTTTATCCGACATCACGGGCCGGACCCTTACGGGACGGGTCAAGGTGGATGGATACCTGCGCGAGCCGCGGGTGATTGGCGGAGTTCCCACGCTGGTGGAAACACGCTTCGCCACTGCCACCGCGCAGGCGGATGCGACCCTCGCTTTCTTCGCTCCGGAAATCACGGCTGACGGGGATGGCGACGGCGTCGTGGGCTTTGACGACTTTTTCCTGTTCGCGGATGTCTTCGGCTTGAGGGAAGAGTCAGGCCGGTTCAATCCGGTCTTTGACTTCAACGGCGATGGCATCGTGGACTTCACGGACTTCTTCGTATTCGCGGACAACTTCGGCAGGAGAAGTCCGCGTGCTTCGGGCAAGCCTGTGGCAATCGCATTCCCGGTTTTGTACGAGGGTGCGCCGAGGGGCCGCATGGATGAGGAGTCTTTCCGGCTTGCGTGGGACGCTCTCCATGAGCGCCTCAACGATCCCGAGCCCGGCGCAAAGGCTCTGCAAGCCATGGAGCCGGAATACCGGTTCCACGTGCAGAGCCTGGAGGAGCCGCCCGCATTTGAGCCCTTTGACGTCATCATCAAGGGTTCATTCCCCGCTCCCGGGGAGCCGCCGCGCGAGATCGTGGTCACTCCCGCAGGCGCGGTCAGCACCATCACCCGGGCGCTGTTCGTAAGCCCGCAGGATACGACCGTTGCCTACGGCCAAAGCGCTGTGGCACGGGGCCTCCTGACGGTTCTGTATGACGGTGTCCCGAGCTTGGTGCAGGCGGTAGAGCCGGTGCCAAGTTCAAGGGACACCGTTGCTAACGCGGACGGCACGTTCCGCGTAACCGTGCGGTTCTCCTACGAGGATCTTGCGGCAACACAGACCGTTACGGTCCTGGCTCCGCCGGACACTACCCCGCCGGCAGTCTCGCTCAATGTTACGGGTACGGTAGTTACGTACTCAATTGAGGAAGAAGAGTCCTTGCCCGTGAGCTACAACCTCCGGGTCGGGGCCAAAGATTCCAGCGCCTTGGCCGATGGGAGTGCGTTCACCGGCCATGCAGACTACAACGCGTTGGAACCGGGCCGGTACGGCGTGCTGCTCTATGCGGTGGACACACGAGGCAATCGCGCGGAGCTGCGCGACAGCCTTACCGTGCCCGAGCGCGCGGCCAACGTCCGCGCCGAACTGACGCGCTACACCAGCGCGCCGGCTTCGGGGCGGGACATGGACATCCGTACGGATGTCTCATCCAGCGTGGATGTGTCGCGCACCATGCGCGCGGTTGCGTACAAGGACGAGGTGGAGTATTCCTCGTTTGATGTGGGCCTGAATCAGTCCTCTGGGCCCACGCACTGGTGGGCGGATATCAAATTCACGCCTCCGGCGAACACCGCCACTCGCACCATCGCGTGGCGGCTTGAGTTCACCGGCGAGACGCTCCTCGGGGGTTCGGGTACGAGCTCTGTTGAGTTCACCCAGGCCGCAGCGGAAGTTGCGCCCCCACCGCCCCCACCCCCTCCGCCGCCCCCGCCTCCGGAGCCAGAACCCGAGCCCGAGCCGGCGCCCCAGCCAGTCGCGCCCGCGCTTTCCAACGTGAGCGTCACGGTCAACGGCAGCCCCATCACCAGCGCCGTCTCCGTCAATACCGTGGTTGAGTTCTCGGTGAGCGCGTCCGGCACTCCAGGTCCTACGGTTACATGGGAAGGCCAACGCAGCAGCGGCGCATGGGAAACGCTCGGGACAGTAAGTACATTGTCCCGGACATTCCCGGGCGGCGGAATCTGGAACGTACGGGTCAGGGCCAGCAATGGCACAAGCCCGGACGCGCAGATTAGCGCCGCGAGCAACATCGTGGTGCTCGGTTCCCCGTAACAAAACGTTCTTCAACCCCAGGAAAGGGGAAACTAACAGGCCGGCTATCAGCTTTTGATGGCCGGCTCTTCTTTTTGTTTTCCTTGACATTTTTTTGCAAAAAAGGTACGGTGGTATCTTATCTTGAATCGGATTTGTGCGGTTAATCGCCCAAAAACTCATCTACTCACCCCTCGTCATTGCCGTGCTTATCGCATCTGGCATTATTGGCGTTGCGGTTTCCGCGAACAACGATATTTTGATTGGCGCAAAAGTGTGGAAAACCGGCATGGCTGACTGGGGCAACAGCATCACCCTAGAGCCGGGCCAGGAGTTCAAAATCACGCACTATGCGGTTAACGCGGGCGCATCAATCGTTACCAGCGTACGCTTGGTTGATGAGCCCGGTTCAAACACCGCATACATTGATGACTCAACGTACCAGCTTGCGCCGGACGGCGTCACCTGGAACGCTTTGGCTGATGACAACACGTCATTCTTTGACGGCCTGGGTTTGAATATCGGAATTCTTGCTCCGTTTGATTTTAAGAACTACAAGTACACTGTCAAAGTTGCTGATTTCGTGCCGCAGGGCACGTCCTCGCTCGCGTGGAGCGGGCCAACGCTCTATTTCACAGATGCAAACGGCGCCACAAGCAAGGCGAGCATGGAAACAAATACCGTTACCATCGCCAACGTTCCCGCCATCTCGTCTTTCTCCGTCAACACGAACACCTACAAGCTGGGTGATGTGATCACCGCAACAGCATCCGGCACAGCTGGCAAGGCGGCGCGCGTTGAGATTGGCTCAATCTCATTTCCTCTCGGCGGCAGCGGCGCCAACTACTCCGGAACCTACGTTGTGCAGGCAGGTGATTCGGCTGCCGGAACGCCTCGCGTGTTCTTCGCAAACAACGGCGCCAACACGGGTTCATACCGCGATGCCGCATCAAGCGCGGCTATTGACGGGGTAGCGCCTCCTGCTCCGGCAAACTTGACCGCAAGCGTAAACTCCGGCACTTTGGTTGCGACGCTCACCTGGACCGCATCATCCCCGGAAACAGATGTAACCCAATACAACGTATACTCAAACAACGGTTCAGGTTTTGTCAATTATGCCGCTCCCGTCGCAGTTGTTCCGGTCGGCGCCAACCAGCATGTGACTCCGCCGCTTTCCGCAGATTCGTTGTATATATTTGCAGTCCGCTCCCAGGACGCAGTTGGAAATATTGAGCAGAACGCGAGTACCGCAAGCGCGGCAACGGATTTCACGGCGCCTGATGCGCCTGATTCCCTGGTCCGCCCAACCACGTTGAACTCAACCGTGGTCCGATTCGGGCCGAGCAACTCTTTGCAGTTCGTGTGGGCGCCGTCTTTGTCCGCTGATGTGAGCCGCTACCGCGTTGAAATTGACGACAACCCGGACTTCAGTTCAATCATCGCGAGCCTTGAGACCGCAGGCGCTCTCACGTCTCTCTCTGCCACGTCCACCATGGTTGCACTGCCGGACGGGGTGTACTCCTGGCGCGTGTCCGCGATTGATGACGCGGGCAATGTCTCAACTCCGCAGACCGCGCCCAACAATACATTTGAGATTGACACTGCCAATCCCGGCGCCGCGTACGGATCGCCCTCAAGCGGCAACCACATTGCGGGCAGTTTTACGGCAACCGGAACCGCGTCTGATGCGGGCACGCACATGCCGGTGAACGGCTCAACAACCGGACTATCCAAGGTTGAGGTATTTTTGCAGAACTTCAGCCCAACCCCTAAAGAGTATTGGAACGGTTCCGCATGGGTCGCCGCGCAGACGTGGCTCACTGCAACGAGCGCGGATGATTTTCTCACGTGGAGCTATAATTTTACGCCAACCATCACGGACGGCGATACCTATATCACGGGCAGCCGCTCAACTGATGAGGCGGGCAACACGGCTGACAGCGCCCTGGTTATGCTCACCGGAAACACATCAAGCCCGAACGTGAATATCACGGCTCCGGCAAACGGCTCCTACCAGGCAAGCGCTGTTACGGTGGCAGGTACTGCGTCTGACCCGGGCGGCACAATCATCGCTGGCGCATCGGTTTCCATCCAGCGCTCCAGCGATTTGCAGTACTGGAACGGCGCGGCATGGTCAGCAGGGGCCGCTTGGAACGCGGCGGGAACCGCAGATAATTTCGCAAACTGGACCTACAACTTTACGCCGGACGGGAGTACGCCCGAAGCAGTGGTGTATACCATCACAGCCCGCGCAATTGACGGCGTGTTTGGCGCGCCGAATACAGGCACATCCTCGGCAGTAACCACCATCAAGGACACAACCGCCCCGGCTGTTGCCATCACAAGCCCCTTGGCCGCGAACTCGCCATTCAACGCGGCAAGCTGGGATGCGGCAAATCCGATTGCCGGAACCGCGGCAGATAGCGGAGCCGGCGTCGCAAGCGTGGAGGTTGCCGTCCGGGATTCAAGCGGAAACTATTGGAACGGAACCGACTGGACGTCGCTGACCGCGGTCTGGTTCAGCGCAACTTCACTTGACAGCTTTGCAACCTGGAAGTACCTGAACGCAGGTTCTGACTTTATCCCGGACAAGGATGATGATTTTACGGTGTACGCCCGCGCAACGGATAACGCAATCAGCGCTCCAAACACCAGTACTGCGGTGAGCGAGTCAATAACCTATGACACGGCCGCGCCGGTTATCGCGAATGTTGTTGTCACGAACTCAACCATGCATAATATCACGACGCTCATCAAGAACGGGGACGTATTCATTCTGTCCGCTGTCATCACGGATGCGCTCCAAGCGGGAATGGCTCTATCAGATATTACCGCAGATCTAACAGCCATCACTGGAAACCCGAGCGATATTTCTGTGGCGCCGACGTCCTATAACACCTCAACAGGAGAGGCGGTCTGGAACTTTGCCAGCGCCGCAGGAACCAGCAACCAGAACCTCGGCGTAAGCATCACTGCAACTGACCCTGCGGGAAATGCCGCGCTCTTCACGAACAATGCGGTGATTGTCGCGGATAACACGGCTCCGGCAATCGCGGCGGCCGCGCTTGAGGCTCCGTCAGCGCCAGGAATCGCGTGGCCCGGAGGTTCCACCCAAAACATCACCTGGACGAGCAGCGATATTACGGACACAAATCTCGCGGCCAATCCCATCACCTTGGAGTACTCAATTGACGGCTCAAACTGGAATCTCATCGCCGCAAACGAGGCCAATGACGGCACGCACAGCTGGGCTGTTCCCTCAATCAACTCAAACACGGTTTTAGTCCGCATCACCGCGGTTGACCAAGTCAACAATACATCAAACGACACATCTGATAATCAGTTTACCATTGACTCTGCGGCTCCAGCAGTTCCGGCGAACGCACTCACAGCCCCGAACGGAGGAGAAGCGTGGATAGCCGGGACCAACCGGACTATCACCTGGAACAATGCCGCAATCACGGACAACTTTAACCTGGCAGCCAACCCGATTACCCTGGAATATACGACTGACGGCCTTGCCTGGAACCCCATTGCCGGGAACGTTGCAAATGACGGCGCGTACGCGTGGACCGCGCCGTTAATTGATTTCACTGCAGTCAAAGTCCGCATCACCGCAGCTGATGCGGCGGGAAACGCGGCCAATGATCAGTCGGACGCGAATTTCGCCATCGGCCTTCCTCCTGTTGTTGTGCAGGCGCGCGCAATGAGCGATACCTTGATTGAAGTGGAATGGGACAAGTCCCTTGCCAGCGCAGGCGCGTTTGCCAATTACACCGCCACGGGCACAACCGCAACCGCGGCTGTGATTTCGGGCGGGAACGACAAGATTGTCAATCTCACCGTCAATGGGCTGAACAACACCGGCTTTACGGCGGCGGATCTCGCGATTAGCGCGGGCACGGTTATTGACACCTTTAACTTCGTAAACGAAGCAGCGGCGGGCGAAAGCATTATTGACCGCCAGGCTCCAATTACCGATATCGCAAACTCATATCCGAACAGCGATCAGCTGATTGTTGATTACTCGCCCAAGATACGCATCGCAATCAGCGAGGCTCCGGATTTGGGTTCAACCGTGTTCAAATACGACGCCGGAGCCCAGGCGCCTGTTTACAATGCGGGCACAGGCATGCTTGAGTTTGACATTGCCGCGACTCTTGCTCCGGGCCAGCACTCCATTACCTTGGATTTGGTTGATGTGGCCGGCAATGCGGAAACAACCCAAACGTGGAACTTCTGGATTGACCAGCTTGAGGTTACCGTCACTGCAAATCCGGTTGTGTACACTTTCAACGGCAATGTTTTTGATGAGTCAGACGGGACTGAACAGCAGACCGTGTCAATTTCCAGCTGGGGCGCGGGGTACACGATTTACGCGCGTTTTAACCCTGACTTTGGGGATGGATTTGGCAACACCATTGCTGATGTGGACATCAAGCAGGATTCACAAGGCTGGAGCGATAAAATTGACCTCGCGGGCGCGGCCTTGGTTTCAATCGTGAACGTTCCCAAGCCCGCGATTCCGTACGGAGCGGCACCGCAGGTTGATACGTACACGTTTGACGTAGGCGCCACCATTCCGGGTATTGCGCAACCAGCAGGCGATTACCGCGGTACGCTTGAATTTGTCGTGATTCCTGAATATTAACAGCCACGCCGTCACCCCGAACGAAGTTGAGGGGTCTAGCGTGAATGAGCCCAGATGATTGCCCGCCAAAAGCGGGCAGCCACCTGCGCTCACCTTATCAGCAGCAGCGCGGGATTAATAACCATTACCTATAAACGTTGAAACGGTCGTAATCAACGGAGTAATGGGAATATAAGGAGACATGATTATGAATAAGATTATTGCATCTTTCGCGGCGTTAGTGCTCGTGGCGGCGAACGTCATCGGGCCCGTAAACGCCGCTGGCGTGGCGGTTACGGTTGCATCATCTGACCGGATCACGTTCACTGTGGGGCTTCCTGCGGGCGTTGACCTGGAAATGGCTGATTCAGCTACCATCACCATCAGCACCGCTTCAAACGGCACTGCAGTTGATTTGACTGCGGGCAGCTTGGTTCCGGCGAGCGCTTATTTTGTGGGGGATGCCAACACGGCAGACACACTCAATAACGCCGCGAACGCAAGCGGACGGTTCACAGTTACCGAAGACGGCGTTGAAAATCCGGCTGCCGGAGCTGACCTGGTCTTTACACTCGGCGCCGCGCTTTCCAACAACACCGCGTACGTGATTACGTACTCGGACACGGATTCCAACTTCAGCGCGGCACTCATCAACTTCGGGACTGCAAACCAGGTTCCGGTGTCAGCGACCGTTGTTCCGATCCTCACTATGTCCCTCGCAAACGGCACGGACGGCAACCAGACCATAGCGTTTGGCCAGCTCGTTCCGGGAACGTTTTCCGAGGATGACATAAACGTCACCTACGCAACCAACGGCGTTGGCGGGGTAAACGTCACCGCGGCCTCAACCGGCCTTGCGACTGACGTTGATGCGGACGGAACCCGCGACAATGCGAATGACCGCGAAATCGGCGTTCAGAGCATTGCCGCGACAGCCAATACTGCCGCAGCTGACTACTACAAAGTTTCAACAGCAGCAGGCGGAACCGCAGCCGTGGCGTTTGACGCGGTTGACAACGTGATCACGAGCGTCGCGGGCCGCGACATGCGGGCAACCCAGGACGTGGTATCCGCAACCGGGCCGGTATCCGCAACCCAGGCCGTAACCGTGGGTACGCGCGTTGCGAACGACACTGAAGCAGGGGACTACACCGACACCCTGACTTTCACATTGACCCCAACCTTCTAATAGTTGGTTGTTGCCAGTGACTCTGCCTTTCCTTGCGAAGGGCAGGGGACTCTGGCAGAAATTAGCAAGCACCTTGCCAAAAAATATAAAATATGCTATAGTTTTTGGTATTAGTAAAAAATTAGTGGATTGTATGAAAATTTTCCCTAGTGTAAGCAAAAATTTAGCATATTTAGTGATTTCCACAGGATTAGCGGCTTTTGGAATAGCCGGCCATGTGCTTCCTGCGGTTGCCGCCAATATAACGGTTTCCCCGCCCAAGTTTGAGTTTAGCGTTGATAAAGGCGGACGCGTAAACGGCGCCATCACTATCACCAATGGCGACGCAGAGCCTCTGGTGCTCATCCCTTCCATTGCGGACTTCACAGCCCAAGGCGAGGCCGGAAAACCGGCATTCGTTGAGGGTGATGATGCGAGCGCGTTTTCGCTCTCTTCCTGGATTGCGTTGCCCGTGGAAGCCATTACCGTGCCTCCAAGCGGCCAGCTGGAAATCCCGTTCAGCGTTGCGGTCCCGGAAAACGCGGAAGCGGGCGGGCACTTTGGAACCATCTTTTTTTCGCCGGTAACCGAGCAGTCCGGAACCATTGCGGTCCAGCAGAAAGTGGGCGTGCTCTTGCTCGTGCGTGTTGCGGGCGAGGTGCGCGAGGCCGGAGAGGTGACTATCTTTAAAGCCTTTCCTGCGGGCACGGAAGCGGAAGCAGTAAGCCAAGCCAAACCCAGGTCAATCTTTTCAGAGTTTCCGGTTAGTATTGCGGTCCGGTTCACGAACACCGGAAACGTGCACTTGAAACCGAGCGGAACCATCACCTTATCAAATATGTTTGGCACGGAATTGGTGCGCGTTGGAGAGGAAATCACGCAGACCCCGTCCGGAGCCATCACCGGAAGCACGCTCGTTCACTATGTGCCGGTGAACGATACCGGCGGAAACGTGCTTCCCAACTCTTCCCGCGTATTCCTTTCTGAATGGAAAGGGTATGGTTCGCACATTTTGAACCAGAGCGGGGAGCGCGAAATCATATGGAAAGGCATTGGATTCGGGCGCTACACCGCAGAGCTCAACCTCTCTTACGGAGACGCTAAACTTCCCAGCCAGACCATCCATTTCTGGATTATTCCCTGGATGATTATCCTGCCTTCGCTTTTCGGGCTTGCCGTCCTCGTTAGCCTCATCACATTCTGGCGCAGGCATTCACGCGAGCGCCTCAAGCAAGCGCTCCGCGAGGAACTGGAAGCGGAACAGCGCATGGAAAATTAATATGAACGCATCAAGCCGAAAATTCAGCATGTTGATTGCAGCCGCCATTGCAACGGGTTTGATGGCGGGTTCAAGCCGCGCCGCGAACCTTACCGGCGTTTCGGTCGCGCTTTCCAACCACAAGCCTTCAAAGACCGGCGTCACGCAGACCATTTCATTCAAGCCGGTAACGAGCGTCCCGGCTCCAGGCGACCTCAAGATCACCTGGGCTTCCGGGTTTGACTTTACGAACGTGATTGCTTCGGCTGACGTTGCGGTTTCGGGCGGAGGCGTTGCCTGGGACGCAGTGGTAAACGGCGACCTTAATAGCGCCACGCGGGTTTTGACGCTCGGCTGGTCTTCGGGAACCCTAACACCGGGCTCAATGGTCACTGTTACCATGGGGTTCACCAAGAACCCGGCCGCGGGCGGCAACTACAATGTTACCATTCAAACCGGGGCTAACGGGTTTGCAACGGCAACCGATTCGCGCACCGTGCCCGTGACCATTGTTGACGCGGGCGTTGCTGTGAGCGCGTCCGTGCCGTATCCGCCCACTAATCCGACCATCACTAACATCACGCCGACCGAAACCATTGTGATCTCTTCCGGCGCCACCCAGGTGATCAGTTTTGACCTGACTGATGTGAATGACGAGAATCTGGACTACACGGCAACGCCTTCCACCGGAGCCATTTCCGTTGCCCCGAGCCCGGTCTCGCCGATTACCGCTTCAACCAAGAACGGGGTTACGATCACGTTTACGTATTTCGCAAACGGAGCAACCGGAAGCCAGACCATCACCGTAACCGCGGATGATAACGAAGGAGTCGGAGGCGGCATTGTTACCTACAACATTCAGCTCTTTGTAATTTAACTGTATGCGGTTGGTGCGCTACATGCAGGCCCATGCGAGAACCGTACTGCTCATTGGTATGCTGGCCGCAGCCGCGCTCGCGGTTATCCGTGAGACGAGTATGACGCGGAACCGCTTGCCGCTTGAGGTGTCACAAAAGGTGCGCAACCTCTCGGCCAAAGAAACCGAATGGCAGCTTGCCGCCACGGCCCAACCCGGGGACGTGCTTGAGCATTTTATGCTCATCCGCCTGGACGCGGGCTACCCCGAGCCCGTGCGCGGCATCCGCATCACTGCCGAAACGAGCCAGTGGGACTCGTACCGCGAAGATTCATTCGCAAGCCGCGTACTGGGCGCAACCGGGGGCAGCTTGAACAGCCGGGGCATAGCAGTTCCCGAACTCAAACCCGGCGAGTTCATTGACCTTTCGTGGCAGACGAGCATCAGTGATACTGCCTCTTTCGCAAACAGCGAAGCTCCGCTCCTTGAGAGCAAGGCAGTGATATCGGCAGCGGGTTTTTCCGAGTTCTCAAGCCGGACCGTTGCAAGCCTGTTCTCTACGCTTCGCCGCTCAAGCGTTTCACTTGCCAAGAAGACGTTTTACGAGCCAAAAGCGTACAGCATGAACCCCCGGTACGCGTACGAGGATTTGGGCACAGGGGTCTTGATTGCCGGGGAAGACCTTTCCGGCGTAACCTCGCTTGCGATTGCCGGGACCGGCACAGCCCTTGTGTGGCGCTTGATTTCCAACGAGCTCTTGGAGGCGGGCATTCCGGCCGGGCTTGCGCCTGGCTCATATTCCGTCCAGTTGTTCAGCAACAGCACGGCACTCGGCCAAACGCTTTCTTTTGAAATCCTGCCCTCAAAAGGCCGCGCAGTTGTGGCGGCTGCCACGCCGAGCCTCATCAAATCCGGCGCCAAGCGCACCCTGGTACTGCAGGGCATACATTTGGACGAGAGCCTCCAGCTCCTCTTGAGCAAGCAGGGCAGTGCTCGGACGCATGCTCTGGAAAATCCTAAAAAGATTAATGAACGAGTGTTAACCGCGGAAATTCCTGCCGCCATTACGTCAGGAACCTACACTATTCTGGTGGGCGATACAGAGCAGGAGGCGCGCCTAACCGTCAATTGAATTATATGAACCATTTTGACCTCTCAATCCGTTCTGTTTTAAAAACTTTTATTATGGCGGGCGTGTTTGCGGCGTCATTCGCAGTTGCGGCAGAAGCGCAGGCCGCGCCGCAGTTTCGCGTTAAAAATACCGGCGGCAGTTTTGCCGCCTCGGTCCGCGCCGAACCCGGCGAAACGCTTGAATTCCAGATGTTCGGCAACAACACGTCCTCCGGCGCCTTTAGCGTTACTCTGCCTTCTGATTTGAGTTATACTGCCACTGCGTTTTCCGCTCCTGCGGCTTCAACCAGCTCAAGCGGCCAAACCGTTACCTGGAATTTTAACACCGCGAGCAACGCGGTAATCCGTTTTACCGCTACTGTTGCCGCGGGAGGGTCGCTCGGCGCCAACCACACGCTCAACGTTACATTTTCTACTGATACGGCCGCAACGAGCGATACGGCGACTGTCACCACGGGCCCGATCGTGACCGGGATTAACCCTTCTTCGTGCAACAATGCGAACGCTGTTCCTTTTAATGGCACGGCAAACGGCTGTACGTCAGGTTCAGGCATCGCAGGCCATGGATTTACCGGCGCCACTTCCGCGGCTCTTTCTCTGAATGGCACGTCAGCGGATTTGACGTTTGACCTTGCCGGAGCCACGATTACGGATACGTTAATCTACGGCCCGAGCATCCGCGTTCCCGCGTCCTTTACCCCGGGGCAATACTGGGTTTTGGTTACAGTTACTTCAAGCGGCAACACGTTGACCACAAACGGGGACGCAACCGAAACCGTGCGCTACACGGCAACGGACGGCATTCCGCCCCAGATGCAGGCCAGCTCAAACGCCTATGTCCATTCAACCGGCGCGCTCATGCTCAATTTTGACGAAACCATTGATGTGTCCGCAACCGACAAGACCAAAATCACGCTCGCGGATGCATCCAGCGGCGGAAACAGCCTGACCTTGGACAATGCAACGGTTTCCACAACTGACAGCGCAACAGTTACGTTTACGCTCGCACAGGCGGACATCAACACCATCTCAACCTGGGGCCAGTCCGTAAATACTCTGTATGCGCACATCGCGGGCAGCGGCATTTATGATACCTCCGGCAACCCGCTTTCCAACCAAGGCAGCCGGACCAGCCTGAACACCTGGACCAAAGATACAACCCAGCCCACCGCAACCGTCACGTACACTCAAAATAGCGCCGCAGTCACTTCCGCCAAAGCCGGAGCGCTGACTGTCACGGTTACATTTAACGAACCCATTACCACAGCCGCAACCCCGCAGATTGCCATCAACCAGCAGGGAACCACGGACATTGGCGCAACGAATCTGACGCTTTCAGGAACTGACCGGACCGCGTGGACCTACGCCTACACCGTGAATCTTGATGATGCGTCCGCATACCTTGACGGAAGCGCAACAATAACCGTCAGCGCTGCAACCGATTACGCGGGCCTCACGCTCTCGTCAACCAGCAATGGAACGTTCACCATAGACACGCTTGTCCCGTCACCGGCAATCGCGACGCTCGCGGCCAGCTCAAGCGGCCAGACCCAAGCCAACTTCAGCTGGACTCCGACGTACAGCGCGTCTGATTTTTCAACCTACAAGTTTTATTGGTCAACCTCAAGCGGCGTCACCAGCGCAAACGGAACCTTGATTGACAAGAACACGTCCGGCTACTCAAGCCTGGGCGCCTCAAGCGCTGGCGCGCTCGCGCTTTCAAGCCTTTCCGCGGGAACCAACTACTACGCAGTCATCTACATCTGCGATGCCGCGGCTAACTGCTCTCTTTCAAGCAATCAAGCGTCTGCGCAGACCCAGCAGAATGCCGTGATCACTTCCCCTGTTTCGGGCGGCGGGGGAGGTAGCGGCCAAAGCGCGCCAACCACATACCAGACCTATAATCCGTCCACCGGAGAACTGACCACAGGCGCGCAACCGCCGGCTGAAACCGAAGGCCAGGTCCTGGGTTCAACCGTGGGCGCGTACCCGAACGGAACCCTGCTCAAGGCTCCGGGCTCGTCCGCAGTGTGGTATATTGCGGGTGATGAAAAGCGCCTCATCCGTTCAGCCGCCATTTTTGAGTCGCAGTTCAACTGGAATGACATTATCAATCTGCCTTCCAGCCGCCAGCTTGAGCTCTATGCGCAGGGGGCTGATGTTCCATTTGCCGCAGGCGCCTTAGTGAAAGAAATGGGCAGCCCGGCCGTGTACCGCGTGAACGCGGCCGGAAGCCTTCAGCCGATTATCTCGGAAGAGGTTTTCCTTGCGGCTGGCTTGAGCTTTTCCAGCGTGGTTGAGGTGGAGGAGGGTTTTCTCGCGGCATATCCGGTGAGCGCGTACATCACGAACGCTGACGCGGCATACCGCGGAGATGCCGCGTCAATGCCGCGGGCGATTCAAGACGGCGCCTTGGTGAAGGGCGATTCTTCAAGCGTGTACGCGGTATCAGACGGCAAAAAGCGGCCCATTGTTTCGGCCCAAGACTTTGAGGCCCTGCTTTACAAGTGGGAAAACGTGCGCACTGTGCCCCAGAACGAACTTGACGCGATTCCGCTCGGCCCGGCGCTCCAGATTCTGCAATAAAAATTTGTTTGATTTATAGCCATTTTTGTGATATACTGGCATGCATGAATATTTTAGAGGTGAGCGGCCTCAAAAAATCATACGGCGCATTTGATGCCCTCAAGGGCATTTCTTTTTCTATAGGAAAGGGTGAAATACTCGGGTTTTTAGGGCCGAACGGAGCAGGCAAGACCACCACCATCCAGATTCTCTTGCAGATCATCACCCCGAATGCGGGCGAGGTAAAGCTCTTTGGCATGGATGCGTTCGCAAACCGCGAAGCTGTTCTCCAGCGCATGAACTTTACATCCGCGTACGTGTATTTGTTCGGATCTTTGACTGTGTGGGAAAATCTCAAGGTGTTTGCCATGCTCTACGGGGTAAAAGGGACAGAGCGCATCACCAAGCTACTCAAAGAGTTTGAGGCGTACGGCCTTAAGGATAAAAAGGCGGTGACCTTGTCATCCGGCCAGCTCACGCGCGTGATGGTGGCAAAAGCCCTGCTCAACGACCCCGAGCTCCTGCTCTTGGATGAGCCAACCTCCAGCCTGGACCCGGACATTGCGGAAAAGATCCGGGAAATCCTCAAAGAGATCCACCGGACCCGCAACATTTCCATGCTTTACACGTCGCACAACATGGCCGAGATTGAAGCCATGTGCAGCCGCGTCATCTTCCTCTCGCACGGGGAAATCGTGGCGAACGACACCCCCAAAAAACTCACCAGCCTCATCCCGAACCATGACTTAGCCGTGACATTTGAACGCGTTCCCGAGGGCCTATCCGCGTTTTTGGAGGAGCGCAAGATCAAGGGAAAAGTTTCAGACCACACCCTGCACATCACTGCCGAAAACGAGGAAATCCCGGGTATTTTGGGAAAGATATACCAGGCAGGGTACCGCATCATGGACATAAGCATTACTGAGCCGGATTTGGAGGACGTATTCTTAAAAATCGCCCGCGAAGGCGCGGTAAAAAAGTGATATGAAACTGCACCGCATCAACGCAATCATCCTGCACCACCTCTACTTTTGGAAAAAGTCAGTTCCGAGGTGGCTTGATATTCTGTACTGGCCCGTGGTAACGCTCGCGGTGTGGGGGTTCATCACCGTGTACCTGCAAAAAGGGGCATTTGAGTCCGGGGGAGCTTCCATAGTTGCCGTATTCCTCGGGGGCATTACGCTGTGGATGCTGTTCCAGCGCGCCCAGCAGGACATTGCTATCTCCTACCTGCAGGACATCTGGAGCCGCTCCATCGTAAATTTGTACGTGTCTCCCATGACCAACGCGGAGTTCATCATCGCGTCAATTCTGGTGGGCATCATCAAGGTAGCTATCACGCTCGCGGTGATGGGCGCATTAAGCGCCGTTTTATACGGCTTCAACATCTTTACGCTCGGATTTTCGCTGATCCCGTTTACCGGCCTGCTCTTGATTTTCGCCTGGGCCTTGGGCTTGTTCATTACGGGCGTGGTGTTCAGGTTCGGCACGGACGCCCAGGTTCTGGCGTTCGGCGCGAGCTTCGTGCTCCAGCCCATTGTGGCGGTATTTTATCCGCTCTCAATCCTGCCCGAGTGGATTCAACCCATAGCGCTCGCGTTCCCGCTCACGCATATTTTTGAGGGCATGCGCGAAGTGCTTGCAACCGGCGTTCTCCCCCTGGATGCGCTCTGGCGGGCAGCAGGCCTTGATGCTGCCTATCTCCTGTTCGGCGCGTGGTTTTTCGGGCGTATGTTCAGCAACGTAAAAACAAAAGGCCTGCTGGCTAAATTAGAGTAGAATCGTATACGATACGCTCTGCCTGGTATACGATGCCTGGGAGCGCGGGCGCCTTGCATCGTATACGCATCAAATATCATTCCACTCGTATCGTATATGCCCAGACTCTCCCATAAGCCTTTGTACCGCCTCCTGGAAACCATACCCGCAACCCTGGTGTGGGTGACTTTGATCGGCTCTGTCGTACTCTCGTATTTTGCGCCCCTGGCCGCGATTTACGTCATCATTCTGTTTGATTTGTACTGGCTCGTCAAGGCGATCTACTGGCTCGTGTATTTATTCAACTCGTACCGAAACTACCGCCGCGACACAGCCGTGGATTGGCTCGCCCTGCTCAAGCGCGAGAACGCGGTTTCGCGCGACGGGATGCAGTCTCATTGGAATGATCTGTACCATTTGATTTTCCTTCCTACATACCAGGAATCTTTCGGGGTCATTGACACTACGTTCAAGGGCCTGGCTGAAAGCAATTATCACACGGAAAAGTTCATGGTGGTACTCGGCATTGAAGAAGGAGACAAGGAAAACGGCCTTGCGATTGCCGAGCAAATCCGCCAAAAATACGGGTCCAAATTTTTCAAATTTTGGGTTACGGTGCACCCAAAAGGGCTTCCGGGCGAACAGCCGGGCAAGGGCTCCAATGACGTGTGGGCCGCCAAACAGGCGAAAATTCAAATTGACAAGCTCGCTATCCCGTACGAACGCATTATCGTATCAGCGTTTGATATTGATACCATCGTCCACAAAGAATACTTCGGCAATTTGACGTACAAATTTTTAGCCCACGAGAAGCCCCATAATACGAGTTTTCAGCCGGTTGCCCTGTTCAACAACAATATCTGGCAGTCCAACCCCATCACGCGCACTATTTCAAACGGCACCACGTTCTGGCTCCTTACTGACCTCTCGCGGCCGGACCGGCTGTTTACGTTCTCCTCGCACAGCATGAGCTGGAAGACGCTCGTGGTCGTGGGGTTCTGGGAGCCGGACCTCGTGACCGAGGATTCGCGCATTTTCCTGCAGTGCTTTCTGCACTACCACGGAAACTACACCGTCACCCCTTTGTACGTGCCCGTGTCCATGGACACGGTGGAAACCGGCTCGTTCTTGGGATCCCTTGTGGCCGTGTACCGCCAGCAGCGCAGGTGGGCCTGGGGCATTGAGCACTTCCCGTACATGGCGTGGCACTTCTGGAACAACAAAAAAATCAGTTTCTTCAAGAAGTTCAAATACTTCTTTAATGTGGCAGAGGGGATGTACTCCTGGGCAACGGCTCCGATTCTCATCATCATCCTCGGCCGTTTGCCTTTGTATTTTGCGGACCGCGCAACCCAGGAAACGGTCATTGCCCAGAACGCGCCGCTCGTGCTGGACTGGCTTCTGACTGCCGCGCTCGCGGGGTTGTTCGCGACCGCCATCCTCTCGGTCGTATTCCTTCCGCCCGCGCCCAAAGGAGAAAAGTACCGCTACGCGATGATGCTCCTGCAGTGGGTATTGTTTCCTGTTAATATGATTCTGTTCGGCTCAATTCCGGCCATAGACGCGCAAACCCGGCTCGCCACAGGCAAATACCTTGGTTTTAACGTGACCAAGAAGAACAGGTAGCGCATCAGGCTTGGGATATCGTATATCGCAACAGCAGGCATAAAAAAATTATGCTGTTTTATCGTATAGCGCTCAAACAAGCGCGCGTATCGTATATATTGCGCAATCTGGATGAAGACGGCATCGTATATGATAATGCCATGAGGACTTACGCGTTTGCCTATTATTCCCGTCATTCTCGAGCCCGCCTCCTGGGCGGCGATAGAATCTAGCCGGATATTGACGGAGATGCTATCGCTCGCGAGTACACTCGCTCCAGCATGACGCCGCATGAGCGCATGAGCGTCTGTTTTTTAATCCTGTGGAAAACTATCGTATATCATATAGACAAAAAAGCGTAAGAATAGGTATAATAAAGCATAGCTATCGTATACCTTTCCGCGCAAAATCACGGCCATCGTATATACAACAAAAAGCGAATAAAATAAGCATAAAACAAAGCGTGCCTCGCGACAAAGACAAAAATAAATACCTGCCGCTTTCCGAGGCTGCGGAACTTACTCCATACTCCGCGGAGTATCTTTCCCTGCTCGCCAGAGACGGCAAACTTTCCGCAATCAAAAAAGGCAGGCAGTGGGTTACCACCAGAGCGGCGGTTAAAGAGTATACGGCTGCGGCAAAATCCGCTCCTCGGGATGCGTCCCAGCCTTCGCGCGGCCGGGCCGGAGATGATTTTATTTCTCTTGCCGAAGCCGCGAAAATCACCGGGCAGTATTCGGGCGCGTACCTTAAGCTGCGGGTGAACCAGAATAAACTCCGCGCAAAAAAAGTGGGCCGCAACTGGTACACCAAGATTGAGTGGATCCATGAGTACGGCCGGGGGAGCGCGCCCAAAGAGAAAGAGGCAACGATTCCGCCCCTTGCTCCTAGCGGCCGCGCCGCTTGGAAAGCGTCCGCTGATAACGCGCGGTTTTATCCCACCCGTTTGCTCGCGGCAGGCCTTACCGCAACCATTGCGTTCCTGTTCGTTGCTCCGCCCCAGGTGTGGGCGCACTGGGGCGTGTCCGCATCGCTTGCGGTCACCGCATCCTTTGGCCTTGCCACGGACGGATCCCGCCAGCTTGCGTCATCCCTTTCCGCTGACTCACGGTTCTCTGAACCAATGGAGCAGGTTATGGCCGCAGTGAAATTCGCGGCCTCATCCCTTGGGCGCGTCACGAGGCAACAAGGCGTTGTGGCTGAACGCCTTGCATCCCGCTTTGGGTTGGATGTTGCGCCTCGCTCCTCGCCGATTGTGTCATTCCGAGGCGAAGCCGAGGAATCCCTTGGCCGTGCCGCAGGACAAGTGGCGGGAGCGTTT